>NZ_JAZHFT010000016.1:0-98037 GCF_036541425.1 Consotaella aegiceratis
ATCGGCATGGCCAATCTCGCCTACAATCTCACCCGCTTCGTCTGGCATCAGGGGCGAGGTGCGCCCGCATGACGGCAAAATCGCCACCGGTCTGAAGTTCCAATGGCGGATGAGCGCCAAGTGCCGCAAAGCCACACCGATCAAGCCCAAATCGGGCCGCCATCACCAATGACGTCTCTTCAATGCCGCCAAAACGTCGGTTCTTCGAGGTGTCCAGCTTCTGGCGAAAGAGCTGCCCGGCGGCGAGATGCTGGCCGTGGTCACCGATCCGCTGGGCACGCCCAAGGAGATGTTCGACGCGCGCGGGCATCTGGTGTGGGCGGCGGACCATCACGTCTGGGGCGCGGTGCGGGCGGTGGAGGTGCGCGGCGCCCTCGCCATGAAGCCCGCCCATGCCCGCGCGCCGGACGCGCTGGCCTGCCCGTGGCGGTTTCCGGGCCAGTACGAGGACGCCGAGACGGGTCTGTACTACAACCGCCACCGGCACTACGATCCCCTGACCGGCCACTACACCAGCCCCGACCCCATCGGCCTCGCCGGCGGGGATCGGCCCCAGGCTTATGTACAGAACCCGACGGTGTGGGTGGATCCGCTGGGGTTAGCAGCGGCCGGAGGCGCAGATAACGTCACACTCTATCGTGTTGTCAGTCCGCAGGAAGCTCGTTCGATACAGGCAACTGGTCAATTCACTCCGTCGCCAGGGGGATTGGAAAGTAAATATTTTTCGTCAACAGAGGCTGGAGCGCGCCAATACGGTGAAATGGCAAAACGCCTTGGCGAGACAAACCAGACCATCGTTGTCAAGGGAGAAATAAACCGATCTTTATTGACGCCCGAAATGCGAGCAACGGTGGATAGAGGAGTGGATGCAATTGCTGTTCCAAACGAAATTCTGCCGAATGTTAAGCCTATATTTTTGGATCCCTTCTGATGACGATCGAAATTCCATCTTTTCCCGACATGGCTATCGAAGCAAGATTCTACTCTATCGAAGAGGGGGGGCCCAAGAATAAATTTGCACTAGGATATGTTCCCCTTATGGCCAAAATGGAAAGCGAATTTCGTGAATTTCGATTTTATTTTGATAAAAATGTTCCCATTGAGGCAGGGATGATTATCAAAGGTTTTTTATTATTTCTCGATAAAGAATCCGTCGCTGTTTTCAGAGGAAGAAAATCGTTTCTAATAGGGGTTCCTAGAATTATTGGGGAAGCTAGGGTAATTTCTCTATTAGACTAATCCGATTATTTTAGTAAATTGGCCGACTCTCGACTTGGCAGAAGACGCCGGGCGGGGCGGCGCTGGACCGCCCGCCTGTGGTCGGCACGGCGTATCTGTGGGACGGCGACCGGATGGTGGCGGAGGCGCCGCTGCATCTGGACGGGCAGATCGCCTGGGCTGACGGCGTCCGCTGGGAAATCGTATAATTCGTTCCCTTGATGTTGAGGGATAGAAGGCAGCTCCCCGTTCTCAAACAGGGATAGTGATCGATTTATGCCGGAAGTGCTTTCTGGCACGAATTCGCGACAATATCCTTCCCGGACAGGATTGCGGGCACCTCCAGCATCATGCCCCAAAAGAAGAACATGTTCGCGCTGGAGTATTTCCGCGGAGCAGCTGGGCGCAGCATCGGGGCGCTGAGCGGCGCCCTGGCGAACATCAAGGGCAGTAACTACTCCATTGGCTTGGATTGCACCCGCGAGGGCATCTATGACGCATGGCCGTCGCTGGGTCTCTTCGTGGATGGAATGGAGCTTCTTCGGCTGGTCTTCGAGTGCATCGAGCTTAAAAAGGGTCGACTCGAGCAGAAGTGCTACGAAAACTTCTCGACCGCCACGGATCTTGCCGACGGTCTGGTCCGTCAACACGGCCTGTCGTTCCGAGAGGCGCACCACGTCGTCGGCGGCGCGGTGCAGCGCGCGATCGACGCCGGGCTCGATGCGAGCGGATTGACGGAGGAAACCATCAACGCGTCCGCTGAGCAAGAACTCGGTCGCGCGTTGGCGATTACGCCTGAATTTGTCCGCGGCTGCCTCGATCCGGTGCGGTCCGTCCATGCGCGCACCACACTTGGTGGCACCGCGCCTTCCGAGGTCCGGCGGATGCTGGCGGCCTTGGCGGAGAAGCGTAGCCAAGACATCGATTTCGTCATGACCCGTCGGCGTGGTCTCGATCTCGCTAACCAGCGTCTTCGTGACGCCATCCAGGCACTCGCGGCCTGATTTCTTTTCTTGCAACGTGAAAGAACTTGCCATGCTTAATTTTGACGAGGCTCGCTTCGTGCGCATCCAGTCGGGTGCCGTTGCTCTCGCCGAGCGCATCGACAACGCCATTGCGTCAGCGCTCGATTCGGGAGCAGAGAACCTTTTCTTTTTGGGAACCGGCGGCGTCGCCTATCTCATGCAGCCCTCCTATCAGTTGCTGCAACGCCGTTCGAAATTTCCGGTCTTCATCGATTACCCGGCCGAGCTTATTCTCGCAGGCTCCGCAAACCTAACGAGTAAATCGATTGTCATCATGCCCTCGCTTTCCGGTACAACGAAGGAAAGCGTGGCGATGCTCGCTAAACTCAAGGAAATCGGCGCAACCATCTTCACCTTCGTCGGCCACGAGGAAACTCCTCTGGGCAAGGGTGGCGATCAGGCGTTTGTCAATTTCGCCGAAGACGACACGTCCTGCGAATCCTTCTACCTGCAGTCGCTCCTGGTCGCCCTGTCGATCATGAAGTTCCGGAACGAGATTGATCATTACGCCAGCATCGTCGCGGAACTGAAGCGCCTTCCCGAGCTGCTTTTGGAAGTGAAACGCGTATTCGAGCCCAAAGCCGAGGAATTCGCCTCGCGCATCGCCGCATCGGATTATCACATCTTTACAGGTGGCGGAAATACCTGGACTTCCGCACTGTACTATGCCACCTGCATTCTCGAAGAAATGCAGTGGATCCGCACCCGCCCGGTCCACTCGTCGGATTTCTTCCATGGCACCCTTGAGCTTGTTGAAAAGGGTGTCAGCGTCGTGCTGTTCAAGGGCGAGGACGCCTCTCGCCCGCTTGCGGAGCGGGTTGAAAAGTTCGCGCCCAGCTATACCGATAAGTTCACGATTCTCGACAGCAAAGAATTTGCCCTCCCCGGCATTTCTGCCGAGGTGCGCGGCCTGGTGTCTCCGATCGTTCTTGCCACCGTTCTGGAACGTGTGAGCGCCCATCTGGAAGTCATGCGGAACCATCCGCTGGTGACACGCCGGTATTACAAGCGCGTCTCGTACTGAGACTTCTCATGTCTGTCGTCGATCCAGGTGGCGGCGGACACTCATCCTCGACGGCGCGTCAGTGCCGATGGCCAACGTCGCAGCCGCCGAGGCGACATCGCTCGCCGCCGGGTCGGCGGTCACAAGCTGTCGAGCCGGGCAGACGCGAGCAAGGTGACCGACTATCCCGACGCCTGGAGGCAGGGCCAATGGATCAGCATCATATGGATCATGAACACCTTCTCGCCGAGATGGTCTGCGGCGCGGCTCCGGACTTTAGCAAAGCGGAAATGGAAAAGGCTGCCCGCCATTTCGCCGATTTGGTCGGGGTCGCCTTCGCCGCGGCCGAAGAGCCGTCTGTCGGTGTCCTGGCGGCGCTCTGCCGCAACGCTTCAGGCGCATCCAGATCAGCTCGGATATGGGGTACGCGGCGGCGGGTGTCGCTGCGCGAGGCCGGTCTCATCAACGCCTATGCTGCTCATTGGCACGATTTCGACGACGACGAAACGGACATCACTATGGCCCATCTGACAGTCACGGCGATGACGGCTGCGGCGATCGTCGGCGACAGTGAACCAGGAATTGCGGGTGCGGCCGTGCTCCGAGCCTATCTCACGGGCACCGAGTTGGCGACGTTTATCGCCCGTTTGATTAACCCGAGCCACTATGTGCGCGGTTGGCACTCGACAGCGACGCTGGGAACCTTCGCCGCCTGTGCAGCTGCCGGACGTCTCCTTCGTCTTGATGTCGAAGCCATGCGCAGCGCACTCGGCATGGCAGCCTCGTTCGCGGGCGGCATCCGCAGCAATTTTGGCAGTCACACCAAGCCGCTGCAGGTTGGTCAGGCGGTTGCCAACGGCGTTTTTGCCGCTGAATGCGCCGCGGCGGGCCTTCAGTCTGCAGCCGGCAGCTTGTTAGGGCCGAAGGGTTATGTCGCACTCCAGGGAGGCGACCTGTCGCGCCTGAAAACCGCCATCAGCAGCTTCGGCAAGCCCTACGGGTTCTCCGCTGGCGGCATGATCATCAAGGCCTATCCCTGCTGCACGGCTCCCCATAGTGCGATTCGCGGTGTTCTCGAACTGGCTCGCGAAAATCATGTCGATGCTGCTGACATCGAGCGCATCGCGTGCCACATCGACCCGGGAGTCTTCGGCATCCTGGTCTATGATCGGCCTAAGACCCCGGCTCAGGCAAAGTTCAGTCTGCCATACGCGTTGGCAGCGGCGGCGGTCTTCGGTCGGGTGGGGATCAGCCAATTCACCGATGCAGCGCTAGAGGATCCGACTGTGCTGCAGATGATGGAGCGTGTCGAGGCCATCCATGATTGCGCTTTGCCGCGAGGGCCAAGCGGCATTTCCGTCGCGTCCCGCGTGGCGCTCGTTCTCCGCGATGGCAGGCGGTTCGAAACGTATTGCCCCGCAGTTCCGGGCAGCGCCGGCAGTCCGCTCAATGATTCGGCGTTGCTTGCGAAGTTCGCGGCATGTGCGGCGAATCTTTTGAGCGAGGCCGAGTCGAAGCCTCTATTCGAGCTCTTGCTCTCTTGCAGCTCATGCAACGATTTTTCGGGGCTTGTCGATGCGTTCTCGCCGTCGGCCGCGCATTCTGCGGATGCCGGCGCGGCGCAGCGCTCAGTTGAACGGCCATAGAGGACATGGACGTGAGTCCCTTCTTATGAAGCGGGCCGCCTCACGAAGCCGCGGAAGCCATTGGCCGGCCGACGTGGCGGTGTTTGACTGTGCTGCGAACGCTGGCGCACGAGTCCGGCGAAGCCCATCTCGTCATTCATCTTGAGGAACACGCAATGCCTGAGTTCGAAGTCGCGACGGTTGGTGATAACTGCATCGATCGTTATCTGCCGCCGGTGGGACTCGCGGCAATCGGAGGCAACGCTGTCAACGTTGCGGTCCATCTTCGCAAGCAGGGCCTCCGCACTGCGTACTTCGGTGCCGTGGGAACAGACGACAATGGCCGCCGGATGCTTGACTGCTTTAGGAATAACGGCCTCAACACCGATCACGTCCAGATCACCGAAGGCGTCACCGCGTATACCAACTTGGATATCGACGAAAGCGGCGACCGCATCATCGCCTTCGAGGAGTTCGGCGTTTGCCGCGTCTACCGGCCGACCGAGGCCGATTTCAAGGTTTTGCTCTCGATGAGCCATGTCCATATCGGCTGGCTGGACGACGGCGGAGACCTGAAGCGCCGGCTCGGGAGCGCAGGCGTCAGCGTCTCCCAGGACATCACCGTCAATCCTGGCTGTGAGGGACTGACGATCGCCTTCGGCTCGGCCGGTTCCGAACCCCATGCCGCCCTTGACCTTGCGAAGCGATATCTCGCGCAGGGCGCCGCACTTGCGGTTGTCACTCGGGGCGCCATGGGCAGTGTCGCGACCGACGGCGTCATCGTGGCCGAGACGGGAATCTTGCCCGTCGAGATTTCCGACACCACAGGAGCTGGCGACACATTCGCTGCGGGCTTCATCGCCAGGCGTCTTTCGGGCGGGAGCCTTCAGCAATGCCTTGAAGCAGGAAGGGACGCCGCAGCCCTCACGTGCACGCATTTCGGGGGATTTCCGCAGACGCCCGTACATTTGTGAGTCGGGGCGAGCAAAACCCATCGAACCGCCGAGGGCAAGGCCAGCAGCAAGGATCACGAGCGCTGGGATGCTCGGAAGGCGCCATGGTCGCTGAGCAAGCGCGAAGACTTGCCTACGCCGCGGCCTTCCCTGGCAAGCGATGGCGCGAGCTGAGTCATCGGGCGTCGGTCGGCATCACCGATCTCGGCTCCACTCGCCGGTCAGCGGTAATCCCTGATCAGACGGTAATCACCCGCGTATAGCGTTCGAGCCGGGTTACGATTTCCTGGTTCGCCTCGCGGCTGGTGATCAGCGTGCTGACCTGTTCGAGCGAGCCGATGACGCCTAACGAATTGCGACCGAGCTTGGAATGGTCGGCAAGGATGACGATTTCGCGGGCGGCGCGCATCATATTCTGCTTGACCAGCGCTTCCTGCACGTCCGGAACGGTCAACGTGCCGGCTTCGTCGATACCCTCCACGCCCATGAAGAAGCGGTCGCAGCGATAGGATTCGAAGAAGCGCGCGGCGGTAAGGCCCACCGCCGCGACTGACACGCGTCTAAGAGCCCCGCCGGAAAAGTGGATGTCGATCTGGCGGCTGTCGATGAGGTCCGCAGCAACATTGAGCGCATTTGTCACGACCGTGACGCGCCGCTCGGTCAGTTCGCGCGCAAAATAGCCCGTGGTCGTGCCGGAATCGATGATGATGCTGTCGCCGTCGGCGACCAGCTGCGCTGCCGCCTGCGCGATACGCTTCTTCTCGTGGATAAAGTGAGTGTTCTTGTCGGCGAAGGAGACCTCGAAGAACGAGGATTCCATCAGCTTTGCGCCACCGTGGGTGCGCACCAAATGGCCTTCCTTCTCGAGTTCTGAGAGATCGCGCCGGATGGTCATCTCGGAAACGTCGAACTGCTTACAGAGCGCGGCGATGCTACCCGTGCCGCGTTCGCTCAAATGTTCGAGTAACGCCCTCTGCCGTTCCCTACGCGCGAATGTCATGTCTTGTCCGTCAGCTGCCTATCGGGGACAGCCTTGCCTGGTTTTGCCAGTCGGCACAACATCCACCATCCTGCTCTTCCTCGGTCGTGGACGCTCTGAGTGCATGACCAGGGCGAGGCGGCTCGCTCGGTTCTGGGCGAAGCCAACCAAACCGGGGTCGGGGTGGTAGGAAATGATTGAAATATGTTAGAATCGAACTTTGAGCGCCTCGATTAGGTTGTACCAACGTCAGAGTTGGGCTACAAAATTGTTTGACTCGATCGAATTCCTCTCCATTCCTCCAGCGACAAGGAGTCCAGAATGAGTGCTTCACTCCCCCTCGGTGGCCAGTTCGCCGTCGTGACGGGCGCGGGCGAAGGCATCGGCCTCGCTATCGCCGAGACACTGAGTGCACTTGGTGCGTCAGTCACCATCAGCGACCGTGATGCCGCCAAGGCCGAGGCCGCAGCCGTCCAGCGCAACATGCGCGCCATCAAGCTGGATGTAACGGACCGCTCTTCCATCGACACAGCCGTTGCGGCAATCGTCGCCAAAACAGGGGGCATCGATATCTGGTGCAACAATGCCGGCGTCAGCAGTATGCAGCGCTTCGTCGACATCAGCGAGCGCGAGTGGGACCAGAACTTCGAGGTGAATGCGAAGGGCGCGTTCCTGTGTAGCCAAGCCATCGCTCGGCAGATGCTTACGCAGGAGCGTCGTTCCAGTGGTCTCCGTGGAAAAATCATCAATACCGCCAGCGTCGCCGGCAAGACCGGCAAGGTCGCGTTCCTCGCCCACTATATTGCGTCAAAATTCGCAGTGGTGGGCCTGACGCAGGCGATGGCAACCGAACTTGCTGGCGAGGGCATCACTGTCAACGCCGTGTGCCCAGGCTATGTGCGCACTTCCATGCAGACTCGCGAGATTGCCTGGGAGGCCGAGTTGCGTGGCATCTCCGAGAAGGACGTGCAAGCCCTCTACATCAAGGATACGCCGCTCGGTCGCATTGAGACGCCACAGGACGTGGCTGGCGTTGTTGGTTTCCTGGCCTCCCCACAGGCAGATTTCATGACCGGCATTGCCCTAACCGTTAGCGGTGGCGCGTGGATGGAATGATCTGCCTTTTGGGCGTCGACGACTGCAGCGCATCTATCCAAAGAAAATTACACCAGAGAATGAAGATCACGCCAGAAAATCGATAACAGCCACTCGTGATCATGCGTGGAGTCGGCGCAAGGCGAAGATCCCGGACGGCGCCAGTTGGTCGGTTCTATCAACGCCGGGAGTTCCGGGGGTGAGGCGATATTGAGTGCGTGAAGCCCGGTCGGGACCGGTCGAGTGCTAACACGGGCACGCACGACGGCGATACGGAACCTCTTCCGGCTGCCGGCCTCTCATGCTGCCGCCGCCGTCTCTTTCAGGAAGATCAGGCGCTTGATGTTGTAGACGAGGTTGGTCATGCCGATCTTAGTCCTTGCCCGTGCGAGGCCGATCGTGCGGATGAAGAGGCCCATTCTGTTCTTCTGGATCGCCCATCGCAATCACCTGTCCGTCCGTCGCGACCAGATCGCTCTTCGCCGCGAGCGTAGATTCCTCAACCGCCAAGTCATTCTCGTCCATCTGGCGGCGGATGCGTCCGCAATGACCCAGGCGCCCAATCTCTGGCGTGGGGCGGTCATCGATCATACTGTATCGCGTCTCGCTTTGGAGATCGCCGCCGCTCTTGGTCGCCTTGCCGCGAACGAGCATGGGAACGGAGCGCACATCTACGCCGTCGCGTGAGTTGCTGAAAACCTATGCAGTGCCTACGCAGCAAAGCAGCCCTCAGATAGGCTGCTTTCTCACCACTTGATTTTCCATGCGCCGAGGCCCGGCCGCTACCCACCTCAAGGCGATTTGCGCAGACTAAACCGCAGACTAACCAACGGGTCTAGTCTGCGAAGCCCAGCTAAGTCCTTGAAAGAATGGCGCGCCCGAAGAAATTCGAACTCCTGACCCCCAGATTCGTAGTTTCGGCTGGAAGCCAGTCCGCACTACCGGATCTGGACAAGCCGAACGGATCAAATCCGTCTCGCAATGCCTCAAAAACACAAAGAGCGAGTGATCGGGACACTGGCGGCTCTCCGTTGGCGGGCGGACGGGAACCTTTCCTTGCTCCTTTTGCCGAAGATGACCGACCGACATTAGTTGGCCATCCGGCTTTGAATCAAAGCGCCGAATGTGCGCATCGCTATCCAGCGACTTTCTCCCAACTGCTTCGAATCTGCATTGAATGCCGTGCTCGGCATCGACTCAAAGCAGCAAGAAGGCGGCCGACGTAGTTACAAGCAATTGATTTATAAGGATGTTTTTGGAGCGGGCGATGGGATTCGAACCCACGACCCCAACCTTGGCAAGGTTGTGCTCTACCCCTGAGCTACACCCGCCCGCTCCGCGCGGCGGCCAGCGCCGCGGACGGGCGCTATATGGCGTAAAGACCGGCTGATTGCAACAGAAAATGCGCAGGTCCGATGGATCGGCGTTTCCTTCCCCCGAAGAGCCGCGCCAACGCGCCGCTTTCGAACGCCGCCCCCTTGATGCCGGAGGCTTCAGCCGCCTAAGACGAAAGCCGTGTCCGACCGACGGTTCGTTTCATCATGACCAAGACCCGCGACGATCTTTTCGCCTTTCTCGCCGACCTCGGCATCGAGACGACCACCGTCGACCATCCCCCGGTCTTTACCGTGGCCGAGAGCGAGACGCTTCACCGGGACATCGAGGGTGGACACACCAAGAATCTTTTCCTTAAGGACAAGAAGGGGCGGATCTTCCTGGTGGTGGCCGAGCAGTCGCGGGAAGTCGATCTGAAGGGACTGCACAGGCGAATCGGCGCCAAAGGCCGGCTGTCCTTCGCCGATGCCGACGCCATGCGCGCGCTGCTCGGCGTCGAGCCCGGCTCCGTCACCGCGTTCGGCGCCGTCAACGACACCGAAGGCGCGGTGACCGTCGTGCTTGATCAGGGTCTCCTCGTGCACGATATGGTGAATTGCCATCCCCTGACCAACGGGGCGACCACGACGATTCGGCGCGACGATCTTCTGGCCTTCTTCGCGGCCACCGGACACGAGCCGCTGATCGTTCCCCTGGAGGCGGACGAGACGAGCGAGACGGGACAAGCATGATGAGCGACAACCCCTACGGTTCCTCCTTCGGCGGCTACGGCGCGCAGACGACCGGACCGGCCGCCAACGGCGCCGGCGAATCGCCGGCACCCTCTGCTCCGTCGGCGGGCCTGACAGGATTCGACGCGGCGTCCGGGGCGGCGCCGGCCGACCTGATCAAGGACACGACCACCGCCAGCTTCGCCGCCGACGTCATTCAGGAATCGCGCAAGCAGCCGGTGCTCGTGGATTTCTGGGCGCCCTGGTGCGGTCCGTGCAAGCAACTCGGCCCGGTGCTGGAGCGCGTCGTCCGGGCCGCCGGCGGCAAGGTCAAGCTGGTCAAGATGAACATCGACGAGCATCCGTCCGTCGCCGGTCAGCTGGGCGTGCGTTCGATTCCCGCGGTGTTCGCCTTTTCCGGCGGCCAGCCGGTGGATGGCTTCATGGGCGCGCTGCCCGAATCGGAGGTGCGGCAATTCGTTGACCGTCTTGCCGGAGGCGGCGCCGATCCGGTCGCCGAGGCGCTGGAGGAGGCGAAGAAGCTGCTCGATGCAGGCGATACCGCCGGCGCCGCCCAGTATTTCGGCGCCGTCTTGCAGCACGATCCGGACAATGCCGCCGCTGCCGGTGGCTTGGCCGAGTGCTATCTCGCCTTGGGCGACGCACCGCACGCCAAGGCGATCATCGATCAGGTGCCGGCTGCCAAGGCGTCGGACCCGGCCGTGGCCGCGGTCAAGGCCAAGCTGAAACTGGCCGAGGAGATATCCGGTCTCGGCGACCCGGTGGCGCTGCAGGCCAGGATCGAAGGCAATCCCGACGATCATCAGGCCCGCTACGATCTGGCGCTGATCGCCCAGGCGCGCGGCCAGAAGGCCGAAGCGGCGGGCCATCTGCTGGAGGTCATCCGGCGCGATCGCAGCTGGGAAGATGACGGCGCGCGGCGCAAGTTGCTGGAGCTCTTCGATGCCTGGGGCGCCGCCGATCCGGCCACTCGGGACGCCCGGCGCCGGCTGTCGACGCTGTTGTTTTCCTAACGTCGGCCGCGCCCTGCATCGGGGGACGCAGGGCGCGGCCGGCGAAGGCCTGATGCGCGGCGCGTCGAGCCCGAGGCTCTGCGGTCCCGATCGAAAATGCCAGATGCTTTGAATGGAGACACGGATTGGTTCAAGCGGGCAACGAGACCTATAGCGTCGAAGCCGATCTCCCGCGGGAGGTGTCTGTCTTTCCCGTGTCCGGTGCGTTGCTTCTGCCGGGCGGCCAATTGCCGCTCAACGTCTTCGAGCCGCGCTATCTGGAGATGATCGACGATACCATGGCTGACGACCGCCTGATCGGCATGATCCAGCCGCGGCTCGATGGCGCCTTGTTGGCGTCCGGGGAGCCGGAGCTGTGCAGCGTCGGCTGCCTGGGGCGTATCACGTCGTTGAGCGAGACCGGCGACGGACGCTATATCGTCAGCCTGCATGGCGTGGCGCGGTTTCGGGTCCTCCAGGAGGTCGCGGCGGCACGGCCCTACCGCCGCTGCCGCATCGCGAGCTTCGTCGGCGACCTCGATACCGGTGCGGGCGCCGCGGAAGTCGACCGCGACGGGCTGATCGCGGTGTTCCGGCGCTATCTCGAGGCGAACCAGCTGGAAGCCGACTGGGACAGCGTTGCGAAGGCATCGAACGAAACGCTGGTCAACGCCTTCTGCATCATGTCGCCCTACGGCCCTGCGGAAAAGCAGGCGCTTCTCGAAGCGGCGGACCTGAAGACGCGGGCCGAGACGCTCGTCGCCATCACCGAAATCGCGCTGGCGCGCGAATCCGGCGAGGACGGCGACGCGCACACGATCCAATAATGGCGACGAACCGCGGTCCGGAGAGAGCGGACTTCGGTGGAACCGAGGACAAGCCAATGTCGCGCACCAGTGATCAGGGCCCCGATCCCAAGCTGCTCGAGCTGCTCGTCTGTCCTCTGACCAAGGCACCGTTGCGCTATGACCGCGAAACCAACGAGTTGATCTCGGAGGCCGCGCGGCTCGCCTATCCGATCCGCGACGGCATTCCGATCATGCTGCCCTCCGAGGCCCGCCCTCTGGAATAAGCGATTCGGCCGAGCGCTCCGCGCGAGACAGGCGAAAGGCCGTAGGCTCCGGGCTTGGCGGCGCGAGGCCTTGCCATGCTGGCGGCCTCTGTCCCGATCTTCGATTTCGCGCATTCTGACATGCCATCCCTGTCCGAATGTCGAAGGATCGCCGCTTCGGTTGATGGCATGATGCCTTCAAAGACGAAAACGAACCGTCGGGATGGAAATGGCAGTCAAATGCGTGGCAGTCGACCTTGGCGCGAGCAACGGCCGCGTCATCGTCGGAGGCCTGAGCAACGGTGGCCTGTCGCTGAGCGAGATGCATCGCTTCGACACGCCGTTGATCAAGGACCAAGCCAGTGGCCATCAATGCTGGGATCTGGATGCCATCGAGCAGGCGATGAAGACCGGCCTGCACGCGGCGGCCGCCTCGGCATCCGTGGCAAGCATCGGCGTCGACAGCTGGGGTGTCGACTACGTGCTGCTCGACGCGGATCGGAACCGGATCGGCCCCGCCGTTTCGTACCGCGATCATCGCACCGACGGTGTGATGGAAGACATCGTCGGGCAGTTGTCGGCGGCGTCGATCTATCGGCGCACCGGTATCCAGTTCATGCCGTTCAATACGCTCTACCAGCTGGCTGCGACGGCGCGCCAGCATCCCGACTGGATGGAGCGAGCCCGCCATTTTCTGATGCTGCCGGACTATCTCCACTTCCGGCTCTGCGGGGTGCTTTCCAACGAATACACCAATGCCACCACGACGCAGATGATGAGCGTTGCGTCCGGCGACTGGGATGCCGGGCTTCTCGCGGTCGCGGGTCTCGGCCGCGACGTGATGCCCCCGTGCGTGGAGGCCGGCACCGTGCTTGGTGACGTCGCCGCGACGCTGGCCGGGCAGCGCGGTCTGAAGGTGGTTGCGCCGGCGACGCACGATACCGGCTCGGCCGTGGCAGCCGCTCCGCTCGAAAACGAGGACGAAGCCTATATCAGCTCCGGAACCTGGTCGCTGATGGGAATCGAAAGCACGACGCCCTTCGCCGACGAGCAGGCGCGCGGCTTCAACGTCTCGAACGAGGGTGGGTACGAGCGGCGCTATCGCGTTCTCAAGAACATCATGGGGCTATGGCTGATCCAGCGCGTGCGCGACGAAATCGGCCGACCCGCCTATGCCGATCTGGTGGAGGCGGCTCGCTCCGCCGAGCCGTGGCGCAGCGTGATCTGCCCCGAGGACAACCGCTTCCTCAATCCGGCCAACATGACGCAGGCGATCCAGGACTATTGCGCGGAGACCGATCAGCCGGTGCCGGATGGGCCGGCGGCCTTGGCGCGGTGCATCTTCGACAGCTTGGCGCTCTCCTATCGGCAGGTGAAGGAAGAGCTCGAAGCCCTGCGCGGGCGGCCGCTCACGCGGATCCGGATCGTCGGCGGGGGCAGCCGCAACGAACTGCTCAGCCAGCTGTGCGCCGATGCGTGCCAGCTGCCGGTCTCGGCCGGTCCGGGCGAAACCTCGGCCCTGGGCAATGTCTGCGTCCAGCTGATCGCGCTGGGCCAGCTGCAATCTCTCGACGAGGCTCGGGCGCTGATCCGGCGCTCGTTTCCGCTGACGGACTATAACGCTCGGAATCCCGTCCCCGAGCCGGTGTGGGCCCGCTTCCGGGCCTTCCCGCGGGCAACGACCAAGATGTGAGGAGGAGAGGCCTGATGAGCGACGAAAATCGGATCCGATCTGCCTATGCCATGGCGCGCGATGTGTATGCCGATCTGGGCGTCGACGTCGACGCGGCGCTTTCGCGGCTCGACACGATTCCGATCTCCATGCACTGCTGGCAGGGCGACGACGTGCGCGGTTTCGAAAACCCGGACGGGCCGCTGACCGGAGGAATCCAGGCGACCGGAAACTATCCGGGCGCGGCCCATACGCCGGCCGAACTGCGCGCGGATCTCGATCTCGCCATGGCGCAGATCCCCGGCGCGAAGCGGCTCAATCTCCATGCCATCTATCTGGAAAGCGATGGTCCGGTCGGGCGCGATGCGATCGAGCCGAAGCATTTCGCCGCCTGGGTCGATTGGGCACGAGCGGGCAATGTCGGTCTGGACTTCAACCCGACCTGCTTCTCGCATCCTCTGAGCGCCGACGGCCTGACGCTGAGCCATCCCGACAAGGCCGTGCGCGACTTCTGGATCGCCCACTGCCAGGCCAGCCGCAAGATCAGCGCATCCTTCGGCGAGGCGCTCGGCACGCCGTCGGTGATGAACATCTGGGTGCCGGACGGCATGAAGGACCTGCCGGCCGATCGCTTCGCGCCGCGCGAGCGGCTGGCCGAAGCCTTGGACGCGGTGATCGCCGAACCTCTGCCGAGCGACGTGCACAAGGATGCGGTGGAATCCAAGCTCTTCGGCATCGGCGCCGAAAGCTACACCGTGGGCAGCCACGAATTCTATCTCGGCTACGCGGCGACGCGGAAGACGATGCTCTGCCTGGATGCCGGTCATTTCCACCCGACCGAGGTCATCTCCGACAAGATTTCCGCCACGCTGCAGTTCGTCGGCGAACTGCTGCTGCATGTGTCGCGGCCGGTCCGCTGGGACAGCGATCACGTCGTGCTTCTGGACGACGAACTGCAGGCGATCGCCAACGAGATCGTTCGCGGCGGGGTGCTCGATCGCGTGGCGATCGGCCTCGATTTCTTCGACGCCTCGATCAATCGCGTCGCAGCCTGGGTCATCGGCACGCGCAATATGCGCCGGGCCCTGCTCAAGGCGCTGATCGAGCCGACGGCGCGGCTGAAGGCGGCCGAGGCAGAAGGCGATTTCACGGCGCGGCTCGCCCTCATGGAAGAGGCGAAGTCGCTGCCCTGGACCGCAGTCTGGGACTTCTACTGTCTCAGCCGCGGTGCCCCCGTAGGCTTGGCTTGGCTCGATGCCGTCAGGCGATATGAACGTGATGTGCTGAGTGAGCGAAAGGCTGCCTGAAAATGGTAATGCACACCGAAGAGTCCTGGTTCGTGACCGCCATGGTCAAGGCCACGAGCGACATGTGGCTCAAGGGCTGGGACGAACGCAACGGCGGCAACGTTTCGATGCGGCTGACCGAAGAGGACGTGCGCCTCTACCTGCCGCATTGGGACCAGGAAGGCCGTGTCGTGCAGATCCGCGAGCCGATCCCGGAACTGGCCGGCCAGTATTTCATCGTCACCGGTACCGGCAAGTATTTCCGCAACGTGCAGCTCGACCCGGAGAACAATCTGGGCGTCGTCAGGGTCATGCCGGACGGCGGCTCGGTGCAGGTCTTGTGGGGCTACAAGGACGGCGGCGGACCGACCTCGGAGTTGGCCGCGCATTTCAAGTCGCATCGCACCCGGCAGCGCGTTACCGATGGCGTCGACCGCGTGGTCATGCACTGCCATGCCACCAACCTGCTGGCGCTGAGCTACGTGCTGGATCTATCGCCCGCCAACGTGACCCGGGCGCTGTGGGAGGTCAGCACCGAATGTTTGGTCGTTTTCCCGCGCGGCATCGGGACCATGGAATGGGACGTTCCGGGCACGGAGCGCATCGGCAACGCCACCGCGAAGCTGATGGAGCATCATACGCTGGCGCTCTGGCCGTTTCACGGCGTCTTCGGTGTCGGTGAGACGCTGGACGAAGCCTTCGGTCTGATCGACACGGCCGAAAAGGCGTCCGAGGTCCTGGTCAAGGTGCTATCCATGGGCGGAATGCGCCAGACCATCACCACCAAGAATCTCATGGCGCTGGCCGAGCGCTTCGGCGTCGATCCGCTGCCCGAGGCGATGGCGTTGGAGGACTGGAAGCTGGCGGAACCGAAAGGCCGAGCCTCATGATCCGCAAAGCGTTCGTCATGCAGGTCTTTCCCGACCGCCATGACGAATACAAGCGCCGTCACGACGAGATCTGGCCCGAGTTGGTCCAGGTCCTGAAGGAGCATGGCGCGCATCACTACGCGATCTTTCTCGACGCCAAGCGCAATCTCTTGTTCGCCAGCGTCGAAATCGAATCCCAGGAGCGCTGGGATGCCGTCGCGTCCACGGAGGTCTGCCAGAAATGGTGGGCCTTCATGACGGACGTGATGGCCGCCAATCCCGACAACAGTCCGGTTTCGGAAGAACTGAAGGAGGTTTTCTATCTGCCTTAGTCGCGATGGCGAAGGTTTCAAAGTGCTGTCGCAGTCGGTGAGGATGCGGACCGGGAGGATCTGGCCCGCATGACTTGATCAGCCCAAGAGGAGGAGAATCCATGGGTAGGAAATGGCTTTTCGCGTCGGCTCTGGCCGTCGCATCGATGCTGGCGAGCGCGGCTTCGGCCCAGGACATGCGCATCGCCATGGTGGTGAAGAATCTCGGCAACGGCTTCTTCGAGGCCGCCCGTGACGGCGGCGAGGAAGCCGCGAAGGAACTCGGCAACGTCGAACTGATCTATACCGGACCGACGACCCCGACCGCCGAAGGCCAGATCGACATCATCAACTCCCTGATCGCCCAGAACGTCGATGCCATCGTCGTCTCGGCCAACGATCCCGATGCGTTGGTGCCGATCACCAGCCGGGCGATGCGTCGTGGGACGCCGGTCGTCTCTTTCGATTCCGGCATTTCGGCGGATGGTCGTGTCATCCACATCGCACCGTCCAGCACCGACCTGATCGCCCGCAAACAGCTCGAGATGGCCTCGAAGACCATCGGCGGCGAGGGCGAGATCGCGATCCTTTCGGCCACCGCCCAGGCGACCAACCAAAACGCCTGGATCGCCGCCATGAAGCAGCAGCTCGAGCAAGAGGACGAGTTCAAGGGCCTCAAGCTGGTCGACGTCGTCTATGGCGACGACCAGTCGGACAAGAGCTACCGCGAGGCAATCGGCCTGATCCGCAAGCATCCCGACCTCAAGGCGATCATCGCCCCGACGACGGTCGGCATCACCGCTTCGGCCAAGGCCGTCACCGACGAAGGCCTGGTCGGCAAGCTCTACGTCACCGGGCTGGGACTCCCGTCTGAAATGGCGGGTCATGTCCATTCCGGCGCGGTCGACACCTTCGCCATCTGGAATCCCGTCGATCTCGGCTACACGGCCGTCTACGCGGCCTACGAGATCGCCAAGAAAGAGGCGACGGGCGAGCCGGGCACCGAGGTGCCGGTCGGCCGCATGGGCACGCTGACGATCGGCGAGAGCGGCGAAACCCCGATGGCCGAGCCCTTCGTCTACGACAAGTCGAACGTCGACGAATACGCCAAGTTCTTCTGAACGGCCGAACTGGTCGGGAGTGCCGGGCGCGGAGGTGTTGCCTCTCGCCTCCAAACTGAGCCCTCCCGGCCCTTTCTCTCGAACATGCAACGTCCGGATACGCGAGATCCGACTGCCGGCCGATGAAGCGCTCGGCCGTCCGGCGCGCGAGGGACGGGAGGGCTGTATGATGGATGATAGGACAGAGGCATCGCCGCCGATCCTGTCGCTGGAAGGCGTCAAGAAGCACTTCGGCGGGGTCAGGGCGCTCGACGGCGTGGACCTCGATCTGCGAGCCGGCGAGGTCATGGCGCTGGTCGGCGAAAACGGTGCCGGCAAGTCAACCGCCGTCAAGATCATGACGGGCATCTACCGGCCGGATGCGGGCCGCATCGTGGTCAGCGGACAGCCGGTGACGCTGCACGGCACGCAGGACGCCTGGGCCAACGGCATCACCGCCGTGCACCAGGAAACGGTGATGTTCGACGAGTTGACCGTCGCCGAAAACATCTTCATGGGGCATCTGCTGCATCGTCGCGCCCGGTTTCTCGACTGGACCTCGATGAACCGGCGCGCCGACGAGATCCTGAAGAGCCTGGAATCGGACATTTCCGCCGATACGCCGCTCAAGGCTTTGAGCGTGGCGCAAAAGCACCTGGTCGAGATCGCCCGGGCGCTGTCCCACGATTCCCGGGTCATCATCATGGACGAGCCGACCGCGGCCCTGTCGATGCAGGAGATTCAGGAGCTTTACGCCATCGTCGAGCGGCTCAAGGCGGACGGCAAGGCGATCCTCTTCATCTCGCACAAGTTCGACGAGATCTTCCGCATCGCCGATCGCTACACGGTGTTTCGCGATGGCTGCTTCGTCGGCCAGGGGCGTATCAGCGAGGTGACCGAGGAGGAACTGGTCCGTATGATGGCCGGTCGATCCATCACCCAGGTTTTCCCCAAGCCCGACGTGATGATCGGCGACCCGGTGCTGGAGGTCGCCGGCCTCGGCAACGAAACCGAGTTCGCCGACATCTCCTTTACCCTGCGCAAGGGCGAAATCCTCGGCTTCTACGGCCTGGTCGGCTCGGGGCGGACCGAGCTGATGGAGGCGATCTTCGGCCTGAAGACGGTGACGCGCGGCAGCATCCAGCTGCACGGCCGGCCGATGGCGCACACCTCGCCCCGCCGCGTCATCGAGCAGGGCGTGGTCTATGTGCCAGAGGACCGGCAGCAGAGCGGCGCCATCCTGCCGATGTCGATCAGCGACAACATCACTCTGCCGTCGGTGCGAAAACTGGCCCGGGGTCCGTTCCTCAACGGTGCGGCAGAGACGGAGATGAGCCATCGCTTTGCCGAGCGCCTGTCGATCAAGTGCTCGGGCATCGCGCAGGCGGTCCGCGAACTGTCGGGCGGCAACCAGCAGAAGGTGGTGATCGGCAAGTGGCTGGCCACGCGGCCGGGCATCATCATCCTCGATGAGCCGACCAAGGGCATCGACGTCGGCTCCAAGGCCGCCGTCCACGCCTTCATCGGAGAACTGGTGGAGGAGGGGCTCTCGGTCGTCATGGTCAGCTCCGAACTGCCGGAACTGATGGGCATGGCCGACCGCATCCTCGTGATGGCGCACGGCCGCATCGTTCGCGAAGTGCCGCGAGCCCGGTTCGACGCCGAGTCCATCGTGGCCACGGCCACGGGCCTCACCCTTGCAACGCCGGCATCGGAGGTGCCCCATGCAGCGGCTCATTCAGCAGCGTGAATTCCTGCTGGCGGTGATCATCGCCGCCATCGTCGCGCTCATCACGCTTCGGGCGCCGGTCTTCCTCAGCCCCGCCAGCGTGGACACCATCATCACCGACAGCGGCATCCTGGCGATGGTCGCGCTGGCTCAGATGCTGGCGATCATGACGCGGGGGATCGACCTGTCGGTGGCCTCGAACATCGCGCTGACCGGCATGGTCACCGCGCTCCTGTCCAAGGCGTTTCCCGAGATGCCGGTCTATCAGACGCTGGCGGTGGCCATCGGCCTCGGCATGCTGCTGGGCGCGCTCAACGGAGCGATGATCGCCTATGTCGGCATCCCGCCGATCGTCATGACGCTCGGCACGATGAGCGTCTATCGCGGCGCCGTCTTCCTGGTCAGCGGCGGCCAGTGGGTCAACGCCCACGAGATGGCGCCGCAATTCATCGGCTTTCCCACCGGTCGGCTCTGGGGCATCACGATCATCGTGTGGATCGCCGTGCTTGTGATCGCTGCAATGGCCATCTTCCTCAACCACATGAAGAAGGGCCGCGAGCTCTATGCGCTGGGCGGCAATCCGGTGGCCGCGCAATATGTCGGCATCGACAACACCCACAACCAGATGCTGGTCTACACGGTCATCGGTACGATCGCGGGGCTCTGCGGTTACCTCTGGGTCGCCCGCTATGCCGTGGCCTATACGGAAGTCGCGCTCGGCTTCGAACTGCAGACGGTGGCGGCCTGCGTCATCGGCGGCGTCTCGATGGCGGGCGGGAAAGGCACGGTACCCGGCACCGTGCTCGGGGCGCTGTTCCTCGTCATCATCTTCAACGCCCTGCCGATCATCGACGTCTCGCCGTTCTGGCAGATGGCGATCTCGGGCACCGTGATCCTGGCGGCGGTGATCCTCAATTCGCGCGGTGAAGGCCGCAAGGGCAAACTGATTCTCAAGCAGGTGCAGGCTTCGGCCGCGGCGGAGGTGGCGTCATGAGCGCGGTGGAGCATCGGGAGGACATGCCGGTGGGAACCAAGCCGAAGCGTTCGCTTCGATTCGTCGGGCGCTGGGAGCTCGTGCTCCTGGCGATTCTGGCCGGGATCTGCGTCATCAACGCGTTCTCGTCGCCCTACTTCCTCGACATCTACAACCTGATGGATTCGACGCAGAACTTCTCCGAAAAGGCGATCATCGCGCTGTCCATGGCGTTGATCATCATCGGACGCGACATCGATCTGTCGGTCGCCTCGATCATCGTGCTGGCGTCGACCGCCATGGGCTTCCTGGCGTCGCTCGGCTGGGGAACTCCCGAGTTGGTGGCGGCAGGGATTGCCGTGGGCGCGCTGGCCGGCGCCTTCAACGGCGCGATCATCACGCGCTTCGAGGTGCCGGCCATCGTGGTGACGATTGGCACCATGTCGCTGTTTCGCGGCATCTCCACCATCGTGCTCGGCGACGGCGCCTACACCTCCTATCCGAGCGATTTCTGGGTGCTCGGGCAGGGGTACATGTTCGACCTGATCCCGTATGAGTTCATCATCTTCCTGGTGCTCGCCGTGCTCTTTACCGTGCTCTTGCACGGCACGGTGATCGGCCGCTCGCTGTTCGCCTATGGCAACAACCCGCAGGCGGCGCTCTACAGCGGCGTCAAGGTTGATACCTACCGCTTCTGGTTCTTTGTCCTGAACGGAGCGATGGCGGGGCTGGCGGCAGTGCTGTTCACCTCGCGCATCGGCTCGACGCGGCCGAACATGGCGCTCGGCTGGGAACTGGAGGCCGTCGCCATGGTGGTGCTCGGCGGCGTCTCGATCATGGGCGGCAGCGGCACCATTCCGGGGATCGTGATCTCGGTCTTCATCGTCGGGATGCTGACCTTCGGCCTGGGGCTCCTCAACATTCCCGGCATCATCGTGACGATCATCATGGGCTGCCTGCTGATCGGCGCCATCGCCGCGCCCATCGTCTTCGGCAAGCTGCGGGCGCTTCGGCACTGAGACGGCTATCCACATGGCCCGTTTCGCCGGTCTCCGATGGGGAGGCTGGCGAAACGGGGCTGGATTCCAGGCAGTCAACCAGAAAGATGATGCGACGTGACAATTCGACCGCTTCCGATGGCTTCTGGCGCTTGCGGGCCGGCGATGGGTCGGTTATATCCCCACCCGCCGGTCACGGAGTGTAGCGCAGTCTGGTAGCGCACCTCGTTCGGGACGAGGGGGTCGCAGGTTCAAATCCTGCCACTCCGACCAGCATTTTCAAGAAAATCCAGATGCTTTGTCGTCCGTTTCTGGGGCGTCCGCGGCGTTTTTCTTTCGGCCTGCGGCGATCATGCCGTTCCGGCATGAAGCGCGCGGCGCCGTGGCTGCGCGCCGGGTTTCATCCGCATCAAAGCGACTATCGGTTACTCAGCCTGTTCTGAGTCCGCTGGACCAGGGTGTCCCAGTCTCGAGCGTCACGCTCGGCCGTTCGCGCCGAAGCGGCGGCCGCTAGGTCTTCCTTTGGCGCCAGGGCGTATCCCAGCGTCACGGCGGCGGGCAGTGACGCGATCAGACACACCAGGAAAACCATCCGTCCCGGTGTCCGCCACTTTCCCCATTTTTCTCGCATCAGAAGGCTCCTGTGTTGTCACGGCTCCTTCTGCCATCGAACTTTTTCGACCGCGCTAAAAGAATGCGTCGATTCGAAACGATCGGTCGGCAGCGGCGATTCCGTGACCCGACTGCCCCACTTGGCACGACCCATTCGCTGGTTCGGCGAACGACGCGTTACCTATCGGCCTGCCCTTGTCCGCTGCCCGCCCACCCATCGCGGCCTATCGGCAGCCGAGAAGGCGCGGACATCCCAACGCGACATCTCGTGGTCGCCGACCTGGAGATCTGCGCCTAGTCTGCGGCAGCGGCCAGATTGTCGGCTTCGGCCACCACCTCGTCGGCGAACAGGCACGCCGAGACGTGGCCCTCTTCCACCGGCGCCAGCGGCGGCGGCGTTTCCGAGCAGACCGGCCGGGCGATCGGGCATCGGGTGTGAAAGGCACATCCCGAGGGTGGATTGATGGGCGAGGGTGGATCGCCCTGCAGCACGATCCGCTCGCGTTGCCGTGCCACTTTGGGATCCGGAATCGGAGCCGCCGAGAGCAACGCGCGCGTATAGGGATGCGCGGGCCGGGCGAACACCTCGGCCCGCGGCCCGAGTTCCACGACGCGTCCGAGATAGAGCACCAGGATGCGATCGGAGACCAGGCGCACCACCGACAGGTCGTGGCTGATGAAGATCAGCGTCAGGCCCAGCCGATCTCTCAGACCCTTCAAGAGATTGACGATCTGTGCCTGGATCGAGACGTCGAGCGCGGAAACGGGCTCATCGCAGACGATCAGTTTCGGCTCGGTGATGATCGCACGCGCAATGCCGATGCGCTGGGCTTGGCCGCCCGAGAACTCGTGCGGATAGCGGTTGATCATCTCCGGCGCCAGGCCGACTTCCTCCATCGCCTTGGTCACCCGTTCGCGGCGCGCCTTGCGGTCGAGCTTCGGCTCGGCGACGCGCAGGGGTTCGGCGATGATGTCGGCGACCGTCATGCGCGGATCGAGCGATGCGATCGGATCCTGGAAGATGATCGACAGGTCGCGGCGCGCCTTGCGCATTTCCTCGTCGGAGAGATGCGTGAGATCGCGGCCCTGCCAGACCACGCGGCCGGCCGTCGGCTCGATCAGCCGCAGAATGGAACGGCCGAGGGTCGACTTGCCGCAGCCGGATTCGCCGACGATGCCGAGCGTCTCGCCTTCCTTGAGGTCGAAGGAGACGTCGCTCACCGCCTTGAGCTTGGGTGTCGCGGCAAACGGGTTTCGAGCCCGCAGTTCGAAGACTGTGGACAGGTTTTCGACCGATAGCAGGGCATCAGCCATGGGGCGCCTCCCGAGCGGTTGCTTCGGCTGCCGTACCGGCCTGTGCATCGATAAACGGGAACCAGCAGGCGGCTCGGCGTCCCGCTTCGACGGTATCGAGGGGCGGACGCTCGCGCACGCATTTCTCCTCGGCGAAGCGGCAACGCGGATGGAAGGCGCAGCCCGACGGCGGATGGATCAGGTTCGGCGGACGCCCGGGGATCGGTTCGACGGCCTCGGCCTCCCGGTCGACGCGGGGAATGGAGCGCATCAGGGCGGCGGTGTAGGGCATCGCCGGCCGCTCGAAGACGGCATCGACCACGCCTTCCTCGACGATCCGCCCGGCATACATGACGGCGACGCGGTCGGCGATGCCGGCCACGACGCCGAGATCATGCGTGATCAGCACCAGCGCCGTGCCGGAATCGATGGTGAGATCGCGAAACAGGTCCAGGATCTGGGCCTGGATCGTCACGTCCAGCGCGGTCGTCGGCTCGTCGGCGACGATCAGCTTCGGGCGGCAGAGCAGCGCCATGGCGATGACCACGCGCTGGCGCATGCCGCCGGACAGCTCATGCGGATACTGGTTGATGCGCCGCTCGGCATCGGGAATGCCAACCTTCTTGAGCATCACGAGCGCCTCACGCTCGGCCTCGCGGCGGCTCATGCCGCGGTGGATCTCCAGGGTCTCGGCCAGTTGCCGTTTGATCTTCATCGCCGGATTGAGGGCGGTCATCGGATCCTGGAACACCATGGCCATGTCGCGGCCACGGACCTTGTCGAGCTGCTCCGGCGTCTTGGCGAGCAGGTCGCCGGCATCGGAGAACTTGGCCGCGCCGGCGGTCCTGGCATTGCCGGCGAGCAGGCCGAAGACGCCGTTGAAGGTCTGGCTCTTCCCGGACCCGGATTCGCCGACCACCGCAACGGTCTCGCCCACGTGGATTTCCAGGTCGAGACCGCTCACCGCCTGCACGGTCCCGTCGGGCGTATCGAAGGCGACGGTATAGCCGTCGAGCGAGAGGAGGGGAGCTTGGATGGTATCCATCGTCACCGATCCTTCGGGTCAAAGGCGTCGCGCAGGCCGTCGCCGATGAAGGCGAAGGACAGGAGCAGCGAGACAAGCACGGCACCGGGGAAGAACAGCAGCCAGGGCATGACCTGCATGACGCCGGCGCCTTCCGAGATGAGCGTTCCGAGCGAGGTCAGCGGCTCTTGAACGCCGAAGCCCAGATAGGACAGGAAGCTTTCGGTGATGACGATCTCCGGAATGGTCAGGGTGGCGTAGATCACCACCGGACCGACAAGGTTCGGCACGATATGGCGCAGGATGATGGGCAAGGTGGCCACGCCCGAGGCCCGCGCCGCCTCGACGAATTCGCGTTCTCTCAGCGACAGGGTCTGGCCGCGCACGATGCGCGCCATGGTCAACCATTCGAGCAGGCCGATGGCGGCGAACAGAAGGAAGACGTTGCGGCCGAACATCACCATGAGGAGGATGACGAAGAGCAGGTAGGGCAAGGCGTACATGACGTCGACGAAGCGCATCATCGCCTGGTCGACGCGTCCGCCGATGAAGCCTGCCAGCGCGCCATAGAGGACGCCCACGGTCACCGAGACGGACGTGGCGATGATCGCCACCGTCAGCGAAACGCGAGTGCCGTAGAAGACGCGGGCGAGCAGATCGCGGCCGTTCTGGTCGGTGCCGAAATAGTGGCCGGATTCCAGCGAGGGCGGGACGCGGATGGCGCCCCAGTCCGGCGTCTCGTAGTCGAAGGGAATGAAATAGGGGCCGAAGATGGCCAGGAGGATGATCAGGGTGAGGACGATCAACGCTCCGACAGCAGCCTTGTTGGCGCGCAGACGACGCATGGCGTCGCGCATCAGCGAGCGGGGCTTGCCCACAGGCATGTCGGTATCGGGAACGAGGAAGCGTTCTTCCAGCGCCTCGCGTTTATCCACGTAGAGGGTCATCGCGTCCTCACTTTCGGATCGAGCCAGGCGTAGGTGAGATCCACGATGAGGTTCAGCACGAGGATCAGCGACATGTAGAAAATCACCGTGCCGAGCACCATGCCGTAGTCGCGGTTGAGCGCCGCGCCGACGAAATAGCGGCCGACGCCGGGAATGCCGAAGATCGATTCCACGACGATCGATCCGGTGAGAAGATATCCGGCCGCCGGGCCGAGATAGGAGATCACCGGAGTGAGCGCCGGGCGCAGGGCATGGCGCAGTACCGTGCGCCGGCGGCCGATGCCCTTGGCCTTGGCGGTCTTGATGAAATTGGCATTCATCGTCTCGATCATCGAGCCGCGCATCAGTCGCGAGATGCGGGCGATGTGCGACAGCGACAGAACGGTGACCGGCATGATCAGGTAGGGAAGCGAGCCGTCGCCCCAGCCGCCGACCGGCAGCCAGGCGAGATTGACACCGAAGACGAGCTGCAGAATGGGAGCGGTCAGGAAGTTCGGCACCACGAGGCCGGTCATCGCCACGGCGGCGATCAGATAATCGCCCGCCCGGTTCTGGTAGAGAGCGCCGAGGATGCCGGCGGTGATGCCCACGGTCACGGCCAGAACGAAGGCGCAGGTGCCCAGCGTCATGGTGTAGGGCAGGCCGATGGAAATCTGCTGCGCCACCGTGAAGTCCTTGGTGACGAAGGACGGCCCGAGGTCGAAATGCGCCAGCCGCGCCAGATAGCGCAGGTACTGGAAGACCAGCGGATCATCCAGGTGGTAGTAGGCGCGCAGATTTGCCAGAACCTCCGGCGGCAGGGCCCGTTCCTGGTCGAACGGCCCGCCCGGAGCGAGCCGCAATATGAAGAAGGCCGCCGTGATCGCGATCAATATGACCGGCAGCGTCGTCAGCAGACGACGCGAGGCGTAGGAAAGCATAGGGACACCTCTCCTGGCGTGGATCAAGGCGGACGAAACGCGGACCGACGCTTCCTCCGACGGCTCGTGCGTCCATCGGCGCTGAGAATGCGCCGATAGGCTTCGCCGGAACCGACGGTCGAGGCCGCCGGGCGGTCGCCGTTTCGCGGCCTGATACGGCCTCGATCCCACAAGGAAATTGATCTGACGCAGAGGACGCGATACGCGATGCGCCTCTTAAACAGAAACGACGAGGCAGCAGGGCCGCCCCGTCGAAACTGCTCCAGAGTTTATTCGGCCTTGGTCATCCAGCGCGTGCGATGGATGTCGAATGCATTGTCCTCAAAGCCGGTGATCTTCGGCGAAACGACGTTGCGCGAAGCGTAGAAGTAGATCGGAATGGCGGCGGAATCGTCCATCGCGATCTTCTCGGCCTGCTTCAGAAGCTTGGCGCGCTCCGCCATGTCGGTGTCGGCATTGGCCTCGTCGAGCAGCTTGTCGAAGTCTGGATTCGACCACTGGCCGTAGTTCATCTCGATGCCCGACTTCAGCAGGTTCAGAAAGTTGTCGGGATCGTTGTAGTCGGCCAGCCAGCCGGCGCGCGCCACCTCGAAATCGCCCTGGCGCAGGTCGGCGTAATGGACCTTGACCTCGGTGTTGTAGAGTTCGACGCTGACGCCCAGCGGCTTCCACATGGCGGCGATCGCCACGGCGATCCGCTTGTGGTTGTCGTTGGTGTTGTAGCGCAGGGTCACGTTGAGCGGCTTGTCGGGGCCGTAGCCGGCCTCGCTCAGCAGTTCCTTCGCCTTCTCGACCTTCTCGTTGTAGGGCAGGTCGGCCCAGTCGACCTTGACGTCCTCGCCTTCATAGTTGGCCATGCCGGGCGGCACCCAGCCATAGGCCGGCAGTTCCCCTGTGCCGAGGATCTGCGGACCGATCACCTCGCGGTTGATCGCCATCGACAGCGCCTGGCGCACCCGCACGTCGTCGAAGGGCGGTTTCGAGGAGTTCATCACGTAGTAATAGAGACCGGCGAACGGCGCGACATGCGCTTCGCCGGGACGGTTTTCCTGCAGCCATTCGTACTGGTCGGTCGGAAATTGCGTCAGGATGTCGAACTCGCCGGCGAGATAACGCTTCAGCGCCGCCGAATTGTCCTCCAGCGTGAAGAACTTCACGCCGTCGATCTTGAGGCTGTCGGCATCGTGCCATTGGTCGTTCTTCTCGGTCAGCACATGGCTGCCGGGAATCCATTCGGTCGGCTTGTAGGGGCCGTTGGTGACGATGTTGCCGATCTGCACCCACTGGTCGCCGACCTTATCGATGAGGTGCTTGGGCAGCGGATAGGCGGTGTAGTGGGTGAGTGCGCCGAGGAAATAGGGCGTCGGGCGCTCCAGGGTGATCTCCAGCGTCTTGTCGTCGGTCGCCTTGACGCCGAGCTGGTCGAGATCGTCGATCTGGCCGGTGTTGATCGCCTCGGCATTCTTGATGGTGTACTGGAGATAGGCGTATTCCGCAGCGTTCTTCGGGTCCATCAGCCGCTTGAAGGCGAAAACGAAGTCGTCCGCGGTGACGGGCTCGCCATCGGACCACTTTTCGTCGTCGCGCAGCTTGAAGGTGTAGACGAGGCCGTCATCGGAGACTTCGTAGCTTTCGGCGGCGCCCAGGATTGGCTCGGCGTTGACGTCCTCGGTCATCAACCCTTCGTAGATGTCGCCGGCGACGCGGTTTTCCCAATCGCCCGATATCCTCTGAGGATCGAGTGACGTGACGTCACCGCCATTGTGCAGATTGAGCTGAACCGCCCCCGCTGTCCCAGCCCACAGTAACGACGTTAGCGCTACCGCAACGCTTATCGATTTAAAGCCCATCTCCGATAACCTCCTTGTTTGGCTGCGCGTTTCGGCGATCGTTTTCTACACATACGATCGTACGGTCATTGTCCATAGCCGATCGCAACCATGTGTGGATACCGCCTTATGGTGTGACTCCGGGCGTGGCGATTTGGCGCATCGCCCTTGTCGAGGGCTTCCGTCATTATCATCTTTCGCGAATTCGACTGGAACCGGTCGCCGCCTTGTCGCGTCTGGATGACAGAGACGAAACTTTGGGGATGATCATGTCCGCAGTAGAGATCGTGGATGCTCTGGAGGAGCATCTGATCACTGAAGCCGAGGCCGTCGAACAGGCCTGTGTCGAGTCTGTCGACGAGCTTTACGAAGTCGCTCATCGCGACCACGACGAGTTGTAGAGACCTCCCAGTCCGATGGAACCCATGGGCTGGTCGCCTGGATGAGCGGCCGGCCTCATTGGGCTTGCTTTTCCGCCCCGTTTCAGCGCTGAAATCGGCTGGTGATCCCGCCGGTCGATGACCGCTTGCGATCGCTTGCGCCAAGTCCTGCTTAAACTGTCTTCCATCATCCCTTCTGATCGCTAGCTGGCTTCAGACAAAACCCCCTCCCGGCCCGGAACGCAGCTTGGAACCGTTCTGTTTTGCGCTTACGGAGCGGCTCGCAATGCCGCCCGTCCCACACGCAAAATTGAGAGGGCGAAAGAGATGGCCAAGCAGAAGGGACAGACGGGGCTCGCGGCTAAAGAGCTGGGCGAGCAGAAGATCTTGCGCGGCACCGGTGGTGAGACCCATCAGGTTGCCCAGGGCAAGGCGCCGGTCATGACGACGGCACAGGGCGTGCTGGTTCGCGACGACCAGAATTCTCTGAAGGCGGGACGGCGCGGGCCGACCCTGCTCGAGGATCAGATTTTCCGCGAGAAGATCTTTCACTTCGATCACGAGCGCATCCCGGAACGCGTGGTCCATGCGCGCGGCTTCGGCGTTCACGGATATTTTGAAACCTACGAGTCGCTTGCCGACCTCACGCGTGCCGATCTCTTCCAGCGCGCCGGCGAGAAGACCGAGGTCTTCGTGCGCTTTTCCACCGTGGCCGGCAACAAGGGATCGGCCGATCTGGCCCGCGACGTCCGCGGCTTCGCGGTCAAATTCTATACCAAGGAGGGCAACTGGGACATCGTCGGCAACAACATCCCGGTGTTCTTCATCCAGGATGCGATCAAATTCCCCGATCTCATCCATGCCGCCAAGCAGGAGCCTGATCGCGGCTTCCCGCAGGCACAGACGGCGCACGACAATTTCTGGGATTTCATCTCGCTGACGCCGGAATCGATCAACATGGCGCTGTGGATCATGTCCGACCGGACGATCCCGCGCTCTTTCCGGTTCATGGAGGGTTTCGGCGTCCACACCTTCCGGATGATCAACGCCAAGGGCAAGTCAACCTTCGTCAAGTTCCATTGGAAGCCGAAGCTCGGTCTGCAGTCCGTCGTATGGAACGAAGCGCTGAAGCTGAACGGCGCCGATCCGGACTTCCACCGCCGCGATCTCTGGGACGCCATCAAGATGGGCGACTATCCGGAGTGGGAACTGGGACTGCAGCTTTTCGACGACGATTTTGCCGACAGGTTCGACTTCGACATCCTCGATCCCACCAAGATCATCCCCGAGGAAGAGGTGCCGGTCAAAATCGTCGGCAGGATGGTGCTCGACCGCTGCGTCGACAACTTCTTCGCCGAAACCGAGCAGGTCGCCTTCCATACCGGCAATCTGGTGCCCGGCATCGACTTCACCAACGACCCGTTGCTGCAGGGACGCAACTTCTCCTATCTCGATACGCAGCTCTCGCGGCTCGGTTCGACCAACTTCACCCACCTGCCGGTCAATGCGCCGCGCGTGCCCGTGCATCATTTCCAGCAGGACGGCCATATGGCCATGCACAACCCGACGACGCGGGCCAACTACGAGCCGAACTCGTGGGGAGATGAGGGCGGCCCGCGCGAATCTCCGGAGGCCGGATTCCCGACCTATCCGGAAGAGATGTCGGGGCCCAAAGAGCGCGTTCGTTCGGAGACTTTTGCCGATCACTACAGCCAGGCGCGGCAGTTCTACCTGTCGCAGACCGAGACCGAGCGAAACCATATCGCCGCCGCCTTCACATTCGAACTGTCGAAGTGCGAGCGAATGGATATCCGGTCCCGTGTCGTCGCGCATCTCCTCAACGTCGACGAAGACCTGGCCAAGACGGTGGCCAAAAATCTCCGGCTGAAGGACGTTCCGGCGCCGGCCGACGCGGCGATGCCGACGAACATGGAGCTCGAGGAGTCGCCCAAGCTCTCGATCATTCTGAACGGACCGGATAGTTTCAAGGGGCGCAAGCTCGGCGTCCTCGTCACAGACGGCGTCGACGCCGGTCTGGTGTCGGCCTTGAAGACGGCGGTGGAAAAGGAGGGCGGGCTCATCGAGTTCGTCGCGCCGATGGTCGGCGGCGTGGAGGCCTCGGACGGCACCTGGATCGAGGCCAAGCAGAAGATCGATGGTGGTCCGTCCGTTCTCTACGATGCCGTTGCCGTGCTGACGTCGGACGAAGGCGCGAGCCTTCTCGGCAAAATGCCGCCGGCGAAGGATTTCGTGAGCGATGCCTTCGCCCATTGCAAGTTCATCGGCTATTCGGAAGAGGCCATGCCCTTGTTCGAAAAGGCGGGGATCGCCTCCGACATGGACGACGGCTGCGTGGCTCTGGCCAAGGACGCCGACGCCGCGAGCTTCGTGTCGATGCTCGGCAAGCTGCGGGTGTGGGAGCGCGAGCCCCAGGTCACGGTGCTCTGATCGACCTTTACCGGGCGACGAAAAACCGCGGGGAGCGGGGCTCTCCGCGGTCTTGAACTTAAGCGCCTCTCTTGGAGCGCCGTCAGCGCGCCAGCATGATGGGCGTCTGGGGCTCCTCGATCATCGACCGGGTGACGCCGCCGAACAGGCGCTCGCGCAGGCGCGAGTGGCCGTAGGCGCCCATGACGACGAGATCGGCAGCGACGTCGGTGGCATGCTGGTTGAGGATGTCGGACACCGAGCGGCCGGCGTTGGGAAGGCGATCCAGTTCGACTTTTACGCCGTGCCGGGCGAGATAGGTTGCCACATCGGTGCCCGGCTCGCCGCCGACTTCGCGGCTGCTGGCGTCCGGATCGACCATCGTGATGTGGACCTCGTTTGCATCATAGAGAAGCTCGATGCTTTCGCGGATGGCGCGAGCCGCCTCGAGGCCGGGTGCCCAGGCCACCATGATCGACTTGGGCTTCAGGGTCGCACGGCCGTTCTCCGGCACGATCAGGACCGGGCGAGTGGCCTCGAACAGAGCGCCGTCGAGCACATTGGTGCGCAATGCGTCGTCGGTGGCAAAGGCGGGGCCGAGGATCACCAGATCGGCGAAGCGGGCGCGCTGGGCAACCGAATGGGAGGTGCTGACGGCTTCGGGATAGATGCCGTCGACATCGAAGGAGACCGAGCCGTCCGACAAGGTTTCCCTGATTTCGGCAACCCGCTCACGCAGCGTCGTCATCTCGGACCGGCGATCGTAGAGCCAGTCCTCGGAAATGATCGCGGCGTATTCGCCGATCGGCGGCGGCGAAGCGACCGACACCACGAGAACCGACAGATGCGCATCGACCTCTTGGCAGAGCCGCTTCGCGACTTCGACGTCATTGCGGGAATGATGAACTCCCACGACGCTTAGAACTGACTTGAAACGCATTGTCTTCCTCCTTCCAGACGTGCCGTGACGGGGCACCTCTTCCCCCATCCACGGCACGGGAGAAGCGATCCGCGATGAGTGCCGACCGGTTCATATGGAACGTCAGAGCGTCGATCAAGCTCGGTCGGAACGCAAGATCGACCATGCGACAATCCGCTGAAGGTGCCTAGCCGAACCACTCGTGACAGAATGGCGCGACCGGGCGTTCATCGGCCTTTGGATTGCGGTCTTCTACCGGCGATCGTGCCGCGGCTGCGACGAAATCTCCCGCAAAATTTCGACAAACCAAGGACTTGTAGTATGCAGCTCGCCGCTGTGAAGGTGCCTTGATCGAGCGCAATGACCAACTTATGCGGGCACGCAACAAAGGGTTTCTGGCGTTTTTGAGACTGTACCATGCGTATCTTGGTGATCCAGGGGCATCCCGACGAGAACGAGGCGCGGCTCTGTCGGGCACTCGCTGCCGCCTACTGCGAGGGGGCGCGGGCCGCCGGACACGAAGTCACGCAACTCGACGTGACGACCCTGAATTTTGCGATCCTGCGCTCCGCCGCCGAATTCGAGTATGGTCAGGCCCCCGACATTCTGCGGTTCGCCCAGGACGAGATCCGCTGGTGTCAGCACATGGTGCTGGTCTTCCCGATCTGGCACGGGACTCTGCCGGCCCTGCTGAAGGCCTTTCTCGAACAGGTGTTGCGGCCGGGCTTCGGCTTTCAGATCATCGAGAAGGGACCGCCCCGGAAACTGCTGAGTGGGCGTTCGGCGCGCATCGTGGCGACCATGCGCACGCCGCCGCTGATCTATCGGCTGTTCTATGGCGCCCATGGGATCGGCGTGCTCGACAAGAGCGTCCTTGGCCTGTGCGGCTTCAGGCCGGTCCGGCATACGCTGATCGGCAACATCGAAAAACTCGGCACACGGGGCGTCGCGCGGCGTCTCGAGAGTATGCGGAGGCTGGGCAGGACCGCGCGCTGAGGTCCGGTGGGGAAACGACCTTATTGACGAGGCGATCGACTTCGACTGCGCCGAGCGAGGACGATACGCCAGGAGCACCGGGGAGGGAACGATGGCGATCACCGACGAGGACGAGATCATCGCGTTTCTCGCCTCCGACGAAGGATTCGGCCCGAGCAAGCCGGAAATCGTCAGGACCCATATCTCCGTCGTCCTGCTGACCGACGATCGGGCGATCAAGCTGAAGCGGGCCGTCACGCTGCCCTACGCCGATTTCTCGACACCGCAGCGCCGTCTGGAGGCCTGCCGGGACGAACTGCGACTGAACCGGCGGACCGCCCCGGAGCTCTATCGCGACGTGCATCGCGTTACCCGCCGACCCGACGGCGGCCTGATGCTCGATGGTGACGGGGACCTCGTCGACGCCGTGGTCGAGATGGAACGCTTCGAGGCGGATCAGCTGTTCGACGCCATGGTCGTGCACGGCGAGTTGACGCCGGACCTCATGACAAGGCTGGCCGCCCGGATCGCCACCTTTCACGACCTTGCGGCGGTCGATTCGGACCGTGACGGGGCCGGCCGGATGGCGGCCGTGCTCGACGTGAACGAGCGCGGGCTAAACTTGACGGACGTGTTCGACGAGGACGAGGTCGAGCACTTCAACGCTTTTTTTCGCGCGATGCTCGACCAGCACGCCGGATTGTTGGACGAGCGTGCCGCGGCGGGCCATGTGCGCCACTGCCATGGCGACCTGCATTTGCGCAACATCTGCCTGTTCCGGGGCGAGCCCACCTTGTTCGACTGCCTCGAATTCAATCCGGAGCTGGCGACGACGGACGTCCTCTACGACCTCGCCTTCCTCCTGATGGATCTGTGGCATCGCGATATGCGTGGGCTCGCCAACCTCGTGTTCAACCGCTACCTCGACGACGCCGACGAGGAAGACGGGTTGGCGTTGCTGTCCTTCTTCATGGCAACGCGCGCCGCGGTTCGCGCCCACGTCACGGCGGCGCAATGTCGGGACGCGAAGGACGCCGACGCCGACCGGCTCGCCGCCGAGGCGCGCTCCTATTTCGATCTCGCCAAAAGACTGTTGGAGCCGCGCGAACCCGTGTTGCTGGCGGTCGGGGGGCTTTCCGGCTCCGGCAAGTCGACGGTGGCCGCTGCCCTCGCTCCCGATGTCGGCCCGCCGCCCGGCGCGCGAGTTCTGTCCAGCGACCGCCTGCGCAAGCGTCTGTTCGGCGTGTCGCCGCAGACGCATCTGCCGGCCGAAGCCTATCTTCCGGAGGTCTCGCGCAAGGTCTATGCGCGGCTTGCCCTCGGCGCCGGGCAGGTGGTGCGGTCCGGCATGGCGGCGATCGCCGATGCCGTCTTCGAGCGGCCTGCGGACAGGCGGCGGATCGCCCAGGCGGCCGAGCGCGAACACCGGCCCTTCTGCGGGCTGTGGCTGCAGGCATCCCTCGATGTCATGAAGCAGCGGGTCGCCGATCGAGGCAACGATATTTCCGACGCCACGGGCGCGATCGTCGAAGGCCAGGTCCGCCGGCTGGGGGTGGTCGAGTGGCCGCACGTGGACGCCTCCGGCGAGATCGGTTCGGTGTGCGCTGCAGCGCTTCGGACGGTTGGGCGCAAGTCGGGCGTTTAGAACGATTCGTGTTATATTGCGGTGCGTTAGAACAAAAATTGATGCGCTAAAGAACAGTTTTGCCATTCCCTCGATGCAGCGCGGTTGCTATATTCGGTTGACAAGATATTCGATCTGGCCGGCGTGAGAATTCAGCTGGTCGCTTCGCCTAGAGGATGGATGAGGCGCAACGTCCAATCCTTCGATCGCAGGGGCTGATCGGCCTCTGCCACTTGCGTTCATCCGCGGATTTCGCGGCATTTGCGGCTGGTATCGGTTGGGAGCCGTGGCCGGCCAAGAGGATGCAAGGACCTCCACTGCGACGTCTTGCAAATCGATCGGGGGAGGACAGAGATGTATACGAGGCATGTTGACTATGTCGTCGAGCCGTGGGGCGCCGAATGGACGGTGTCGATGCGCGGCGAGCGGGCAGGGCGGTTTCCGTCGCGTCTGGCCGCCTTGCGCTCGGCCGTCGGCGATGCGCAGCGGGTCGGCCGGATGGGGTTCGATGTCGCCGTCTGGATGCGGCATTCCAACTGGGCTTCGCGCCGGTTGCCGGACCGCTTCGTGAACAGCGGCGAGATTCATTGGACCTCGCTGCCGAGGATTCAGTAGGCATTCGCCGGGAGCGGATCGCCAATCGGCGCCCGCCTCCGGTCTGAACATTTGGTGCCGGGCGTGGCTAACGCCCGGCACCATGTCGTTCATGCGGAAAAAAGACTCTGGAGCGACACCGCGATTCAACGCGAATGCAGCTCGCTCTGGCCGTTGATCGGGATCCGCTTGGTGCGGGCGCGCGCCTTTTCGGTCTTCGGCAGAACGACCGTCAGCACGCCGTTCTTGAAGGAGGCCTGGACGGTCTCTTCCTCGACATCGTCGCCGAGCGGGATCCGGCGCTCGAAATGCCCGAAATAGCGCTCGGAGAATTGGCGCTCCTTGTCCTCGATTTCCGACTTCTTCTCGCCGCGCAGCGTCAGGACGCCGTCGTCGAGCAGCACTTCGACATCCTTCTCGTCCAGCCCCGGCATCTCGGCCGTCACCTTGACTTCCTTGTCGGTCTCGGAGACTTCGACGCTCGGCCAGCCTTGCGCGAAGGCGGGGCGGTCGAGCGCAAGCGGATTGCCGAAATTCCGGAAGGCGTCGTCGAACAGCCGGTTCATCTCGCGGTGAAGCGCAAGGAACGGGCTTTCGTTCAGCGTGCCATAGGGCGGCTGCGGCGTCAGCTTGTCGCTGCGTGTCCACGGAATGAGATCGCGTACGTTCATGGTCAACCTCCTCGATTCTGAATGAGCGTGATCATCGGGCGCCGGCCGGATGCCAGCGCCCACATCTGTCTCGATGTTCGCCGCTGCGGCGATCAGGCAGCGTCGCTCTGGACGCCGTCGGCCTGCCGTTCTCCGGCGATCGCCGGGGTCTCGGCACTGATCGCGATCTGCCGTGGCTTCATCGCCTCGGGCACTTCGCGCACCAGGTCGATGGTCAGGAGACCGTCGGCCAGCGAGGCGTTCACGATCTTCACATGATCGGCCAGGCTGAAGCGACGTTCGAAGGAGCGGCCGGCGATACTGCGGTGGAGATACTGGCCCGGCTCTTCGCTGCCCGGTTTGCGACCGGCGACGATCAGGAGATTGGGCTGGTAGGTGAGATCGAGATCATCCGTCGTGAACCCGGCCACGGCGAGCACGATGCGATAGGCATCCTCGCCGGTCTTTTCGATGTCGTAGGGTGGCCAGGAATCGATCGGCTGTGCGCCGGCGGTGTTTTCGAGAAGATCGAACACACGATCGAAGCCGACGCTCGATCGGAACAGGGGAGAAAAATCAAGGTTGGTCCTCATAACCACATCCTCCAATGAGCAACATGGATACGAAGGGCGCCAAAGAGCGGGCGCCCTTTGACATCCGGTCCGCAAGGGCAACCGGAGCACCAAAAATATGGGCGCCGGGACCTGTCGATTCAAGAGCTGTCACAGGTTCGCAACGGGGTGGAGCGAGGCGTGCCGCGGCATGCCTGTAGAGGCCTCACTCCAGCGTCGGGCAAGCCCGGAGGAGTTAGTTAATGCGCAGTTAACCGAACCAACACGGGTTGGTCGGCAATCAGCGATTGGCAAATATGACAGAAGCCTCAGCCTCCCCCAACGCGGTGCGCCTGCGCGGCCGGTCGTTCCTTGCCCTGGTCCTGTCGCCCGAGCTGCCGTTCGGTCCGTGGCTCGACCAGCTCGACGATCTGGCGCGGCGTTCGACGGGGTTCTTCCTGAGCCGTCCGATCGTCCTCGACGTCACCGGACTGAAGCTCACCCGCGACGATCTGGCGGGGCTGATCGAGGATCTGAAGACGCGCGGCGTCCGGATCATGGGAATCGAAGGCGCCAAGTCCTCGCTGCTCGGCCCCGGCATGCCCCCGGAAATGCGCGGCGGCCGTCCGGCGGGCGACATCGAGGTGCCGGAAACGCCGGTCGCCGCTGCCGTTCCGGCGGCAAAAAAGTCCGCCGAATCGCAGCAGGAGCCGGTTCAGGTGGAGCGGCGCATGCCCGGCGCGACGCCGTCGCTGATCGTCGAGGAACCGGTGCGCTCCGGCCAGTCAATCATGTTTCCCGAGGGCGATGTGACGGTACTTGGTTCGGTCGCCTCGGGCGCCGAGATCATCGCCGGAGGCTCGATTCACATCTACGGCGCGCTGCGTGGGCGCGTCATGGCGGGCTCGGCGGGGCATCCCGACGCGCGCATCTTCTGCCGCAAGCTCGAAGCCGAACTGATCGCCATCGACGGCCTTTACAAGACCGCTGACGACATGGGCCAGCATCTTCGCGGCCAGGCCGTGCAGGTCTGGCTGGAAGGCGACGTCATCAAGACGGCGCCTTTGAACTGAACACCACGGTCTGAAACACGCACCTGGAAGGAATAACGAGTAATGGCAAAAGTACTGGTCGTCACATCGGGCAAGGGAGGGGTCGGCAAGACCACTTCGACGGCCGCCTTGGGTGCCGCGCTGGCGCAGACAGGGCAGAACGTGTGCGTGGTCGATTTTGACGTCGGTCTGCGCAACCTCGACCTCGTCATGGGAGCCGAGCGGCGCGTGGTCTACGACCTCATCAACGTGGTGCAAGGCGATGCCAAGCTGGCGCAGGCGCTGATCCGCGACAAGCGTGTCGATACGCTGTCGCTGCTGCCGGCTTCCCAGACCCGCGACAAGGACAATCTGACGCCGGAAGGTGTCGAGCGTGTCATCAACGAGATGCGCAGCAAGTTCGACTGGATCATCTGCGACAGCCCGGCGGGCATCGAGCGCGGCGCGACGCTTGCCATGCGTCATGCCGACGTTGCCGTGGTTGTGACCAATCCGGAGGTGTCGTCGGTACGCGATTCCGACCGCATGATCGGCCTTCTGGACGCCAAGACGGCGCGCGCCGAACGCGGCGAGCGCATCGAAAAGCATCTGCTGCTCACCCGTTACGATCCGCAGCGCGCCGACCGCGGCGACATGCTGAAGGTCGACGACGTGCTCGAGATCCTGTCGATCCCGCTGCTCGGCATCATTCCCGAGAGCGTCGACGTGCTGCGCGCCTCCAATCTGGGCACACCGGTCACCATCAACGACACGTCGAGCGCCCCGGCGCGCGCCTACAGCGACGCGGCACGGCGGCTGATGGGCGAGACGCTGCCGATGACCATCCCGGAAGAAAGAAGGGGCCTGTTCGGCAAACTCTTCCAGCGGAGGGCCGCATGACGATGTTCAGCTTCTTCAACCGCAGAACCACGGCGCCGGCTGCCCGCGAGCGGCTTCAGGTGCTCTTGGCGCACGAGCGCGCCGTCATCGGCCAGACCGATCTGGTGGCGATCCTGCGCGAGGAGATCCTCGGTGTCATCGCCAAGCACGTGCCGGTCGACCGCGATAAGGTGCAGGTCAAGATGGACCGGGGCGACGTGGTCTCGACGTTGGCCGTCGATATCGAGATCCCCGGCATGGCGGCGGTCGCCGATCACTGACCGGATGGCCGCAACGAAAACGAGGATGCCGTTGGCGCCGGTCATGACAATCGGCGGACGGCGTTCAGGAATCCGTAAACCATAGGCGCCATGATCCCCTCCGGTCCGTTTGGACTTCGGAGGCGATCATGGCTCTGCATTCCTTTCGCCGGAATGCCCTCATTCTTGCTCTTGTCGTATTAGCTGGCTTGGCCGGCTGCGCGTCGCTGCGCGTCGGCTCGCGCCTTTCCTCGCGCGACTGCATGGCCCGTGTCATGTATTTCGAGTCGAACCGGTCGAGCGACGAGGGCATGATCGCCGTCGGCACGGTGGTGATGAACCGCGTCGATTCGCCCGATTTTCCCAATTCCGTCTGCGCGGTGGTGGGACAAAAGAATCAGTTCGCACCCGGGGTGCTGACCCGGTCGATGGAGGTGGGCAAGGAGCGCGCCTACCGGAATGCCGACCGGGTTCTGAAGGGCGCGCGCCACGCCCAGGTCGGGTCGTCCGAGTTCTTCCACACCGCCGGCCTCAAATTTCCCTACGAGAACATGTTCTACATGGCGGTCGCCGGCGGTAACGCCTTCTACGTGAAGCTGCGCTGAGGCCGGCGGCGCGACGGCGCATCCCCGTCGTCTATGCTTAAGATTCGCGCTTAGAGCCAGATCGGGTTGGACCAGGCGCGGTTGCCGGCCGCGTCGGCGACAACGATGCGCAGCCAGTCGCCGCGAAAGGCTTCGAGCGGCAATTCTCCGCGCGTCATCTGCTCTCCGGCGACGCATTCGGCGCGACAGCCTCGTCCGACGAGCGAATAGACGCAGGCAGGCGTGGACCGGATGATCGCTTGGCCGTCGTCCAGGGCGATGTCGTGGATTTCCGGTCCCTGCGACGCGTAGTAGCGGCCGGCCTTCATCGCGTCGAGGATCAGGTCCGGTTCGTTGGCCTCGGCCTTCAGCATCATCCAGCCGCCGAAATGATCCGGGATCTTGAAGTGTGCGTCGTCGGCGGCATAGCCGGAGAGGCGGTAGCCCTCGTTGAGCAACTGGTCCAGCAGCGCGTTGCCGTCGCCTCGTCCGCACTCCACCTCGCAGCCGGTGTTGTAGATCTCCACCGCATGGGCGATGCCGGCCATGGAGCGGCCGTCCTCGACGGTCAGCGACGACCATTGAGGGTGCGCGATGGCGAGAAAGGCGCCGGCCTCGACGGCACGGCGCGCCAGACCCACCGCATCCTCGTCGGCACCGGTCGCAGCGAAGTCCATCGGCAGGCCGACGGCGACCAGATGCCAGATGTCGCCGTGGCTGTTCTGGGGCGCATGCAGCTCGGCGCCCGGCAGAGTGGTCAACCGGTTCGTGCGGAAAGACGTCGTGTCGGTGACCGGGAAGCCGAACCGCTCCAGGAAGTGATCCGAGAGGCAGAGAAAGTCGTAGCCGGCGTTTTCGTAGCGGCGGCATACGGTTTCCGGCGGCAGCGCGCCATCCGATCGGTCCGAATGCGTGTGGATGTTGCCGCGCAGAAATCGGCCTGGCGCGGTGAAGGCTTCGAGTCCGGTCATCGGGTACCCTTTTAGATTTTAGCCTCGCTTACGACCGCTCGATTGCGCCCGGATGACAGCCGGCAGAATTCTGCAACCGGCGCCCGGCAGCGCCATCCCGAGTGGCGACACGCAAGTGTCATCGAGCGGTGATACCCGACCCTTCGGTTCCCAACGGACGCCTTGGCTTTCGTTTCTGTCGGTTCGTCCCTGCGAGGGGCATGAAAGGGTCTACGATGAAAACCACGCTCACCCGCATCACCGCGCTGGCGGTGACGCTGTCGCTATCGACCAGTCTGGCCGCCGCCCAGGCATCCGATGCCAATCCGTCGATGGACGATCTGGTGGCCGCGGCCAAGGAAGAGGGTCAGCTGACCACGATCGCGCTGCCGCACGACTGGTGCAACTACGAGGGCGTGATCGAGGGCTTCAAGGCCAAGTACGGCCTCACGGTCAACGAGCTCAATCCCAATGCCGGCTCGGGCGACGAGATCGAGGCGATCAAGGCGAACAAGGGCAACACCGGCCCGCAGGCGCCCGACGTCATCGACGTCGGCCTGTCCTTCGGTCCCGCCGCCGCCAAGGATGGCCTGCTGATGCCCTACAAGGTTGCCACCTGGGACGACATTCCGGATGAGGTCAAGGACCCGGATGGTGCCTGGTACGGCGACTATTACGGCGTGCTCGGAATCGGCGCGAATCTCGATCTGGTGGACGCGACGCCGCAGAGCTTCGAGGATCTGCAGAAGTCCGACTACGTGAACGCCGTGGCCCTTCCGGGCGACCCGCGCACCGGCAACAGCGCCATCATGTCGATCTATGCCGCAGGTGTAGCCGGCGGCGCCAAGACCGGCGAAGAGGCCGCCGCCAAGGGCCTCGAGTTCTTCAGGACGCTGAACGATGCGGGCAATTTCGTCCCGGTGACGGGCGACGCCTCGACCTTCGCGCAGGGCACCACGCCGGTGCTGCTGAACTGGGACTATCTGCTCCTGTCCATGCGCGACACGCTGAACGGCAATCCGCCGGTCGAGATCGTGGTACCGGAAGACGGCGTCGTCGCCGGCGTCTACGTGCAGGCGATCAGCGCCTATGCGCCGCATCCGAACGCCGCCAAGCTCTGGATGGAATACCTCTATTCCGACGAGGGCCAGATCGAATGGCTGAAGGGCTACTGCCATCCGATCCGCTTCAACGCGATGGCCAAGGCCGACAGCATTCCGCAGGACCTGCTCGACAAGCTTCCGCCGGCGAAGGCCTATGAAAAGGCAGTCTTCCCGAGCATCGAGGACCAGGATGCGGCCAAGGTGGCGATCGCGGAGCAGTGGACCGGCGTCATCGGCGGCGTCGAATAATCACCGCCCTCCGGCAGGGCCAGCGCCGGGACCGGACCGGCGCCGATCATCTGCCCACGACCTCCATCCGCTCGAAACGAGGTGCCATGGCCTCGACCGCCACAGCGCTCGACGACACCCGAATCCTCGCCAACCAGGGAGGCGCGCTCTCGCGCCGGCTGGGATGGGCGTGGGTCGGGGTCGTGCCGTTCTTCGCCTTCGCGCTGCTCTTTCTGATCGGGCCGACGCTCTATCTGGTCGTCGGCGCGTTCCAGACCGCGGATGGCACCTATACGCTGGCCAACATCGCCGCCCTGGCATCGCCGCAGATCGCGGCGGCCTATCGCCTGTCGATCGAGGTCAGCCTGGTCTCTGCACTGATGGGCACGATCACAGGGTTCCTGCTCGCCTATGCCATCGTCCATGGCGGGTTGCCGCGCTGGATCCGGCCATCGATCGTTACCTTCTCTGGTGTGGCATCCAATTTCGCCGGCATTCCGCTCGCCTTCGCCTTCATCGCGACGCTCGGCCGTCTCGGGATGGTGACGCTGTTCCTGCGCCATACCTTCGGCATCAACATCTACGCCCTGGGCTTCAACCTGTTGTCATTCTGGGGGCTGACGCTCACCTATCTCTATTTCCAGCTGCCACTGATGGTTTTGATTATCACGCCGGCCATCGACGGGCTGAAGGCCGAATGGCGCGAGGCGGCGCAGATCTTGGGTGCGTCGCGATGGCACTATTGGCGGCTGGTGGCGCTGCCGGTCCTGGCGCCGTCGATCCTCGGCTGCTTTCTGCTGCTCTTCGCCAACGCCTTCGGCACCATCGCGACGGCCTATGCCCTGACCGGTTCGCAGCTGAACATCGTGCCGATCCTGTTGTTCGCGCAGATTCGGGGCAACGTTCTCTACGATCCCAATCTCGGCTATGCGCTGGCCTTCGGGATGATCGTGGTCACCGGGCTGTCCAACGTCCTCTATCTGGTGCTGCGCGCCCGGGCCGAGCGGTGGCAACGATGAAGCCCTCGCGCATCGCGCCTGCCGTCATCGTGGTTCTCGGAGCGTTGTATTTCCTGCTGCCGCTCGTCGCCACCTTCCAGTTCTCTCTATCGATGCTGCGCGGTGTCTGGAGCTTCGAGGCCTATCGCGTCGTCTTCAACGATCCGCGCTTCGTCTCCAGCGTCATGTTCTCGGTGGTCGTCGCGCTTGCCACGATCGCCCTCGGCGCGCTTCTGGTGGTGCCGACGGCCTATTGGGTGCGGCTGAAGTTCCCGCGGTTGCGGCCGGTGGTCGAGTTCGTGACCCTGCTGCCGCTGGTGATCCCGCCGATCGTCCTCGTGTTCGGCTACATGCGGTTCTACAACTCGTCGTCGCTGCTGCCGCTGACGGCGAGCGTGTCGGGAACCAACGTCCTGCTGGTGCTCGGCTACGTCGCCCTGTCGCTGCCCTACATGTTTCGCGCTGTCGACACCGGCATGGCGGCGATCGATCTGCGCACGCTGACGGAAGCCGGCGAAAGCCTCGGCGCCAGTCGCAGGGCGATCCTGACGCGAGTGATCTTTCCCAATGTTCACGCGTCCATCCTGTCCGGCGCCTTTCTGACCTTCGCCATCGTCATGGGCGAGTTCGTGCTGGCGAGCTTGCTGAACCGTCCGACTTTCGGACCGTATCTCTCACAGATCGGCCAGGATCGGGCCTACGAGCCCTCGGCTCTGGCGACGATGGCGTTCGCCTTCACCTGGCTTTGCATGGGATTGATGCAGGTCTTCGCCGGTCGCAAGCCCGGCGGTCGGCGCGCCATGCGGACCCTGATACCCTTTCCGAGGCGGGCAGCACGATGAGCTATCTGACGATTTCCGGCGTGTCGAAAAGCTTCGGTCCGCATGTGGTGGTCTGCGATTTCGACCTTGCGGTCGATCGGGGCGAGCTCATCTCGCTGCTCGGCCCTTCGGGATGCGGCAAGACCACCATGCTGCGCATGGTCGCCGGGTTTGAAACGCCCTCGGCGGGTCGGATCGTCATCGACGGCGAGGATGTCACCGACCGGCCCGCGAACCGTCGCGCCATCGGCATGGTGTTCCAGTCCTACGCGCTGTTTCCCAACCTTTCGGTGGCCGAGAACGTCGCCTTCGGCTTGAGGGTCGGCGGCCAGGCCAAGCGGGAGGTCGCGCGCCGCGTCGAGGAAATGCTGGTTTTGATCGGCCTGCCGCACCTGGGCGGCCGCTACCCTTATCAGCTCTCAGGCGGACAACAGCAGCGGGTGGCCTTGGCCCGCGCGCTGGCGCCCAGTCCGCGCGTGCTGCTTCTCGACGAACCGCTGTCAGCGCTCGACGCCAAGATCCGCGTGTCGTTGCGCGAGGAAATCCGCGCGCTGCAGCGTGAACTCGGCATCACCACGATCTTCGTGACGCACGATCAGGAAGAGGCGCTATCGATGTCGGACCGGATCGTGGTGATGAGCGACGGCCGGGCGGAGCAGGTCGGCACGCCGTTCGAGATCTACAACCATCCACGATCCCGTTTCGTCGCTTCGTTCGTCGGCACGCTGAGCACGCTGGAGGGCAGGAGCGCGGGCGAGGGGAGGGCCGTCTTCGACGGCCAGGAGATCGAATTGCCGAGACCTGCTGCCGTGGAGGCGGCGGGCTCGCTGACGGTCGCACTGCGGCCCGAATCGATCAGCCTCTCGCCGCGTCCGGAGGCAACCAACCAGCTGTCGGGCACCATCGCGGAGGTCAATTTTCTGGGCTCGGTGGTGCGCATTCGGCTGCGCATCGGCGACAACACGCTGCTGTTCGATACGTTCAACAGCCCCGCGTCCCCGCCGCCGCCGCGCGGTGCCCGGACGACCGTGCATTTCGCTCCGGCCGACTTGCGGGTGCTCGATGGCGGCGAGCCCGCGGTCGAGGCCGAAGCCGCCGAATAATAGGCCTCGGCGGGCATGCGCGAGATGTTCCCGGCTTGACGTGACCGTGTCGGAATCCCTTTTATCGCGCGGCGCCGAACGCTCGCCGCGATCAAGGTTCGAGATGCGGCCGATCCGGTACTTCGACCATAAAGTGCTCTCTGGTCATTTGGAGGGCGCCCTTCAAACCTGAGCGACGGGCTCTTAAAAATCCTTGGAATCTTTCTAAATCTATGCTTCCTACGGCTAAGCCCGCGTCATGAGGAGGCAATGCTATGCGCCTGACCCGCCAAACGAATTATGCGATTCGCATCCTGATGTACTGCGCGGCCAACGGCGAGGGGAGGCTCAGCCGGGTGGGCGAGATCGCCAGCGCCTATTCCGTTTCCGAGCTTTTCCTGTTCAAGATTTTGCAGCCTTTGGTTGAGGCGGGATTCGTGGAAACCGTTCGCGGCCGCAATGGCGGCATTCGCCTGGGACGCGCTGCGACCGACATCACCTTGAAGGAGGTGGTCGAGGTTACGGAAGAGAATTTCGCGCTCGCCGAGTGCTTCGAGACCGGTGCGATCGATTGCCCGCTGATCGACAGTTGCGCGCTCAACTCCGCGCTGCGCCACGCGCTCAACGCCTTCCTGTCTGCGCTCGACAGCTACACCATCCAGAATCTGGTGAAAGAGCGCGGATCGGTGCGCGCCCGTTTGGGGCTGGAAGGTCCGGACGTTCCCGGCGCGGCCGCTGCGGTTCGCGGCGCCATGCTGGCCGCCGGATAATCGATGCCGGCAAGCGCCGGCTCGGATCGACGGAAACGAAAAAAGGGCGCCTGCTGCGATTGCGGGCGCCCTTTTATTTCATCCCCAAACCGGAATCGGTCAGGTCGAGCCGAGGGACGGCGAGCGTTCGCTTACAGTTCGACGAGCGCGCCGTAATGGCCGACGACCTTACCGGCCAGGGTGTGACCGGCCGCCGCCGCCTCGGCGGGCGTCTTGCCGGCCAACCGGGCGGCGATATAGGCGGCGTTGAAGGAATCGCCGGCGGCCGTAGTGTCGACCAGATCGGCCACCTTTTGGGCGGGGACGCTCTGACGTCCGTCGTCGGTGACGATGCAGGCCGGTTCGGCGCCGTCCTTGACCACCACTTCGGCAACGCCGAGCGCGCGATAGCGGTCGGCCGTGGCGTCCGGCGAGGCATCGCCGAAGGCCACCGCCTCGTCCGAAAAGCTGGGCAGACACAGGCTACTAGCCGCGGCCGCGATTTCGACGGCCCGGCACATCGTCGCGGTGTCCGGCCACAGACGTGGCCTGAGATTGGGATCGAAGGCCACCATCTTGCCGGAGCGGCGAACTTCGTCGAGCCGCGAGACCAGGCGCTGGCGGGCATCCTCGGCCAGAATGGCGAGCGTGATGCCGGAGAAATAGAAGGCGTCGCCGGCGGCCAGCACCGCGTCGAGCGCCTGCTCGTCGTCGGCCAGGGTCTTGGCGGCGCTGGTATCGCGCCAATAGGAGAAGCTGCGCTCGCCGTTGTCGAGGGTGATCAGATAGAGCCCCGGCATGCGCCCTGGAATGCGCCGGACGAATTGGGTCTCGATTCCGGCTGCGTCCATGAAGCGCAGCATCTCGTCCGAGGTCGGGTCGTCGCCCACGGCGGTGAAATAGGACATGCGCCAGTCGGCGGGAAGCGCGCGACCGAGATACCAGGCGGTGTTGAAAGTGTCGCCGGCAAAGCCCTTGCGCAGAAGCCCGCCTGGCGCCGACGAAAGCTCCACCATGCACTCGCCGATCGCTACGATGCGGTGCTCGGCACTTGCGGTGCGGTTCTGGTCGCTCATTCAGTTTCTCCGGTTGATCGCGGCTGCGCCCGCCCTTTCAGCACGCGACCGCGACACATGGCGCGGCCCTTATCATAATCGGGGCGTGACGGTCGAGGTCTTCTAGTATACGAGTTGGGGTGACCTTGGAGCAGAGACATCTCGTCGCCGGATGCGATGTACGGTCCATGGCGTCGTCGTAACCTTCTGACCACTGCTCGCGGCGGCCTGCCGGCAGAGCCGGACTGTCTTGCCGTGATTTCAAATTCGAGCGTCATCAAAGGGATCGCCTTCATTCTGGCGGCAGGGCTCCTGATCGCGTCGATGGACGGATTTGGCAAGGCGTTGACGGGCGAACTTCCCGTCCTGCAGGTCGTCTGGGCGCGCTATTTCTTCCACACCGTGGTGATGACGGCCATTCTGCTGCGAACGAGCGGCACGAATTTCCTGCGGACCCGGCGCCCGGTGCTGCAGCTAACGCGTGGCGGCCTGCTCATCGTGGTCACCGTGCTGATCTATACGGCCATGCCGCATATCTCGCTGGCCGACGCCACGGCGATCCAGTTTTTCGCGCCGGTGCTGGTGACAGTTCTGTCGGTGTTCTTTCTCGGCGAACGGATCGGACTGCATCGTATCGTCGCGGTGATCGCCGGTTTCGTCGGCGTTCTGATGATCGTTCAGCCGGGCTTCGGCGAGACCAATCCTTATCTGCTGCTGCCTCTCGTGGCGGCCTTGGCGTTGGCCGGCTACTTCATGATGACGCGCAAGCTTTCCGGGACGGAAGAAGCCGATTCGACGCTGTTCAACACGACGGCCGCCGGCGCCGTCGTGTTGACGCTCGTGGTGCCCCTGGTGTGGGAGACGCCGTCGCTGCCCATGCTGGGCCAGATGGTCGCGCTCGGCACCTTCGGCGCGCTCGGGCATGCCTGCCTGGTGCGGGGCTTCGCCCAGGCACCGGCCTCGGTGCTGTCGCCCTTCCTCTACAGCCAGGTGCTGTTCGCCACGCTTTATACGGTCGTGCTGTTCGGCGATCCGCTGCGCCCCTCGCTGATCGCGGGAACCGGGCTGCTGGTCGCCAGTGGTCTCTACATCTGGTGGCGGGAGCGGCGGCTCGGCTGAGCTCCGGCGTTCCAGCGACCGGGGAAGACCGTGTCGACGCCCGCATGATCTGAATCAACGGCAGCGCTGCGCGGCTGCGGTAATGACAAATTGTCGCACCGGTCTACCGGTGGCGGACTTGCAGATCGCAGCCAAACTGCTAACAATGTTGACCATGATGATCCGGTTTAAATGCCGGACGGGAATGCGGGCAGGACTTGATATGGCGACACAGGTTCAGCGAGTGGAAGCTTGGCAGGCCGACGGCACGGTCGTCGCTTTCCCGTGTCAGACCGCGGCTGCGCTGGGTCAGGTGTCCCGGCGGACCGACGTTCATTCGCTGACGGACGAGGAACGTGACGAACTCAACCGACTGCGCTGGATGGTCATGAAGAGCCGTCTGGCGCCGAAGCCGGATCTTGAGCGCGCCTGCTTTCTTCTGGCTGGCGAACCGGAAGCTTCGCTCGATCGTTTCGCCGTTGCGTTCTTTCGTGGACTGGAATGCCATGCCCGCCGCCGGATGAATTTCTATCGACCGGGTGCCGAGACGGTTTCCGACGACGAATCCTGGCTGTTGCGACTGCTGGCCGCGTGGCGCTCGAACGACGAAGTCGGTGCTGGAGCGTTGATCGGCTGGCGCGTAAAATCAGAAGGCCGGCGGTGGATGCGATTTCTCTCGGCCGGGCTGGTGCGCGGTTTGGGCAGTTAACCGTTCCACGGCTATTGAAGCCGGCCGTCGCACGTACTAGTTTGGAATTATTCTAAGCTCAAAGATCGAGCGTTCGGTAGGATAGGAGAGCCATATGGGACTGATTGCAGCGAAGATTGATCCGACGGCCAAGGAAGAACTGGTCGAAGGGCTGACTCAGGCGTTGGCGGATGTCGCCGTGGCGACGACCAAGGCTCAGAGTTTCCACTGGAACGTCACCGGCATGGCCTTCGGGCCGCTGCATGAGCTGTTCCAGAAGATCTACGAGGATCATTTCGAGGCGCAGGATACGGTTGCCGAGCGTATCAAGGCGCTCGATGCGCATGCCGAAGGCCGCTATTCCAAGTTCCTCGAGCGCAGCTCGATCGAGGAGCACGACGGTCATGCAACCGATCGCGAGATGCTCGAGATGCTGATCGCCGATCAGGAGACGCTGTCGGCGACTTTCACGGCGTTGGCCGAGGTCTCGGACCGTCATGGCGACTGGGGCACCAACGACATGGCAACGGGCCGCATCCAGGACCACGACAAGTTCGCCTGGATTCTGCGCAGCCATCTGGCCTGATCACTCTCGGGCCGGCCGGTGCCGGCGCAGCCAGCTTGATTTGACCGACGGCAGGGATCGATGATCTCTGCCGTCGGCGTATATGTGGTATTGAGTTCAGGGCGACATGCGTTCCGGCTCGGCCGCCTGTAGCGCTTTTCTCTCTTTTGCCGCACTGATGCGGATCCGGAAAGCTCGAAGCCTTCAGGACCCGTTCCTCAGATTGTGACCTGCCGCCGCGGCAGCGGCCCGAAGGCCATCGCGATCAGGACGGAGCCGAGGCCGAGACCGAAGCTCGCCAGGTAGAGGGCGCCGTAGCCTCCGGTGGTGTCGAAGAGCCAACCGCCGAGGACCGGGCCGGTGGCCATGCCGAGACTTCCGGCCATGGCCGTGCCTCCCATCATCGTGCCCATGATCCGCATCGGAAAGGTTTCGCGTATCAGCACCGCGTAGAGCGGCATGATGCCGGCGTAGATAAATCCGAAGACGGCTGCCGCCGCATAGAACTGGGAGAGGTCGCGGGCGAAGAAATAGCCGAGCGCGCCGAAAGCCTGGGCGAGAAGCCCCAGCACGAGAATGCGCTTGGCGCCGAACCGGTCGCCCATAAGGCCGAAGCCGATACGCCCGCCCATGCCCGCCAGTCCCTCGACCGAATAGATGGATACCGCCATCAGGGGTGGGATGCCGCAGATTTCGGCGTAGCTGACCGTGTGGAAGATCGGTCCGGAATGGGTGGCGCAGCAGAAGAAATTGGCCAGGATCAGGACGACGAAGGGAAGCGAGGCCAGAGCTTCGCGAACCGTCATGCCGTCGGATGGCAAGGTTTGGCCGGCGGCGGGTGTGGCCGCGTGCTGTGGTGGAGAGCGCAGCAGAAGCGAACAGGGAACGGTGGTCGCTGCCACGATCGCGGCCAGGATCGACAGCGTCGAGCGCCAATCGTAGGTTTCCACCAGTCGTGCAGCGAGAGGCGACATCGTCACGGGCGCTAGGCCAATGCCGGCTGAAACCAGAGAGACGGCCAGGCTTCGCCGGGTCGTGAACCACCCCATCACCGTTGCCATCATCGGGGCGAAGAAGGCGGCGACGGCGCCACCGGCCAGAAGCCCGAAGAGCAGCTGAAACGAAAGAAGCGTCGGCGCATGGCCAGCAAGCCAGAGGCTCGATGCGAAAAGGCAGGCGCCGCTGAGCACGACGGGCCGCGCGCCAAAACGATCCGATAGCGCTCCCCACAGCATCGACGTCACCGCCATGGCCAGGAAGCCGATGGTCATGGCGCCGGAGATTCCGGTGCGCGACCAGCCGGTGGCTTCCGCCATCGGAGTGAGAAGCACCGGCAGGGAGAAGAGCGCGCCCATTGCCACGCAGCTCATGAAGGCGCCGGCCGCTACGATGACCCAACGATAAGATCGGTCTGCCACGATGGTCCCTCCAGCCAAATAGTCACGGCAGGCCATCTCCGCTCAGCGTCGGCCACCAACCAGATAAGTTGATATCAACTTAATGCGAGGTCGGCAAGCTCGTTTCGAGCGTCCGGCGCGGGGCCAACGCGCTGTCGGCAACCGTATGGCGCGCAATGCCATCCGGCCGGCTTGGGCGGGTTTGGCGCCGCGCATCCGCTGGCATGTTCCGATCCGCGTGTCCGCTGGATTTTATGCGCTCGCGCTTGGCCCGCATCCGAACTCGGATGTGCGGTCCTAGGCGGGCTCTTCCAGCTTATCCAGGGGGCAGGGAACGCCCTTTTTCTCGCATTTGCGCCGATAGGCGGTCGCGAAGAAAGCGTAGCCGCCTTGTTCGCTCCACCGCTCCAGCAGCATCTGGAAGAAGGCCTTCTTGTCGGCTTTGTCGGAGAGATGGCTGAAGGCCCTCTTCTCATCCTTGGTCATGCCGCAACCGACGCAGCGCCCCTTGCGCTTGTATTTGCACACATCGATGCAAGGCGAGGGGGCATTGGCCCATGTCTTTACCAAGGCGGGTCTCCAAACACACGGTTACGGTCGTCGGCAACCGCCGCCGAGTAGGGAGCCGGTCGCCAATCCAACCATTTCGGATCGCTCGAGCAAGTTTCAAGCCGCAACGCGGCAATCCGGCGAATGTGCCGATGTGTAACGGCCGTTCGCCAACGTGCCTGACCGGGCGGCGATCGAGTCGGCACTCCTGTGATGACTCTGCTGTAAGCGTCAGGGCCGGGCAAAGGGCCGGCTGAGATAGCGCGATCCGGCAAGGCCGTAGCGCCAGGTGGTCTCCACGCCGCGCGTGATGCCGATGCGTTGGCCGATGACGACCTCCCCGAGATGACCGTCGCCGGCCAGTTGGAAGGGCGGCTCGTCGAGCGGCAGCCCGTTGAAGCCGAGATCGATGCCCAATGCCTGGCATAGCCGGCCCGGGCCGGTGCAGAGCTTGCGCGCGTCATCGAGCCCGCGGCGCTGCTGCATTCGGTCGAGCCCGTACAGAGGCTCCAGCGCCCGGATCAGAACGGCGCTGCCGACCCCCTCGGGCTCGCAGACGGCGTTGAGGCACCAATGGATGCCATAGGAGCGATAGACGTAGGCCCGGCCGGCGGGGCCGAACATGACCCCGTTGCGGGCCGTCGGCCCGATGAAGCTGTGCGAGGCCGGGTCGTCCTGATCGTAGGCCTCCGTTTCGGTAATCCGGCCGCCGACACCATCGACGGTCAGGATCGTGCCGATCAGGTCATGCGCGACCTCGGCAGCGGGACGATCGAAAAAGCCGATGGAAAGGGGTTGCACGTAGGGAGCCCGGGACCGGAAATTGTACGAAGTCCTGCCCGATAGCATCGATCGAGCAGCACGGCGACCCGATCCCGCCAACCCATCCTCGGTCGCGGCGACCTAGGCGCGCAGCGATGCCGGCCGACTCTCCGTCGCGGTGTCCTGAAGCCGCGCCGCGACCTCAAACAGAACATTCGGAAGTTCAGAGGCCGGGCGGGGTGGGCTGAAATAGTAGCCTTGGACCTCGGTGCAGCCTTCGCTGCGCAGGATTTCCAGCTGCTCCGCGGTCTCCACGCCTTCGGCGATGACCGCCATGTTCATGGCGCAGCTCAAGCCCATGACCGCCCGCACGATGGCGAGGTTGCCGGGATCCTCCAGGTCGCGAACGAAGGCCTGGTCGATCTTGATCTTGTCCAGGGGGAAGCGGCGAAGATAGCTGAGCGACGAATAGCCGGTGCCGAAATCGTCCATGGCGATCTGGATGCCCAGGGCCCGGAAGCCCTCCAGTGCCGTGCGCACCGCATTGGTGTCCTGCAGGAACAGCGACTCGGTCACCTCGATCTCCAGCCGTTCGGGTGCCAGGCCGGCCGCTTCGAGGGCCGCCGCTACGTTGTCGACTAGCGTCTTCTTGCGGAATTGCAGGGGGGACAGGTTGATCGCGACCTTGATGTCGTTCGGCCAGGTGGCCGCCTGCGTGGTTGCGGTCTTGATGACCCATGCGCCGATGGTATCGATCAGCCCCACCTCCTCGGCGATCGGCACGAAATCGGCGGGCGAGACGTAGCCCTTTTCCGGATGGCGCCAGCGCAGCAACGCCTCGAATCCGGAGATATCTCCGCGCGCCACGTCGATGAAGGGCTGGTAGAACAGCTCGAACTCGCCGCGATTGAGGGCGTTGCGCAGGTCGAGTTCCATGCGCCGGCGCTCCTGCACCTTTTCGTCGAGTTCCGCCTCGAAGAAGCGGCAGGCGTTGCCGCCCTCCTTTTTGGCCTGGTAGAGCGCGACGTCGCAGTTCTTGGTCAGCACGTCGGCCGCACGCGAGGGATCGGGCTGGGTGATGCCGCGCCCGGTGCCGATGCCGATGCTGATGCCGATCGTCACTTCGTGGCCGTCGAGTTCGAACGGCTGCGCGAGCGCGTCGACGAGACGCCCGGCGAGTTGCCGGGCGGTGTCGGGCTGGCGTTGGGCGCGCTGGATGATGGCGAACTCGTCGCCGCCGATCCGGGCCAGCAGATCGGTCTTGCGGAGGCAGCGCCGGATGCGTTGCGCGACCTGCAGAAGAAGCGCGTCGCCGGCGGGATGGCCCATCGTATCGTTGACCGCCTTGAAGCGGTCGAGGTCGAGACTGAGGACGGCGATCTTGGAGCGCTGCTCGAGGGGCGCCAGGGCCTCTTCGAGCTGCTCTCGATAGCGGAAACGGTTCGGCAATTCGGTGAGGACGTCGTGGCGCGCCATATGCGCCAGCCGCGCCTCGGCCTGATGACGTTCCGTGATGTCCTCCAGCGTGGCGACCCAACCACCGCCTTCGATCTCCTGGCGGACGACCTCAATGATGCGGCCGTCGGACAGCTCGTGCGAAAAGACCGGCTCGGGGCTCGGCTCGAGCAGCTGTTTTATGGTGTCGTCCAGCTGGATGTCGCGCAGCGGAACGCCCAGGCGCGGCATGCCGAACATCTGGGCGAAACGACGGTTGACGATCGCCAGCCGACCCGCCGTGTCGAACATGCACAACCCTTGCGTCATGTTGTTGAGCGCGGCGTCGAAGCGGGCGTTCTGGACCGAAAGCTGGCAAGTGTAGTTGGTTTCCTGCTCGGCCATGTACGTTTCGATGCGACCGATGTCCGAGGCGATCTTCTTCTGCATGGCGTCGAGGGCGCGCATCAGCTCGGCGGCTTCGCCGCCGCCACTCGGCTCGACAGCGTTCTGCAGATTGCCATTGGCGATCGACGAGGCGAGGTCGATGGCGCGGCGCAGGGGCGGGACGACCGCACGGAACAGCACCAGCGTGGTACCGAGACCGATGAGCACGGCAATGGCGATGCCGATGCGGACCCGCTCCATCAGCGTGTCCGTCTGTAGTTCCAGCCGGCGACGAAGCTGTGCGCCCTCTTCCGTCAGCACGGACAGGCTCGTGGAAATCTCGCCGTCGATCGCTTCCAGCTCGCTCTCGATCGCCGTCCCGTTCAGCGCGGCACGACCTCTCCGCAGCCGCTGGAGCCAATCCTCGATCCGCTGAATGCGTTCGGCCGCCACCGTCGAATGTGCGCTTCTCGCTGCTGTGGCGAACGCTTCGACGGTTCCGCGCAGACTGGTCGCCAATTCGTCGACCGCCTGGCGTCGTACCTCGGAGGACTGTCCCTGCGCTGTCGCGCGGTCGTAGCGGGCGATCGCCGCTCTCAAAGAATTCTGGGCGGTGCTGATCTCGCCGACCGCCGTAAGGGTCTCGTCATAGGCCGCATATCCACCGGAGGCGATCCGGCTGTTGAGAATATGGGCGAATCCGCCGAGAGCAACGGCCACCAGCGTCAAGGTGAGACCACCGGCCAGAAGCTTCATTCGGATGGACATGAGCGGGCTTCTCTCTCTGGTTTTCTTGTTCGCTCACGGATGACAGAGACCTTGCTGCGCGATCGTCCGCCAAATATCGCGCCAGCGTCGGCGAGATCTTCTCTTTGGTCAGTTCGGCGGGTCGGCTCATCACTCCTTGTCGGCGGTTGATCCACGCGACCCATGGCCAACCGATGCGGAGGATTGCACCGAATCTTTAAAATGCCGTTCAGCTTACTAGGCCGAGTGCCGACCGCTTATTTTGATCGGCATTCGTCAGGCTCCGGCGAGCAATGAGAGAACATGACTTGGCAACCGGCAACGCGGCCGCTGGAGCGGTCGAGCGCGAGCGCTAGCCGTTGGAGATTTTCGCCGGCTGGTCGTCGCCGCAGGCGGCGCATTGGCGGTTGTAGCGGATCGAGGAGAAGAGTGCCAAAACGATCAGCACGGCGCCTACGAGGCCGGTCATGACCTCGGGAATCTCGAGCATCGTCTGGGCGTACATGATTACCGCCAGGACCAGGATGGCGTAGAAGGCGCCATGCTCGAGAAAGCGGTATTCGCCGAGAGTCTTCTTTTCCACGAGCATGATGGTCAGCGAGCGCACGTAGAAGGCGCCGATGCCAAGGCCGATCGCGATGACGAAGAGATTGGTCGACAGCGCAAAAGCGCCGATCACGCCGTCGAAGGAAAAGCTCGCATCGAGCATTTCCAGATAGAGGAAGGCGCCGAGCCCGCCCCGATGGACGGCGTCCATCCGGCTCTGGGAAGCATCGAGCAACCGCCCGATGGCCTCCACGGCCAGAAAGGTCAGCAGTCCATAGATGGCCGAAAAGGCAAAGGTTGAAGCCCGTCCTTCCGGAAGGAAGTGGCAGAAGAGGAGAACCAGTGCCAGCACGACACCGACCTCGATGCCCTTCAGCGAGGCGCAACGCACCAAGCGCCGTTCGAGCGCGGCGATCCAGTGGACCTCCTTGTTGGCGTCGAAGAAGTATTCGAGACCGACCATCATCAGGAACGTGCCGCCGAAGGCATCGATCGCGATCCGCGAGCCATGCATGATATGGGCGTACTGGTCCGGGTGGTAGATGGCCAACTGGAGGGCGGCGAAGGGATTGATGTGGGCCGCCACGGCCACGATGACGAGCGGGAAAATGATCCGCATGCCGAAGACGGCGATCAGGATGCCCCAGGTCAGAAACCGGCGCTGCCATTTCGGCGTCATCTCTTCCAGCACAGTGGCGTTGATGATCGCGTTGTCGAAGGACAGCGAGATTTCCAGGATGGCCAGAACCCCGCAGATGACGAAGACGGATGCCGCCCCGCGCCAGGTTCCGGTGGTCTCGAAGCCCAGCCAGGCCGCCATGGCCAAGCCGACGACGGTAAAAAAGGCTGCCCAGTAGAAGTAGCGGAAATTGCGCATACGAGAACGTCTTTTGCGAGAAAAAGCGTCGATGGACGGAGCCTTCACTGGCATGTGATGATCGGCAGCGCCCAGTGCAATCCCCGCTGCCACGAAATGCCGGCGAATGCGACGATCCGGCTCCGCGCCGGATGCGCTCCGCAGAGGTTGATTTCGAATAGACGACCGGAAATAAGGTCAAGGGTCCGGAATCGTCGCCGCGAGCGGCGCCTCAGACGTTTTCGTTCCGGCCAATCCTTGTCGTTTGTCCGTCGCCGTCCCGGCGCTCCTGTCGGGATCTCATCACGTTGCTATCGAATGGATACTGCATGAATTTGACGTCGCATCTGAGGGAAGAGTGGTTCGGCACCGTCCGCAACGATATCCTGGCGGGGTTGGTGGTGGCCCTGGCCTTGATCCCGGAAGCGATCGCCTTCTCGATCATCGCGGGCGTCGATCCCAAGATCGGTCTCTATGCCTCGTTTTCGATCGCCGTGCTGACAGCCTTCTTCGGCGGCCGGCCCGGAATGATCTCGGCCGCGACCGCCGCGACCGCCGTTCTGATGGTGACGCTGGTGCGCGATCATGGGCTGCAATACCTCTTTGCCGCCACCATCCTGGCCGGCCTGATCCAGGTCCTGGCCGGTATGCTGCGGCTCGGTGAAGCGATGCGCTTCGTTTCGCGTTCGGTGATGACCGGCTTCGTCAATGCGCTGGCGATCCTGATCTTCCTCGCCCAGCTGCCGGAACTGATCGGCGTGCCCTGGATGACTTACGTCTTCGTGGCGATGGGACTGGCGATCATCTATCTCGTGCCGCGGCTGACCACCGCCGTGCCGTCGCCGCTGATCGCCATTCTGGTGCTGACGGCGCTTTCGCTCGTCTTTCCCGTCGATTTGCGCACGGTCGGGGACATGGGCGAGTTGCCGGACAGCCTGCCGGTGTTCCTGCTGCCCGACGTGCCGCTGAATGTGACGACCTTCATGATCATCCTGCCCTATTCCGCCGGCATCGCCGTCGTCGGCCTTCTGGAATCGCTGATGACGGCCTCCTTGATCGATGATCTGACCGATACCGGCAGCAACAAGAACCGCGAGTGCGTCGGGCAGGGCATCGCCAATTTCGCCACCGGCTTTCTCGGCGGCATGGCGGGGTGCGCGATGATCGGCCAGTCGATGATCAACGTGAAGTCGGGCGGCCGCGGCCGCCTGTCGACCTTCTGCGCGGGCATTTTCCTGCTCTTTTTAATCGTCGTCCTCGGCGACTGGGTGGCGATCATTCCGATGCCAGCGCTGGTCGCGGTGATGATCATGGTCTCGATCGGAACCTTTTCGTGGGATTCGATCGCCAAGCTGCGCACCAATCCGCGGCGCTCCAGCCTGGTGATGCTGGCGACCGTCGTTACCGTCGTGTGGACGCACAATCTGGCGATCGGCGTCCTTGTCGGCGTGCTGCTCTCCGGTATCTTCTTCGCGTGGAAGGTGTCTCAGCTGTTCGGTGTGGCCTCGACGCTTTCCGAAGACGGGTCGGAACGGACCTATGTCGTTCTGGGGCAGGTGTTCTTCGCCTCGGCGGATCGGTTCGCGAGCGCCTTCGACTTCAGGGAGGGGCTGGATCGGGTCGTCATCGACGTGAGCCAGGCTCACATCTGGGACCTTACGGGTGTGGCGGCGCTTGATCGGGCAGTATTGAAATTTCGTCGCGAAGGCGCCGAAGTCCGGATACTCGGTTTAAACGAGGCGAGTGCTACACTCGTCGACAAGTTGGCAGTTCACGATAAACCCGAAGCCCTCGATCTGGCTTCGGTGCACTGACGGGAGGCGGCAATGACCAAGATCCTGGTTTGTATCGACGGATCGGAATATTCCAAGAGCGTCTGTGATTATGCGGCTTGGGCGGCCAAGGCGCTGTCGGCCGACGTTCTCCTATTTCACGTTCTCGGCCACGAGGCTTCGAGCGCGCCGGTCAATCTCAGCGGCAACCTCGATGTGGGCGAGCGCGAGAGCTTGCTCGCCGAACTGGCTCAACTCGACGAGCAGAACGCCAAATTGGCCCAGAAACGCGGCCGTATGCTGCTGGAGGAGGCCACGGCACGCCTCAAGGAAGCCGGGGTCAAGGGCGCGATCACCATCCGGTTGCGCCATGGCGACGTCGCCGAGACGGTGAACGAGACCGAGGAATTCACCGACCTGGTCCTGGTCGGCAAGCGCGGTGAGGGCGCCGATTTCGCCAAGGGCCACCTCGGGTCGAATCTGGAAAGGGTGATTCGCGGCAGCGACAAGCCGGTTCTGGTGACGTCGCGAGCTTTTCGGCCGGTTCGCAAGGCTCTGATCGCCTTCGACGGCGGCGCAAGCGTCATGAAGGCCATCGACTATGTCGCCAGCCAGCCGCTCCTGAAGGGTGTCGCCTGCGAACTGGTGATGGCCGGAACCGGCAGCAGCGCCGACCGGACGCATATGGACGAGGCGCTCGGCCAATTGAAGCAGGCCGGCCTCGATGCCTCGAAGGTCGTGCTGCCCGGCGAGCCGGAGAAGGTGATCACGGCCCGGATCGAATCGGAATCGATCGATCTCCTGATCATGGGCGCCTACGGCCACGGTCGGTTGCGCAGTTTCTTCATCGGCAGCACGACGAGCGAAATGGTGCGCACCTGCAAGGTTCCGGTCCTGCTGTTCCGCTAGGTCGGCTAGGTCGGCTACCCGACTCGACGAGAGCGCCGGCACGGTTTCCCGTGCCGGCTTGTCTTTAATCCATCCATCTCATAAAAGAGACGAATGGATCATTTGATGGACGATGCCGGGTCGGCTATCGCCCGGCGCATCAGGCTGGAGCGTGAGGCGAGGGGCTGGTCGCTGGCTGAGCTCGCACAGCGATCGGGGGTCTCCAAGTCCGCGATCAGCAAGATCGAGCGCGGCGAGACGAGCCCGACCGCCATCGTTCTGGTGCGCCTCGCCACCGCCTTCGACCTGACGCTCGCCGGTCTGCTGATCCGCGCCGAGAGCGATGGCAGCCGCCTGTCACGCTCCGCCGACCAGCCGACATGGCGGGATCCCGCCACCGGCTATGAGCGGCGGCAGGTCTTTGCCCGGGCCGACCATCCGATCGAGATGGCGGAGATCAGCCTTCCTGCCGGGCAGAGTGTGACGTTGCCGGCCTCGTCCTACGCCGCGATCCGGCAGATCGTTCGGGTAACCGTCGGGCGGCTGACGATCATCGAGCCGACCGACCGGCATGAACTCGGACCTGGAGACTGCCTGGGCTTCGGTCCGCCCTCGGACGTGACGTTCGCCAACGAAACCGCAGCCGCCTGTTCCTATGTCGTCGTTCTGGTTCGGAGATGAAGCCGATGTCGGTAAAGGTCGAAGCCCTGTCCGACGACCCACCAGTCTGCGCGGCCCTGGCCGAACTGTTGATCGAGACCGTGGCGGGCGGGGGCTCGGTCAGCTTCATGCATCCCTTGGCCATGGCGCCTGCGGAGGCCTTCTGGGCTGCCGCTCTGGCATCGGCAGGGCGCGGCGAGCGCGTCGTGCTTGGCGCCTTTGCCGGAGAGGATCTCGTGGGCACCGTCAGCCTGCTCCTCGATCTGCCGCCCAACCAGCCGCATCGCGCCGAAATCGCCAAGCTGATGACCCGAAAGGCCTATCGCGGACAAGGCGTCGGCACCGCCTTGATGCGGGCGGCCGAGGCTCTGGCGATAGAGCGCGAGCGATCCTTGCTGGTGCTCGACACCGCTGGAGAGGAGGGGGCCGCGCCGTTCTACGAGCGGTTGGGCTATACCCGGGCCGGCGAGATCCCGGATTTTGCCCTGAAGCCCCACGGCGGGCTGACCAGCACGATCCTGTTTTGGAAGCGGCTTCCGGTCCGGGCGAAGGCGGGCCGGGAATCTCGAAACCCTTGACGCCGGCCACGTCGGCTGGCTTGGCGACCGACGAAATTCGTCGTGGTGAACGACGCCGTCCGGGCACGGCGCTCTCGTTTTAACGGAGGCGGAAGCGGTCCAATGCTCCGAACCCGGATAGGGCGGTGTGTGTCCTGCGAACGCCTTTTCCAGTGGGCGTTTCGCGCATAAGCTGCGGCAAAGTGTCCCAAGTCGATTCGACGCTGGCGTGACGGGCGGGCTGCCCCCATGATCGCCCTCGCCGAATCGGTGTTATGCGGGTGGCGCCTTGATCGTGGTCAATGTTGGGCGGGCTGCGATCAATTATCGCGGAAGCTCTTAAATTGGAGCGATTCCAGATTATCAGCCTGTCCGCCGGATCTAGGAGGGGTTCAGCCAATGAAATTCGCGACGGAAACGATCGTCGTCGCGGTCGTCGCTTTCCTGGCATTGCTGGGAGCGGCGTTCGCAGCCGACGAGGCGTTTAGGGTGCACTCTTATGTGCTGTTTGCCGTCATGGCGATTGCCGCCATTGTTCTCATCCGGCGGGTGGAAGCCGTTCCGAGCGGTGCCAAATACACCATCTTCGGAGCGAGCGACGACGGCTTCTATCTTGACGGTGTCATCCGTGCCGGCGCGATCGCGACCGTGTTCTGGGGCGTCGTCGGCTTTCTCGTCGGTGCCCTGATCGCCTCGCAGCTCGCCTGGCCGGTCCTCAACGTCGAGCCCTACTTGAACTTCGGGCGGCTGCGTCCGCTGCACACGTCGGCGGTGATCTTCGCCTTCGGCGGCAACGCGCTGTTGGCCACCTCCTTCTATGTCGTGCAGCGCACCTGCCGGGCCCGCCTGTTCGGCGGCAATCTCGCCTGGTGGGTGTTCTGGGGCTATCAGCTCTTTATCGTGCTGGCGGCCACCGGCTACGTCCTCGGCATCACCGAGGGGCGCGAATATGCCGAGCCCGAATGGTATGTCGACCTGTGGTTGACGCTGGTCTGGGTCGCCTATCTGGTGGTCTATCTCGGCACGATCGTGAAGCGCCGTGAGCCGCACATCTACGTGGCGAACTGGTTCTACCTGTCGTTCATCGTCACCATCGCGATGCTGCACGTCGTCAACAACCTGTCGATGCCGGTCAGCTTCCTCGGGGCAAAGAGCTATTCCGCCTTCTCGGGCGTCCAGGACGCTCTTACCCAGTGGTGGTACGGCCACAATGCGGTGGGCTTCTTCCTGACGGCCGGCTTCCTCGGCATGATGTACTATTTCATCCCGAAGCAGGCGAACCGTCCGGTCTATTCCTACCGGCTGTCGATCGTGCACTTCTGGTCTCTGATCTTCCTCTATATCTGGGCCGGCCCGCACCACCTGCACTACACCGCGCTTCCCGACTGGGCGCAGACGCTCGGCATGGTGTTCTCTGTCATGCTGTGGATGCCCTCCTGGGGCGGCATGATCAACGGCCTGATGACGCTGTCAGGCGCGTGGGACAAGCTGCGCACCGACCCGATCATCCGCATGATGGTGATCGCTGTCGCGTTCTACGGCATGTCGACCTTCGAAGGGCCGATGATGTCGGTGAAGGCCGTCAATTCGCTCAGCCACTACACCGACTGGACCATCGGCCACGTGCATTCCGGTGCGCTCGGCTGGGTCGGCATGATCTCCTTCGGCGCGATCTACTACCTGGTGCCGCGGCTGTGGGAGCGGAACCGTCTGTACAGTCTGCGTCTGGTCAACTGGCACTTCTGGCTGGCCACCATCGGCATCGTCATCTACGCGGCGTCGATGTGGGTGTCGGGCATCATGCAGGGCCTGATGTGGCGCGAGTACGACGACCAGGGCTTCCTGGTGTACTCCTTCGCCGAGACCACGGCCGCCATGCATCCCTACTACGTCATGCGTCTCCTCGGCGGTCTGATGTACCTCACGGGCAGTCTGGTGATGGCCTACAACATCATCCAGACCATCCGCGGCGTCGAACGTACCGAAATCCCCATGGGCGAGACTGCCCTGCAGCCGGCCGAGTAGGGAGAGCACGATGGCCAAGGACAAAGCGAATACCATGGCGGGGGAGCCGCCTGAGGCTAAGGCGGACCCCATCGCCCGTGGGCTGATCACGCACCACGACAAGATCGAGCGCAGCGCCACGCTGCTCCTGGTCCTGTCCTTCCTGGTGGTGACCATCGGCGGCATCGTCGAGATCGTGCCGCTGTTCTACCTGGAGAACACCATTGAGAAGGTGGAGGGCATGCGGCCCTACACGCCGCTCGAACTGGCAGGCCGCAACATCTACATCCGCGAGGGCTGCTACAACTGCCACAGCCAGATGATCCGGCCGTTCCGCGACGAGGTGGAGCGCTACGGCCATTACTCGCTGGCAGCGGAATCGATGTACGACCATCCGTTCCAGTGGGGCTCCAAGCGCACCGGGCCGGATCTCGCCCGGGTGGGTGGGCGCTACAGCGACGAATGGCACGTCGCGCATCTGAAGGATCCGCGCTCGGTGGTGCCTGAATCCATCATGCCGACCTACTCGTTCCTGGCCGAGCAGCCGCTGGAGGTGCCGAATATCTCGGCTCATCTGGTCGCCAATGCCGATGTGGGCGTGCCGTATACGGAAGAGGACATCGAGAACGCCGAAGCCGATCTCGTAGCGCAGGCCACGCCCGACGCCGACACGGCGGGCCTGGAGCAGCGCTATCCGAAGGTGGTGGCGCGTGACTTCGACGGCGATCCCGGCACGATCACCGAGATGGACGCTCTCGTCGCCTATCTGCAGATGCTGGGGACGTTGGTCGACGTCAATTCCTACAATCCCGGCCCGGGGGAGCAGCGCTGATGGAGGCTTACAACGCGTTGCGTGGGTTCGCGGACTCTTGGGGCCTCGCCTTCATGTTCGCGTTCTTCGCGGTCTCCATCGCCTTTGTGCTGCTTCGGCCCCGCGCGGCCCAGCAGGCCCGCGATGCGGCTGCCATTCCCTTCAAGGAGGACCATGTCGATGGCGAATGACGAAATGGAGGAGGCCACCGGCAGGGAAGTCGATCCGGCCACGGGGACGGAAACGACGGGGCATTCCTGGGACGGCATCAAGGAGCTCAACACGCCGCTGCCGCGGTGGTGGCTTTGGACCTTCTACGGCACCATCGTGTTTGCGCTGATCTATGTCGTGCTCTATCCGGCAATTCCGCTGGTGCATTCGGCAACGGGCGGCCTGCTCGGCTGGCACAGCCGCACGGACCTTGAGGAGACGCAGGTGGCGGCGGCCGAAGGCCAGGCTCAGTTCCGCGACCAGATCGCGGCGACGCCGATCGCCGAAATCGTGACCAATGCGGACCTCTTCCGCTTCGCCAGCGCGGCCGGCCGGTCGGCTTTTGCCGTCAACTGCGTCCAGTGCCATGGTTCGGGCGCGACCGGCGGTCCGGGTTTTCCGAACCTGCAGGACGACGACTGGCTGTGGGGCGGTTCGATCGAGGACATCTACACCACGATCTCGCACGGCGTGCGCAGCGACGACGACGAGACACGCTATTCCGAGATGCCGGCCTTCGGCCGAGATGGCGTGCTCGACCGCGACCAGATCCGCAACGTGGCCGCCTATGTTCTGAGCCTGTCCGGCCATCATGCCGAACTCGGCAATCCTCAGGACGGCACACAGATCTTCGCCGACAATTGTGCCATGTGCCACGGCGAGACTGCAGAGGGCATGCACGAACTGGGCGCGCCCAACCTGACGGACGCGATCTGGCTGTATGGCGACGAGGAGGCGGACATCATCGCGCAGGTGAGCAATCCGCGCCATGGCGTCATGCCGGCCTGGCTGCCGCGCCTCGGCGATACCACCGTCAAGGAGCTGGCGAGCTACGTTTATTCGCTTGGCGGCGCCACGGTGGAGCAGGCCTCGATCGACTGACGCCTGGAATAGCTCGGCCGCGGTTGCCGCGGCCGAACTCCGGCTCGACTAAGTCTCCGCCGGCTTACGTATATTCCCGGACTTTCATATTAGACATGGTTTAGCCATGTCAGGGCTCCACACGGAGGATGCCCATGCTGACCCAAACCGAGGTGGAGCGTTTCGACGTCGAGCCGGTCAACAGCGGCTTCAAGAAGAAACGCCCCTCGCTCTATGCCGCCCGCAAGAAGATCCATCCCCGGCGCGCTCACGGGAATTTCCGGCGCCTGAAATGGATCATCATGGCGGTGACCCTGGCGATCTACTATCTGACGCCCTGGCTGCGCTGGGATCGCGGTCCCTTCGCGCCGGATCAGGCGGTGCTGGTCGATCTCGCCAATCGGCGCTTCTACTTCTTCTTCATCGAGATCTGGCCGCAGGAATTCTTCTACGTCGCGGGCCTGCTCATCATGGCGGGGCTCGGGCTGTTCCTGATCACCTCCGTGGCAGGCCGCGTGTGGTGCGGCTATACCTGTCCGCAGACCGTTTGGGTCGACCTGTTTCTGGTGGTCGAGCGTTTCTTCGAGGGCGAGCGCAACAAGCGGATCGCGCTCGACCAAGCGCCGATGAGCTTCGACAAGTTTCGCAAGCGCTTCGCCAAGCATGCGACCTGGCTGTTGATCGCGGTGCTGACCGGCGGCGCGTGGATCTTCTATTTCGCCGATGCGCCCACGCTGGCGCGCGACCTCTTCCACTTCGAAGCGCCGATGGTGGCCTACACGACCATCGGCGTGCTGACGGCCACCACCTACATCTTCGGCGGGCTGATGCGCGAGCAGGTGTGCACCTACATGTGCCCCTGGCCGCGCATCCAGGCGGCGATGCTGGACGAGCACTCGCTGGTCGTCACCTATAATGACTGGCGCGGCGAGCCGCGTTCTCGTCACCAGAAGAGGGCGATGGCGCAAGGCACCCCGGTCGGCGACTGCGTCGACTGCAACGCCTGTGTCTCGGTGTGCCCGATGGGCATCGACATCCGTGAGGGCCAGCAACTGGAATGCATCACCTGCGCGCTGTGCATCGATGCCTGCAACGGCGTGATGGACCGTGTCGGGCGCGAGCGCGGGCTGATTTCCTATGCGACGCTCGCCGACTACAACGCCAACATGGTCAGGGCGACCGATGCGGACGGCGTTATCGAGCCGGGCCGGGTACGCGATGCGGCCGGCCGTCTGCGCGAGGGGTTCACCCATTTCCGCTGGCGCGAGCTGGTGCGGCTCAGGACCATCATCTATTTCGTCATCTGGGCCTCGATCGGCCTGCTGATGGCGGCGTCGCTCGCCACCCGCACCCGGCTCGACGTGGCCGTGGCTCATGACCGCAACCCGATCTACGTCCAGCTGTCCGACGGTTCGATCCGCAATGGCTATACGTTGAAGATCTCCAACATGGTGCCGGAGCCGCGCGACTTTTCCGTCAGTCTGGAAGGGTTGCCCGATGCGACGCTCGAACTGCCAGGCGTCGCGCTACGCGACCCGCGTTCGGTGGTTCTGACGGCCGAGCCCGACAAGGTTCTGACCCAGCGCGTGCTGGTCATCCTGCCGCCTTCGGCGATCGACGACAGCCGGCAGTCCTTCGGCTTCGTCGTCAAGCAGGTCGACGGTTCGGAAACCGCCGAGATCGACGCCGTCTTCGATGCACCAGAGAGGTAGCCGATGAGCAAGCCCGAAAAGCCCCGCGAATTCACGGGCAAGCACATGGCGCTCATCATGGTCGGCTTTTTCGGCACGATCATCGCCGTCAACTTCGCCATGGCCTTCGCCGCTACCGGCACCTGGTCCGGGCTCGTGGTCGAAAACTCCTATGTGGCGAGCCAGCACTTCAACGAGAAACTGGCCGCCGTGAAACGGCAGAAGGAACTGGGCTGGACCGCGAAGTTCGACGTCCACGAACACCGGGTCAGCGTCGATCTGCGCGACGAGACGGGCAATCCGCCGGCCGAGACGGCGCGCATCGTCATGACGCGTCCGACGACGGACACCGACGACCATATCCTGACCGCGGCGCTGGACGGCGACGGTCGGCTAACCGCCGATGCCGATCTCGGCCCGGGTCTGTGGGATGCAACGTTCGAGGCGGTGGGGCGCGATGGCGAACCGTTCGTCGCGACGCATCGCTTCGTCATTCACGATTAGCCGGGGCACAGGGACGTCGGAGGGACATCGAGGCCGGCTTCAAGCGAGATGTGATTGGGGCTTGCCTGTTCGTTGCCCTATCCTGGCCCTGTTGTATGGCCGCATTCGAGCAATGACGCCCCAGTCGGAGCGCGTGCGTCCAGGGTATCCGGTATGGCAGTGATACCGCGCCCTTTCCTGTTTGCGGAGCAGCGATAGCGCTTAAAGGCTTCGGCTGACCTGTCGTGCTCCTGAGTTGCGGATGGAGGCTCGCGATGAGCTGTTGCGGGGGAACCGCCGTTTCCGAGACCGAGCTTGCGCCCGACTCGCAGGACCTGCGCCGGGAAGAGTTCTCGCGGTCCGGCGTGGAGGACGGCGAGGGCGGCATCCGCTACGTCTTCACCGTGCCCGAGGTGCACTGTGCCGCCTGTATCTCGACCATCGAGCGCGCATTGGGGCGTCTGGACGGTGTCACCGCGGCGCGCGTCAACCTGTCGACCCGGCGTGTGCGCGTGGCCGCCGATCCCGGCATGGAAGACCCCTACCGCATCGTCGAGACGGTGGAGCGCCTGGGCTATACGGTGTCCTTCATCGATCTGGCGGCCGAGGACGAAAAGTCGGACCCGGTGTTTGCCGGGCTGATGCGCGCGCTCGTCGTCGCAGGCTTCGCGGCCGGCAACATCATGCTGCTGTCGGTGTCGGTGTGGTCGGGCGCCGAGGGCGAGACCCGCCATCTCTTCCAGTTGGTCTCAGGCGCCATCGCCGTGCCGGCCGTCATCTATGCCGGCCAGCCGTTCTACCGGTCGGCGCTCGCGGCGTTGCGTGGCGGCCACCTGAACATGGACGTGCCGATCTCGCTGGCGGTGCTCCTGACCCTCGGCATGAGCGTCTACGAGGCGTTCCTCGGCGGCGGCGAAACCTGGTTCGATGCCTCCGCCACGCTGGTCTTCTTCCTGTTGATCGGCCGGGTGCTCGATCAGCAGATGCGCGAAAGAGCGCGCAGTTCCATCCAAAGCCTGACCCGAATGGCGGCCAAGGGCGCCATGGTCGTCGATGGCGACGGCGAGGTCGGCTATGCGCCGGTCGACGAGGTGCGCCTCGGCATGCGTCTGAAGGTGGCGATGGGCGAGCGCTTCCCGGTCGACGGGCGCCTGCTGTCCGTCCGCACCGATGTGGACCGGTCCCTTGCCACGGGCGAGAGCCTGCCGGTCGCGCTGCGGCAAGGCGACGTGGTCGAAGCCGGCGCTTTGAACCTGACCACGCCGGTCGAGATCGAGGCGACCGCCGATGCCGAGCACAGCCTGATTGCCGAGATGGTGCGGCTGATGGAGGCGGCCGAGCAGGGCAAGGCGGCCTACATGCGGCTTGCCGATCGGGCGGCCTCCGCCTATGCGCCGATCGTTCACGTGCTGGCAGCGGCGACCTTCGTCGGCTGGATGGTCGTCTCCGGCGACTGGCACGATTCGCTCAGGGCCGCCATCGCGGTGCTGATCATCACCTGCCCCTGTGCTCTCGGGCTGGCCGTGCCGATCGCCCAGGTGGTCGGCGCCGGCATTCTGTTGAAACGCGGCATCATGGTTCGCACCGGCTCCGCCTTCGAGCGGATGGCGGAAATCCGGCAGGTCGTCTTCGACAAGACCGGCACGCTGACGCTGCCCGGCAGCCTCGCCGTCGATCCGTCGGTCTCGCCGGACGATCTGGCCTTGGCTGCGGGCCTTGCCGAGGCGAGCCGCCACCCCTTGTCGCGGGCGGTTACGGCATCGTTGCGGGCGCGCGGCTTGTCGCGGACCACGGTGACCAATGTGGTCGAGACGCCCGGCGAGGGCATGGAAGGCCGACTCGCCGACAGTCGCCGTGTCCGGCTCGGGCGGCTCGCCTGGGTCGGTGAGATCGCTGCCGGCCATCCGGCGGAGGGAACGGCCGGCCTGTGGCTCGCGTTCGATGGCGGACCGGTCAAGGCCCTGCCGGTCGACGGCACCTTGCGGCCCGCCGCCGCCGAGACGATCGCCGATCTGGCCGCGAAAGGCCTGCCTGCCTGGATCTTGTCCGGCGATCGCCGGCGGAGCGTCGAAGCGGCCGCCGCGGCTTTGAACCTGCCGGCCGACCATGCGCTTGCCGAATTGTCCCCGCGTGGCAAGATCGAGGCCGTCGAGCGGCTCTCCGGCGCGGGAGCCGTGCTCTATGTCGGCGACGGCATCAACGACGCGCCGGCGCTTGCCAGCGCTCACGTCTCGATGACGCCGGCCGATGCCTCGGATGTCGGCCGCGCCAGCGCCGATTTCATCTTCACCGGCCGCTCGCTTGCGGCGGTCAAGGATGCATGGGCGCTCTCGAAGGCTGTGCTGGCGACGGTACGCCAGAACTTCGCCCTGGCAATCCTCTACAACGTGATCGCGGTGCCGCTTGCCATCTTTGGCGAGGTGACGCCGCTGATCGCTGCGATCGCCATGTCGGCATCGTCGCTGGTGGTCGTCAGCAATGCGCTGCGGCTGCGGATCGCCTTCCGCGACCGGTCGGCAGAGCCGCAGCGGCGCGATTCGCTGGCAAAGCCGGCGTCCAGGCTGGAGGCCGCCGCATGAACGTGCTTGTGTTTTTGATCCCGATCGCCATCGGTCTCGGCGGCCTCGGCCTCGGGGCCTTCCTCTGGGCCTATCGCAACGGCCAGTTCGACGATCTGGAAGGCGATGCGGTACGCATCCTGGAGGATGACGACTGATCCGCCCTCCAGGCCCTCATCATCACGGGCCGGAAAGGTCGCGGAGCACCGCACTCTCTCGAAACGTCTACCGGCGAAGCCGGGCGATCGGGCTGCGCACCGATTTCGCGCGAACCTGTCCCACCTTACGAAACTGTCATGCCATCGAAGGGGTCCTGTAATCTGTGCTGTCCTATCTAGGGAGACGAAGACGGGGGACGGTCCCTGCCGGACGCTGCCGTCGCGGTCGAATCTCAGAAAGGATCAACGATGCGGAACACCACGCAGAAGACCAAGGGCACGAGCCGTTTCCGCGCCGCTGTGCTGGCCGCCGGCGTCGCCGGACTGGCGCTGTCTGGCGGAATCGTCTCCAACACGCTGCCGGTGCATGCCGACCCGGTGGCGGTCGAGGCGCCGGCCCAGAATTTCGGCTTTGCCGATGTGGTCGAGAAGGTTTCGCCGGCGGTCGTTTCCGTCCGCGTGACGGAGACCATCCAGCCGACGGCGATGCAGGGCAATCAATTCGGATTCCCGTTCGAGGATTTGCCGGAAGACCATCCGCTGCGCCGCTTCTTCCAGTTCGGCATGCCCGACGGCCAGAACGGCATGCAGCAGCGGCAGCAGCCGCGCCAGGCGATGGCCCAGGGCTCCGGCTTCTTCATCTCCGACGACGGTTATCTGGTGACCAACAACCACGTGGTGGAGGATGGCTCGGATTTCACCGTCGTGATGGACGACGGCACCGAATTCCCCGCCACGCTGATCGGCACCGACAAGCGCACCGACCTGGCGGTGCTGAAGATCGATCCCAAGGGCCGCAAGCTCACCTACGTCGAATTCGGCGATGATTCCAAGGTGCGGATCGGCGACTGGGTCGTGGCCGTCGGCAATCCGTTCGGTCTCGGCGGCTCTGTCACAGCGGGCATCGTTTCGGCGCGCGGCCGTGATATCGGCGCCGGCCCCTATGACGATTTCCTGCAGATCGACGCGGCGGTCAACCGCGGCAATTCCGGCGGCCCGGCCTTCGATTTGAACGGCAAGGTTATCGGCGTGAACACAGCTATCTTCTCGCCGTCAGGTGGCAATGTCGGCATCGCTTTCGCGATCCCTGCGTCGGTGGCGAAGACCGTCGTCAGCTCCCTGCGCGAGAACGGCGACGTCAAGCGCGGCTGGCTCGGCGTGCAGATCGCCGATGTCAGCCAGGATATCGCCGACGCCGTTGGTCTGGCCGAGCCTAAGGGCGCCATCGTGACGCTGCCCGACGGCGATACGCCGGCTTCCACGGCGGGCATCGAGACAGGCGACGTGATCACCGCCGTCAACGGCGACGTGGTCGACGGCCCGCGCGAACTGGCCCGGACCATCGCGGCGTTTGCGCCGGGCACCAAGGTCGACGTCACCATCTGGCGCGATGACAAGAGCAAGACCGTCTCGGTAACGCTGGGCGATCTCTCGACGCTGGACCAGCAGATGGCCTCGGAGACCGAGAACCCGTCGGTGCCGGTCAATCCGTCCTCGCTGTCCGGCTACGGGCTGACCATTACGCCGTCCGAGGATGGCTCGGGTGTCGTGGTCACCGATGTCGATCCGTCCTCGTCGGCTGCCGACAAGGGCATCCAGGCTGGTGACGTGATCGTCTCGATCAACGGCCAGGATGTGGAGTCGCAGGATGATGTGGAGCAGGCGCTGAAGAGCGCGGCCGATTCCGGCCGCCGGGCGGCGCTGCTGCAGCTTCGCACCAACGACCAGAATCGTTTCGTGGCGCTGCCGCTCTCCAAGAGCTGATATCGGCCACCCGCCGCGAGCGGTCGAAAACTGCGGGCGGCGGATCGTAACGGTCCGCCGCCCTTTCTTTCAATTGTACCCCCGGAGGCCCTATGATGGCCCTCGCCGAATCGTTGCCCCAGCAGCAGTCCATGCGCATTTTGATCATCGAAGATGACCGCGAGGCGGCCGCCTATCTCGTCAAGGCGCTGCGCGAGGCCGGCCATGTCGCCGATCACGCGCCGGACGGCGAAGAAGGCTTTCACATGGCCCGGACCCGCGATTACGACGTGCTCGTGGTCGATCGGATGCTGCCCAAGCGCGACGGCCTGTCGCTGATTTCCGGCCTGCGCGGCGAGGGGGATCGAACCCCCGTGCTGATCCTGTCGGCCCTCGGCCAGGTCGACGACCGGGTGACCGGATTGCGGGCCGGCGGAGACGACTATCTGCCGAAACCCTTCGCCATTTCGGAGCTGTTGGCGCGCGTCGAGGTTCTCGGCCGTCGCCGCGGCGGTCGCGAGATCGAAACGGTCTACCGCGTCGGCGAGCTGGAACTCGACCGGCTGTCGCACGAGGTCAAGCGGGCCGGCAAGCCGATCGTCCTGCAGCCGCGCGAATACCGCCTGCTGGAATATCTGATGGAGCATGCCGGGCAGGTGGTGACCCGCACGATGCTGCTGGAAAACGTCTGGGACTATCACTTCGACCCGCAGACGAACGTGATCGACGTGCATATCTCACGATTGCGCTCCAAGATCGAGCGCGACTTCGACAAGCCGTTGCTGCACACCGTGCGCGGCTCGGGCTACATCATGCGCGAGGACGATTGATCCCGCGTCGGAAGCGATGATCCGATGAGCGTGTTGGCGCGTCTGAGGGCGCTGTCGCGGATGACGGCGGTGCGGCTGTCGGCGGTCTATCTGGCCTTGTTCGCGGTGTTCGCGGTGGTGCTCGTCGTCTATGTGACGGGCACGGCCTCCAGCGTACTCGAGGCGCAGAGCCGCGAGGCGATCCGCGACGAGATCGCACAGCTCGGCAGCGTCTACCGCACTTCCGGCATCATCGGCCTGGTCCAGACGATCGATCTGCGCTCGCGCCAGCCGGGCGCCTCGCTTTATCTCGTCACGGACGCGACCGGCCGGATTCTTGCCGGCAACGTCCAGAGCCTGGAGGCCGGGATCCTCGACGACGTCGGCTTTACCGACAACGCGTTTCTGTATCAGCGGTTTTCCGAGACCGGCAAGGACCCGCTGCACTGGGCGGTGGCTGAGATCGTCGAACTCCCCAACGGCATGCGCATCCTTGTGGGGCGGGACCAGAGCGAACAGGAACGGTTCAGCGCGATCGTCAATCGCGCGGTCATTCTGGCGCTCGGGCTGATGGGCGCCGGCGCGCTGCTCGCCTGGTTCCTGGTCGGCCGGCGTGCGCTTCGGCGGCTCGACCGGATGAGCCGGTCAAGCGCCAGGATCATGGCGGGCGATCTGAGCGAACGATTGCCAGTGACGGGCGCCGGCGACGAGTTCGATCGGCTTTCGGACAATCTCAACCAGCTTCTCGCGCGCATCGCCCTTCTGCAGGAAGGCCAGCGCCAGGTTTCGGATTCGATCGCGCACGATCTGAAGACGCCGCTGACCAGACTGCGCAACCGCGCCGAGGCGGCGATCGCCGACCGCACGGCAACGGCCGAACAGCGCGCCGCGCTGGAGGGTATGATTGCGGAAGCCGATCAGATGATCCGCACCTTCGACGCGCTGTTGATGATCTCGCGCGTCGAGGCCGGCTTCCTGCCGACGCTGATGACGCCGGTCGATCTCGCCGATATCGTCTCCGACGTCGCCGAGCTCTACGAGCCGTTGGCCGATGAGGCCGGAGCCGAGATCGTCGTCGGCCATTGCGATTCCGTCGAGTCGCGCGTCAGCCGCGAATTGATTGCGCAGGCGCTGTCCAATCTCATCGACAACGCGTTGAAATATGCGTCTCGGGCCGATGGCGCGACGCGCATCGCGATCGAGCTGGCGCATCGCGACGACCGCTTGCTGCTCTCGGTGGTAGACAACGGAGCAGGCATCCCCGAGGATAAGCGCGACCGCGTCCTGGAGCGATTCTATCGGCTCGACGAAAGTCGCTCCAAACCGGGCTCCGGCCTGGGGCTCTCTCTGGTGCAGGCGATCGCGCGGCTGCATGGAGGCCAGATCGTTCTCGGTGATGCCGAGCCGGGGCTGAGGGTGACGCTCGACTTGCCCGTGAGGAAAGAGGCTGAAGAGGATGGCAAGCAGCGGGAGGAACCGGCTGAGGATCGGCGGTGACGCTGGCCTCGAGCCTCTGGATCGCAGGCGGGCGGACGAATGGTTGGCCGATCTCGGCGCTCGCGCCGAGGCCGAGGAGCTGCCGGCTCTTCAGCGCTTTCTCAGCGAAGGCGCCGAGGCCGACCGGCGGCGCCTGGCGGCGGTGCTCGATCTGTCGTCCTATCTCAACGGCATCATGCTGCGCAGTCCGCAATGGATCGCCCGGCTCCTCGATCAGGATGCGGGCGAGCGCCTGGGCGAACTGATCGCGGGGCTGCGCCGATTGCCGGTGGAAGAGACCACCGAAGCCAAGCTGATGACCGAGTTGCGTCAGGCCAAGCTGGAGGCGTCGCTCCTGATCGCCCTGCGTGACCTGTTCGGCGCTGTCGACACGGCAAGAACATGTGCCGACCTGTCCGATCTGGCCGAGGCGGCGGTCGGAGCCGCGCTTCGCTTCGGCCTTTCCGAGCTGCATCGAACCGGCAAGCTGGCCCTGCCGAACCCCGACCGACCGGAGGAGGACTGCGGCATCTTCCTGCTCGCCATGGGCAAGCTGGGCGGCCGCGAGCTCAATTATTCCAGCGACATCGACCTGATCTGCTTCTTCGATCCCAAGGCGCCGGCCGTTCTCGATACGGGCGAGAGCGTCGATCTGTTCTCACGACTGGTCAAGCGCCTGGTCCGCATGATCGGCGAGCGGACGGCCGACGGGTACGTCTTCCGCACCGATCTGCGGCTGCGGCCCGATCCGGGGGCGATGCCGCTCGCCATCCCGCTGCCGGCTGCGCTCGCCTATTACGAAAGCAGCGGGCGCAACTGGGAGCGAACGGCGCTGATCAAGGCGCGCCCGCTTGCCGGCGATCGCAAGGCCGCACAGCGGTTTCAGGAGGACATCGCGCCCTTCGTCTGGCGCAAATATCTGGATTTCGCGGCGATCGCCGACATCCAGGCGATGAAGGACCGCATCGATCGTCATCGCGGCTTCGACGACCTCGGCATGGAAGGCCACAACGTCAAGCTCGGGCGCGGCGGCATCCGTGAAATCGAATTCTTCGCGCAGACCCAGCAACTGATCGCCGGAGGCCGCTCGCCGCGACTTCGGGTGCGACGCACCGAGGAGGCGTTGCGCGAGCTCGCCGCCGGCGGCTGGATCGGCGACGGAGCAGCGGCCGAGCTGACCGAGGCCTACTGGTTTCTGCGACGGGTCGAGCATGCGATCCAGATGGTCGCCGACGATCAGAGCCACACGTTGCCCGAAGACGAGGAAGGGTTGGCGCGGGTCGCCCGCCTGGCGGGCTGCGAGACGCGGGCGGGGCTTCGCGAGGCGCTGATGCAGCGTCTCGCCGTGGTCGATCGGCGTTTTGCCGAGCTCTTCGCCGGACGGCGCGGGCCGGCGACCAAAGGCATGCGGATGGGGGACTTCTCCGCCGGAGACGAGGATCCCGAACTCGTGGCGCATCTGGCCGAACTCGGCTTCGAACGGCCCAAGGACATTGCCCGCATCATCCGAAACTGGAACTTCGGCCGCTATCGCGCGACCCGCTCGGAAGCCGCCCGCGCCCAGCTTTCCAATGTCCTGCCGCTGCTCCTGCGCACCTTCGGCCGGGCCAAGGAGGCGGATTCGGCGCTGGCGGCCTTCGATGCGTTTCTGGCGCGATTGCCGTCCGGCCTGCAGTTCTTCGCTCTGATCGCGGCCAACCCCCGCATTCTCGATCTGTTGGCGCTGGTCATCACGTCGGCGCCGCGCCTGGCCGAGACGATCGTCGCTCGGCCGCACGTCTTCGACGCCCTGATCGATCCCGCCTTCTATCGCGAGGCGCCCTCGCGCGACCTGCTGGCCGAACGCCTCGAAGGCTTCCTGGCGGACGCGGAGGATTATGAGGACAAGCTGGCGCGACTGCGCATTTTCGCCTCGGAACAGCGCTTCCTGGTGGGCGCGCGGCTGCTCAGCGGCGCGATGGAGGGAGAGGCGGCCGGGCCGGCCTTCTCCGACATTGCCGATGTCGTCTTGAAGGAGGCGTTCGCTGCCGTCGAGGCGATGTTCGTCGAGCAGCACGGGCGGGTATCGGGCGGTCGGATGGCGATCCTCGGTATGGGGCGCCTGGGCAGCCGCGAGCTGACCGCCGGCTCCGACGTCGACCTGATGCTGCTCTTCGATCACGACGAAAAGGCCGAGGAGTCGGACGGCCCCAAGCCTCTGCCGCCGTCGCTCTACTACGCACGACTGACGCAGCGCCTCATCGCCGCTCTTACCGCGCCGATGGGCGAGGGGGTGCTCTATGAGGTCGATTTCCGCCTGCGCCCGTCCGGCAACAAGGGGCCGCTCGCCACTCATGTCGGTTCGTTCCGGTCCTACCAGAAAAGTCAGGCCTGGACGTGGGAACGCATGGCGCTGACCCGCTCGCGGCCGATCGCCGGCGACGACAGCCTGATCGACGAGATCGGCGGTATCGTCCGGGATGCAATTGAGGATCGACGCGACCCGGAGCTCCAACGCAAGGACATTGCGGCGATGCGCGCTCGGATCGAGCGGGACAAGTCGTCGCGCGGTCCTCTGGATCTCAAGCTTCGGGCGGGTGGACTGATCGATCTGGAGTTCATGGCGCAATGGGCGCTTCTGGAGGGCGCCGTGCCGGTCGATCTCGTCGGCCGACCGACCTGCGAGGTGATCGCCGCCGCCGAGCGACAGCGGGCGCTGCCCGGCGCCAGTTCGGGCGTCGCGCTCGATGCGGCGATCCTTGCCCAGACGCGCGTCATCCAGTTGCTGCGGCTCGGTCCGGGAGGAAGCTGGACGGTCGAGGCGCTGCCGCCAGGCTTGGCGGAACGCATCGCCGAGGCGCTGGAAGTGCCCGATGTCGGACAGATCGAGCCGACGATGGATACGTTGGCTTATGGTGTGCGGGAATGCTTCGGCGCTCTGCTGCCGCTTGATCCCGGGCACCAGATGGGCGGGCCTGCCTGACGGCTCGCGCGTCCGAGCGGTTCCGAGGTCCCTCGATCAGGCCGCCGCAGTGGAGCGAGGCCCGGTCTCGACTTCGATGATCTCCTGCGGCCGGCTCTGCGGGAGACGCATCGCGACGATGGTTCCCTCGCCGACGGTGGACACGATGCGGAATCGGCCGCCATGCAGGTGGATCAGTGATCGGGCGATCGCCAAGCCGAGACCCGTGCCCTTGTTGGTGCGCGTCAGCTCGTTTTCCACCTGCTCGAACGGCCGTCCGAGATTTTCCAGGGAGGCTCGCGGAATGCCGATGCCAGTGTCGGAGATGGTGACGACAATCGTTTCGCCGAGCGAGCGTGCCCTGAGCCGGACGGTGCCGCCGTCGCCGGTGAACTTGACGGCGTTGGCGAGCAGGTTGAGCAGAATCTGCTTGGCGGCGCGCCGATCGGCCGAGACATGCAGGCTGTCGGCGACGCGGGCGTCGACCTCGATCGACTTCTGCTTGGCCTGGATCTTGAGGATGTTCATCGCCTCGTCGATCGTCTCGGCGAGGTTCATGTCTTCCTGCGCCAGGATCAGGCGACCCGCCTCGATCTTGGACATGTCGAGAATGTCGTTGATCAGCCGCAGCAGGTAGTGGCCGCTCTGGTGGATGTCCGAGGCGTATTCGACGTAGCGGTCGCTGCCCAGCGGGCCGAAGCTCGCCTCGCGCATGATCTCGGAAAAGCCGATGATGGCGTTGAGCGGCGTTCGCAGTTCATGCGACATGTTTGCCAGGAAGGTCGTCTTTGCCCGGCTCGCCGCCTCGGCCCGATCCTTCTCGGTCCCGTAGCGGCGGTTCAGCTCGGACAGCTGCCTGGCCTGGGCCTCGGCGTCACGGCGCGCCACGGACAGGTCGTTGATCGTCGCCATCAGACGCCGCTCGGAATCGCTGAGGCGCTCCTGATGCATCTTCAATTGCGTGATGTCGGTGCCGATCGAGACGTAGCCGCCGTCCGTCAGTTGCCGTTCGGAGATCTGCAGCCAGCGACCGTCGGGCAGAAGCGCCTCGTTCACCCGTTCGCCGTCGGCAAAGGCGGGGTTCGACAGGCGCCGGTTCTCGATCGGTTTCCTGGCCCGGGCCATGATGGTGTCGTAGGGCGTGCCGGGCATGACCTCATGCGTGGCCAGGCCGAGCACCTGCTGGTACTTGGAATTGCAGAGGACGAGCCGTTTCTGGCTGTCCCATAGGACGAAGCTTTCCGAGATGTTCTCGATGGCGTTGAAAAGGCGCGTGTTGGCCTCGGTCGTCCGGCGCACCATCGCCTGCTGCTCGGTGATGTCGACAGCGATGCCGATGAGGTGCACCTCGTTTTCGCTGCTGCGCATCACCTCGGCACGAGCCCGCAGCCAGCGGTACTCACCGTTGCTTTGGCGCATCCGGAAGGTCTCGTCGAGCAGGTCCAGCTTGCCGGCTGCGACGGCCCGGGCGATATCGACGAGTTTGCCGTCGTCGGGATGGATCAGCGCGTCGACCTCGGCGAAGGAAACGATGCTCCGTTGCGGGCGCATGCCGAGCAGTTCGTACATGGACCGCGACCAGTACATGCGGCCGCGCGCGATGTCCCAATCCCAAAGTCCGCAGCGGCCGCGGCAAAGCGCGGTGTCCACGCGCTGATGGGCCTCGAGGTAGAGCGCGTCGGCCTCGCGGGCGTAATCGGCCTGCCGGAAATAGGCGAAGAGGATGACGAGGAGCACCAGGCTGGTGATGGCGTAGAGCGAAACGTTGATGGATACGCTCTCGCGCCAATCGGCCAGGATGTCGGATTGGCGCTGGATGAAGGTGGTCGAGCCGAAGGGCGGCTCCAGCCGGGCATTGGCGACGATCACCGGTTCGCCGTCGAGATCGCTGTCCAGCACGTCGGCGCGAATGCCGAACATCAGCAGAGGCTGGATGCCGGGAAGCAGCTGATTGAGATTGCTGCCGACGTAGTGCTCTTGCCCCGGTGTGGTCCCGACGATGGTCCCGGACGCATCGGAAATGAGCGCGAAGCGCCCGTGTTCGGAGAGCTCCTGCGGGATCGCGCTGGTCAGGATGGTCGTGGCCTGGGTCCGCAGATCAGCCGCGCCGCGGGCCAGGCTCTCGCTCTGGGCTTGCAGCAGGCTGGCCGCGACCTTGAGGCTGTCCCGCGCGCCGTCCTCGATCGTCTGGCGGGCATCCATCAGGGAAATGAAGCGCACGCAAGCGAGCGCGCTGAGAAAGACGACGATGAAGATCGGGATGGCATGCCGCAACAGAGAAGCAGTCGGCAGAGGCGGGCGCGGCGGCCTGGAGGCCGGCCGGACACGCTCCAGGATCGCTTTGCCCGATCCCAGAAGGTCCCAAATTAAGGACAAACGCCTCCGTGCCGACACGCTGGGCGCGTCCGCTACCATATCTGACCCCTCGTATTCCGCCGCATTTGATTCGAATGCGATGCATCCGAATCGCGTCGAATTGATCAGATGCGAATCAGCTTGTCCAGACCTTGTCGGTCGCAAAAGAAATAGTTAAGGAGTCAACTACCTCAGTGAACGATCCACAATATCGCGAAGATCGACTGACAGATCCTTCTGCTCCGAGAGCCAGGTCAAGGTCGAACGGGCCGCCTCGCGCCGCCCGCTCTCGAAGCTGCGCCAGGAGCGGAACGCCGTGGCGATGCGCGCGGCAATCTGCGGATTGAGCGCATCCAGTTCGACCAGATGCTCCGCGACCCAGCGATAGCCGGCGCCGTCCGCCCTGTTGAACGCGACCTGGTTGCCGGAGGCGAAGCTGCCGATCAGGGCACGCACCCGGTTCGGGGTGTTGAGGGTGAAGAGGCGATGGCCGGCCAGCCGTTGCACGGCGTCGAGGGTCGAGGTCTGCGGCACGGTGGCCTGGATGGCGAACCATTTGTCCATGACGAGCGAATTGTCGCAGTAGCGCTCGTAGAAGCTGCCGAGGGCCGAAGCGGTCGGGGAGGCTTCAGGAAACCAGTGCGCCAGGATGCCGAGCGCCGCCAGGCGATCGGTCATGTTCTGGGCGGTCTCGAACTGCGAAGCCACGACCGAGGGGTCGCCGCCGGCCGCAGCGGCATATTCCAACGCAACGTTGCGCAGGGCCCGGCGGCCGGCGCTGGCCGCGTCGGGCGAGAACGCCGTCTGCTCATCGAGAGAGGTTCTGAGGTTCGCGAAGACATCGCGTCCCGCCCCCCCGATGGCGCGGACCGCCTCCGCGCGGGCGGTGTGCACGGCGTCGGGATCGATCTCCTCGCCGATCAGGCGGGCGATCTCCGATTCCCCCGGCAGCGACAGCGCCTGAGCCCGCAACGCCGGGTCGAGGGCAGGATCCGCAGCTGTGGCGATCAGCGTCTCGATCACCCGTGGGTCGACCCGCACGCTCGCACCCAGGCGCGCGTCGGCGCTGGCCCGCCGCAATTCGTCGCCCACGACGTCCATCAGCGCACGCCAGCGGTTGAACGGATTGGGATCGAGCCGGCCGAGGGCGAGCCGATCGTCCTCGCTTTGCTCCATGCGCAGGCTGACGGGCGCGGAAAAGTCGCGCAGCATCGATACGTACGGCCGCGAACCCAGGCCGGTGAAGGTGACGGTTGCTTGGCGTTCGCGCAGATGAATGACATCGTCCGCGATCTCGGCCCCGGTGGCCTTATCGAACGCCATGTCCTCGCCGTTCGCACCCACGAGGCCGAAGCGGATCGGAATGTGCATCGGCTTGATGCCGGTCTTGGCTGCGCCGCAGGCCAGCTCCTGCTGCATCGTCAGCGTCAGCGTCCCGGAGGCCACGTCGAAACGCTCGTCGATCGACAGCATCGGCGTGCCCGCCTGATCGTACCAGAGCATGAACTGTCCGAGGTCGGCACCCGTCGCATCCTCGAAGCAGCGGATGAAATCCTCGACGGTCGCCGCCTCGCCGTCATGCCTCTCGAAATAGAGATCCATGCCGGCACGGAACCCGGCGAAGCCGACGATCGTCTCGATCATGCGGACCAGTTCAGCGCCCTTGTCGTAGACCGTCGCGGTGTAGAAGTTGTTGATTTCGCGGTATTCGTGCGGCCGCACCGAGTGTTGCAGCGGTCCTTGATCCTCGGGAAACTGGTGCGCCTTCAGACCGCGCACCGAGGCGATGCGCTTGACCGGCCTGGAGCGTTCGTCGGCCGAGAACTCCTGGTCGCGATAGACCGTCAGACCTTCCTTCAGACAGAGCTGGAACCAGTCTCGGCAGGTGATGCGGTTGCCGGTCCAATTGTGGAAATACTCGTGCGCGATGACCGTCTCGACACCGGCATAGTCGGTGTCTGTCGCGGTGTCGGGATCGAGCAGAACGTATTTGTGGTTGAAGACGTTGAGCCCCTTGTTCTCCATCGCTCCCATGTTGAAGTCGGAGATCGCCACGACGGAGAACTGGTCGAGATCGTATTCGCGGCCGAAGCGGCGCTCGTCCCAGGCCATCGAGCGCTTGAGCGCGTCCATGGCGTAAGTGGCCAGCCGGCCCATACCCTTTTCCGTATAGATCGCCAGAGCGACGTCGCGGCCGCTCATGGTGCGGAACGTGTCGTTCAGGGCGTCGAGGTCGCCGCCGACCACCGCGAAGAGATAGCTCGGCTTGGGAAACGGATCGTGCCACACGGCAAAATGGCGACCTCCGGCGAGATCGCCGGTTTCAACCCGGTTGCCGTTGGAGAGCAGCACGGGCGCCTGGGTGCGGTCGGCCTCCAGCCGGACGCTGTAGACGGACAGGACGTCGGGCCGGTCGAGGAAATAGGTAATCCGCCGGAAGCCCTCCGCTTCGCACTGGGTGCACCACACGCCGTTCGACCGATAGAGGCCCATCAGCTTGGTGTTCTTCTCGGGCTCGAGAACGGTCTCGATCGTCAGCTGGAACCGGCCGCTTTCCGGGAGGCCATCGATCCGCAGTTCGTCGGGCGTCGCCTGATAGCGATCGGCGGGCACGGGCTCGCCGTCGAGCCTGAGCCCTGTCAGGACCAACTCGTCGCCGTCGAGCACGAGTGCGGCAGACGCGGGCGTTTCCGGCCGCCGTTCCATCGACAGCACCGTGGTCACGTCCGTTCGCTGCTCGAACAGGCGCACGGTCATGTCGATCGTATGGATGACGAAATCGGTCGGTCGGTAATCCTCAAGCCGAACGACTTGCGACTGGTCGGTGTCCAACATGTCTGGTTCCTCAACGCTTTCGTGCGGGGATAGCCGTCCAGCACGCGCTTGCCAACGCCCGCCTTCGCCGCGCCCGATCACAGTTGGCGGTCCGGCTGTTTTTTCGGGCTCGACGTAGCCTTCACCACGCCATAAGTAACCCGGTTATGCGCATCGTTACCGATGCGTTCCCGCCGGGTCTGTTTCAGGAGCCTCTCGCGATCCTCGCCGCACAGTCGATGCGGCCGTTCGACGCGCTGTGCGCGGTGCCGAGGCGCCGTCGTCCGGATAGGCCCGATCGGAGGCAGTCCAGCCGAATGTCCGGTTTCGCCGGGCCCCGGAGTGAAAGCGCAGCCCGAATGGGCGAAAAGAAAGAGCCATGCTGAGTGAACCGTCCGCACCGAACGCCGCCCAGCAGGGAAATCCCGCCATCGGCATTGGCCTGAAGCTTCTGTCCATCGTCTTCTTCGTCGGCATGCAGACCTGCATCAAGGCGGCCGGGCAGGGAGTTCCGCCGGGCGAGGTGGTCTTCTTCCGCTCCTTCTTCGCACTCATTCCCGTTGCCGCCTATCTCGCCTGGCTGGGCGTCCTGAAGACCGCGTTCAAGACCGACGACCTGCTGGGCCACGTGTGGCGCGGCGTCATCGGCGTTTCGTCGATGGGGCTCGGCTTCTTCGCCTTGACCCGTCTGCCCTACCCCGAGTTCATCGCGATTTCCTATGCGGCGGCCCTGCTGACCGTGGTCTTTGCCGCGATCTTCCTGCGCGAGGTCGTGCGCGCCTATCGGTGGACGGCCGTGGTGATCGGACTGGCCGGGGTCTTCGTCGTCTCGGCGCCCAAGCTGACGCTGATCGGCGGGGGGCTCGACAGCTCGGAGGCCGTCGGCGTGGTGGTCGCACTGACCTCCGCCGTCTTCGGCGCCATCGCCGCGATCCAGGTGCGTCGCCTCGTGCGTTCCGAACCGACCGCCACGATCGTGCTCTACTTCAGCGTCATGTGCAGCGCGATTTCGGCGCTGACGATCTTTTTCGGCTGGACGGTGCCGACCGGCTGGCAGGCCTTCTTCCTGGTCTCCGCCGGACTGTGCGGGGGTATGGGCCAGCTTCTTCTGACGGGATGCTACCGCTTCGCCGACACCTCGACGGTCGCGCCGTTCGAATATTCCTCGCTGTTGCTCGCCATCCTGATCGGCTACGCGATCTTCGACGAATCGGTGTCGTCGACGACGCTGATCGGCGCGGTGATCATCATCGGCGCTGGCGTCTTCATCATCTATCGCGAGCACCAGCTGGGCATCGAACGCGCCCGGGCGCGCAAGGTGATGACGCCGAACGGCTGATCACGCTTCCCCGGCGTCCTCACACAGGCTCGACCGACTGCTCGGCGAGCTCGGCGCGCGGATCGAGCGCGAAGGTCGCCGGCGTCTGGGTGCGGGCCAGCGGGATAGTCTGGAAGTCGATGCGCTCCTCGGCCTTCGGCGGCTCGCGGCGGTAGGTGCGATAGAAGGCATAGAGAGCAAAGGCGGCATTTGCGCTGCCGATCGCCACGAAAATGCCGACCGGCCCGAGATTGGCCATCATACCCGCGGCGAACAACGGCCCGATCATTGTGCCGAAGCCGTAGAGGATCAGCAGACCGCTCGAGATCTTCACGAAGTCCTTGTCGTCCGCGTAATCGTTGGCGTGCGCAACGGTCAGAGAGTAGGCCGGATACATCACGCCGCCGATGACGAAGGCGACGGCGAAGAACGTTATCGCCGTCGCGCCTGCAAAGAAGATCGCGACCGACGACGCGAGCGCGCCGATGAGGCCGGCTGCCGTCATGACATAGCGCCGATCGGTCCTGTCCGAGATCCTGCCGAGCGGATACTGGAAGACGATGCCGCCGGCCATCGTCACCACCAGCAGGGTCGCGATCTCGGTCGTCGAGAAGCCGATCCGTTCGGCAAAGACCGGCGCCATATTGGTCCAGGCGCTGGCGATGACGCCGGCCAGGAAGACGCCGACGACGGCGACCGGCGAATTGCGGTAGATCAGCGGGACGTCGAGCTTGACCACGGTCAGCGGCGCCGGAGAGGGCGCCCGCGACAGCGCGGTCGGGATCACCGCGAGGGCGAAGAGGATGGCGCCGAGCATGAAAGGCGCATCGAGCGCGGGATTGCTCAGGGGCATGACGTACTGGCCGCCCATCATCGCGCTCATGGTGACGATCATGTAGAGCGAGAACACCGTGCCGCGTGTCTCGTTGGTCACCCGCTCGTTGAGCCAGCTCTCGATCACCATGTAGGCCCCGGCGAGCCCGAAGCCGGAAAGGCCGCGGATCAGCATCCATGCGATCGGGTCGACGATCAGCGCATTCATCAGCATCGAGATAGCGAGGAGGGCCGCGAGGCTGGAAAACGTGCGCACGTGGCCGGCGCTGCGCACGATCCTCGGTGCGATCAGACAGCCCACGGTAAAGGCGATGGCATAGCCCGTGCCGAGCAGGCCGATCTCATAGGCCGACCAGCCCTCGATCGAACCGCGCACGGGCAATAGAATCCCGAGAAGGCCCGCACCCGCCATCAGGAAGAAGGTGGAGGTCATCAGGGAGATGATCGGCAGGATCGGGAGGGACATGAAGAAGCCTGGCGCGTCGGCTGCTGCGAGTAGCTTGAAACGATGTGCGGCGGCTCGCCGCACATGTCTGCGATGGCCGCCCGTAGCTGATTTGCCGCCGCTTGGCGAGCGGCATTTTGATGACGAATCGAGCCTGTCAGGACCCCGTAGAGGTACCCGTGCGGAGCTCGTCGAGCCGGTTCTTCAGCGCCAGGAGGTCGCGCCAGGCGAGCCGCTTCTGCGCCGGCTGGCGCAGCAGGTAGGCCGGATGCAGCATCGGCATGGCGGGAATCGTCTCCTCGGCCTCCAGGCCGTAGGTGAAGTGCATCCAGCGGCCGCGAATCCGCAGGATTCCGTCGTCGGCGCGCAGGATCGCCTTGGTTGCCGGCGAGCCGAGGCACGCGATGACCCTGGGCTTCACCAGCTCGATCTGGCGGGTGATGAAAGGCAGGCAGATTTCGGTTTCAGCCGGCGTCGGCGGACGATTGCCGGGCGGACGCCACGGCACCGTGTTGGTGACGCGCACCGCGTCGCGCTCCAGGCCGATCGCCGCCAGCATGCGGTTGAGAAGCTGGCCGGAGCGGCCGACGAACGGCTCGCCGGCGGCGTCCTCCTCGCGACCGGGAGCCTCGCCGATCAGCATCAGTTCGGCGTCGGCGGCGCCGTCGCCGAACACCATCGAGCGCGCGGCGTTGCGGAGGTTGCAGCCCTCGAAGCCGGCCAGAGCCTGGCGCAAATCCTCCAGCGTGGCCGCCGAGCGGGCCCGCTCACGCGCGTCGGCCACGGCGATTTCGTCGGGCACCGCCACATGGGGCGCGGGAAAACCGGTGGAGGACCGCCCCGGTTCGCCGGCGGACGGCGTGGCGGGGGCAGCCCCTTCCTCAGGTCGCGCTTCGGCCCGGCGTTCGGGCCGCGGCGCCGGGGCGGGCGACGGTGTCGGATCGCGGCCTTCGATCGCCTGCGCCTGCGCCGCCGTCTCGCCGAAGCGGTCGCGCGGGGTCTCGCCGAGCAGCGCGTCAACGCCGGCCTCGGCGTACCACGCCAGAAGCGCGGCGGCCGCTTGCGGGCTTCGATCGTATTCAGGGCCTTCGGTCATCGTCTGCTGTCATAGATCAAAGCGCGGGGTGAATCGATGCCATTGCCTCGTTGCCAAACCGCCTTGGCTTGGCCGACAGGCGAAAGACATTTCCCATAACGGCTTCGAAGCGCAGTTTTGTGTTCTTGCGGCGTGCAGGCCGACAGGGTAGCCGAAGACGGACCAGTATCGGAAGGGATGACAATGAGCGAGGCCGGGGCGCCCGAACGCGAGAGCATGGAGTTCGACGTCGTCATCGTCGGCGCCGGGCCTGCGGGGTTGGCTGCAGCGATCCGCCTGAAACAGCTCGACGAGGATCTGTCGGTGGTGGTGCTGGAGAAAGGGGCCGAGGTTGGCGCCCACATTCTCTCCGGCTGCGTGCTCGATCCTTCGGCGCTCGACCGGTTGCTGCCCGAATGGCGCGGCGAGGATACGCCGATCAAGACGCCGGTCACGCGCGACCGGTTTCACTTCTATGGGCCGCAGGGCGGCATCCGCTTGCCGAATGCGCTGATGCCGCCGTTCATGAACAACCATGGCTGCTTCGTCGTGGAACTCGGGCCGGTCTGCCGCTGGCTCGCAGAAAGGGCCGAGGCGCTGGGCGTCGAGATCTATCCCGGCTTTGCCGCGACGGAGCTGATCGTCGATGAAGCCGATGCGGTCATCGGCGTCGCCACCGGCGACATGGGGGTCGGCCGGGACGGTGAGCCAGGGCCGAACTACCAGCGCGGCATGGCGCTTCTCGGCAAGTACGTGCTGATCGGCGAGGGCGCGCGCGGTTTTCTCGCCAAGCAGGCGATCCGGCGCTATGGCCTCGATGCCGGTCGCGAGCCGCCGAAATTCGGGATCGGACTCAAGGAGGTCTGGGAGATCGATCCGGCCAAGCATCGGCCCGGCCTGGTCGAGCATTCCTTCGGCTGGCCGCTGGGCTCGTCGGCCGGCGGCGGCTCCTTCCTCTATCATATGGCCGATGCCCAGGTGGCCGTCGGTTTCGTCGTCCATCTGAATTACAGAAATCCCTATCTCTCGCCGTTCGAGGAATTTCAGCGCTTCAAGACGCATCCCGACGTCGCCGCGCTGCTGCAGGGCGGACGGCGCATCGGCTATGGCGCCCGGGCGATCAGCGAGGGCGGCTGGCAGTCGGTGCCGCGGCTCGCCTTTCCCGGCGGCGCGCTGATCGGCTGCTCGGCCGGCTTCGTCAACGTGCCGCGCATCAAGGGAGCGCACAACGCCATGGCGTCGGGCATGCAGGCCGCCGAAGCCGCGCGCGCGGCGATCGCGGCCGGCCGGCAGCACGACAGGCTGGACGCCTACGAGGAGGGCTGGCGTGCATCCTCGATCGGTCGCGATCTCAAGCCGGTGCGCAACGTCAAGCCGTTGTGGTCGCGCTTCGGCACAGGCCTCGGCATCGCACTCGGCGGGTTCGACATGTGGCTGAATGCGCTCCTGGGCGTTTCGCTCTTCGGCACGCTCGGCCACGGCAAGCCCGATCATGCGGCGACCGAGCCCGCGGCAAAGCACAAGCCGATCGCCTATCCGCGTCCCGACGGCATCCTGACTTTCGACCGGCTGTCGTCGGTGTTCCTGTCGGGAACGAACCATGAGGAGGACCAGCCGGTCCATCTAAAGGTGAAGGACCCGGCGCTGCAGAAGGCGTCGGAACACGATGTCTTCGCCGGACCGTCGGCGCGCTATTGCCCCGCAGCCGTCTATGAATGGGTCGAGGGGGAGGGAGGCCCGACCTTCGTCATCAACTCCGCCAACTGTGTCCACTGCAAGACATGCGACATCAAGGATCCGAACCAGAACATCGAATGGGTCCCTCCACAGGGCGGTGAGGGACCGGTCTATCAAGCGATGTAGCGGGCGCAAAAAGAACGCCGACAACCAAGCCGGCGTTCTCGGTCTTCGATAGGGGACGATGCGAGCCCTACTGGACCGCCTGCACCACCTTGCACAGCTCAACGAGGGCGTGGTCGTAGGCCTTGGGGTCCATCACGATCGCGGCGCACTTCTTGACGGTGGCGATCTGGTCGGCCTCCGACATCGAGGCGAACGAATTGTAATACTGCACCTGTTCGCCGGTGAAGCCGGACAGGTCGACGGTCTGGGTCCCAGCCGCCGCCTGACCCGGGGTCGTGCCGACCGCACCCGTCGCGGCAGCGGTTCCGCCGCCAATCGATGCGTCGACATTGGCATTTGTCGTGTCGCCGACGGCAGCATTCACGTCTGCGTTGGCCCCATTGCCGCCGCCTATCGAGGCATCGACGTCCGCGTCGACACCATCGCCGCCCCCAACGGAAACGTCCGCATCGGCATCGACGCCATCGTCGCGACCGACTGAGGCATCCGCATCGGCGTCGACCCCGTCGTCACCGCCGACGGACGCGTCGGCATCCGCATCGACGCCGCCACCGCCGCCCACGGAGGCATCGACATCCGCGTCGACACCACCATCGTCGCCGCCACCGACCGATGCGTCGGCATCGACACCGCCGTCACCGGCATCGACACTCACCTGCGCGAAGGTCGGAGCGATCGCGAGACCGCTGGCCCCGGTCAACAGAGCCAGAACGACGAGCCCTCGCGGAAATGTGCGGTCAGTCATCTTATTCTCCCAAACTATTGGTCCGAAAAGACCTTTCGGGAAAAGAAGAATTGCTGTTTGTAAAAGTTCCTTGCCGCTACGTCTTATGGTATTTCTCGTCTTGATGATGCTGTAAAAATTATTCGAAAACGGTAATGAAGTGGCTTTAATGGTTAAGTATGGTCTGTTTCGATGCCAGTTGCTGCCCGCCTGATATGTCTTCTTCGTCATGCTTCGGCAGTGGAACCACGCTGAATGCAACGAGTACGGGCAGGTGATCCGAGGCCGTCGGCCGCAATCGCTGCGTGGCTATATGCCGGATCTGGCTTCCGGCGATGACATTATCGAGCGGCAGCCCGACACGGCCTGCCCACGCTGTCGGTAGCCGTGCGTGGATCCAGGTCGGCCCGATGCCGGGCGTAACACGCATGCTGCCGGCCTGTGCGACGGTGGTGACGGCAGCACTCCAGGGCGCGGCATTGAAGTCGCCGGCGAGAAGCGAGCGCCCGGGAAAGCCTGCGAGAATCGGCTGCAACCACCCGATCTGCCGCCATTGGTGGCTCGGCCAAGGCCAGTTGAGATGGATCGAGCCGATGCGCACCGGGGTACCGTCGAAGTCGACGTCGCGCGCCGCCAGGCCGTCGTCCCGGCGGCATGTCGACCAGTCGCCGGCGAACGGGCGGCGCGACAGGATGGCGATCTTGTCTCTGGCCGACGTGCCGCCGCAGAAATATTGGTAGGGATAGCTGTCCCGGATGCCGGCAAGCGAGGTCATCCAACGCGGCGATGCCTCCTGCAGGGTGATCACGTCCGGCCGGATTTCATTGATGCGCTGCAGCGTCGGCCGGTGATCCTCGGCATCATAGAGCAGGTTCATCTGCAGCAGCGTATAGCGCGGCTGCTCGTCCTGGAGCGGGGCATCTTCCGGCTGTGACACGAGATAGGGCACGGCCGAGCTTAACCCCACGACGGCCACGAGCACGCAGGCCAAGCCCGCCAGCCACTGGCCCGTCACCAGCAGCACCGGCACGACCAGGACCAGCAATACTGCCAAGTGGACGCGAAAATGGCTCAGGCTGTCCAGTGCATGGACATGTCGGCCCTGGAATCCAGCGAGGATCATGGCGCCCAGAACGACCGCTGAGAACAGCCCGGCCGCGGTCACGGCTGTGCCGTCATCGCGGAGCGCGGAAACGGACCGGTCGTCCAGATGCGCCATCCCACCACGCCTATTGGAACGCGGTCTCGTAAAAGGAGCGCAGCTTGCGCGAATGAAGCCGTTCCGGCGGCATCTGCGACAGTTTTTCCATCGCTCGGATGCCGATCCGCAGATGCTGGGCGACCTGGGAATTGTAGAATTCCGTTGCCATGCCCGGCAGCTTCAATTCGCCGTGCAGCGGCTTGTCGGAGACGCACAGCAACGTGCCATAGGGCACCCGGAACCGATAGCCGTTGGCGGCAATCGTCGCCGATTCCATATCGAGCGCGATGGCCCGCGACTGTGACAATCGCTCCACCGGCTCGGTCTGGTCGCGCAGCTCCCAGTTCCGGTTGTCGATGGTGGCGACGGTCCCGGTGCGCATGATCCGCTTCAGATCGTAGCCGGAATAGCCGGTGATCTCGGCCACCGCCTCCTCGAGCGCGACCTGAACCTCCGCCAGAGGCGGGATCGGCACCCAGACCGGCAGATCGGCATCGAGGACGTGGTCCTCGCGGACATAAGCGTGGGCCAGCACGTAGTCGCCCAGCGCCTGGGTGTTGCGCAGGCCGGCGCAGTGGCCCAGCATCAGCCAGCAGTGCGGCCTCAACACGGCGACGTGGTCGGTGATCGTCTTGGCGTTGGACGGCCCGACGCCGATGTTGATCATGGTGATGCCGTGGCCGTGCTCGCGCACCAGGTGATAGGCGGGCATTTGCGGCATGCGCAGCGGTGCGACCCCCGAGGCCGGCTCGCGGGCGCCCGCCGGCGTGATCAGGTTGCCGGGCTCGACGAAGGCGGTGTAGCCGCCACCGCCGCCCGCCATCACCTCGCGGGCCATCATGCAGAACTCGTCGACATAGAACTGGTAGTTCGTGAACAGGACGAAATTCTGAAAGTGCGTCGGGTGAGTGGCCGTATAGTGCGCCAGCCGATGCAGCGAATAGTCGACGCGCTGCGCGGTGAACGGCGCGAGCGGAAGCGGCTCGCCCGTTTGCGGCTCGAAATTGCCGTTGACGATCCGGTCGTCGGTCGCCGCCAGATCGGGGACGTCGAAGAGGTCGCGCAGCGGCCGGTTGAGCTTGGCGGCCTGGCCGCCATCGACATAAGACCCCTCGCGGAAGGCGAAGTGCAGGGGAATCGGCGTCTTCGAATCGCCGACATAGACCGGGTGGCCGTGGTTGCGGATCAGAAGCTCGATCTGCTCGGTCAAATACGGCCCGAAAAGGTCGGGACGGGTGATCGCTGTGGCGTAGCGGCCCGGTTCGGAGACATGGCCGAAGGCGAGGCGTGAATCGACGCGCGCATGACTGTCGGCGACGAAGGCGATCTCCGGATAGAAGGCGCGATAGTGCCGGTTGGTCTCGCTGGTCGACAGCACGTGGTCGAACTTCTCCGCCAGAAAGGCGACCGAGCGGTCATAGAGCCGGGTGAGAGCCTCCACCGCCGCTTCCGCATCCGTGAAGGCGAGAGACGGGCTGGCGTCCGGCTTGACGAGAGGAAGATCCGTTGAAGCTTGGGCAAGTGGCGTCATCGCGGCAATCTACCCGCACTCTGCGACCGGCGAAAGACGACACAGCATGATTGCGGCCGTTTCTTTCGAAGCGGCGCAAGGACGTCTAGAACAGGCCCGACGCGCTCCCCGTGGAACTGCAGGCCGGGGATTGCGAGCCGCTGCAGTTCAGCGACTGGCTGACGGCGAAGCTGCGTTCGCCGCGCGCGGTGCCGACAATGACGCTGAAGCTCAGCGCGAACAGCGCGATCAAGGTGGTGACGAGCGTCAGTCGAATCAGCATCGGTGGCCTCCTGGATGGTGCGATGACTGTCGCACAGCCAAGCTGAACCGGGGCTGACATTTTCATACAATCAGCGTTCAGGATGGCGGATGGGCAGGTTTGCGAACGACATCGGATGCGCTAAATCAAACCGGACTCCTCCGCAAGACATTTCTCCCCAATCCATTGCGAGGCCTTTCATGGCGACTCAGACCAACCCTATCAAGCTTTACTATTGGCCCACGCCGAACGGCTGGAAGATCTCCATCATGCTGGAGGAATTGGGCATTCCTTACGAGATCCAGTATGTGAACATCGGCGCCGGAGACCAGTTCAAGCCCGACTTTCTGGCCATTTCACCCAACAACCGGATGCCCGCGATCGTCGACCCCGAGGGGCCAGGCGGCGAGCCGATCTCGGTGTTCGAATCGGGTGCCATCCTGCAATATCTCGGGCGCAAGTTCGGCCGCTTCTATCCGAGCGACGAGCGGGCGCGCGTCGCCGTCGACGAGTGGCTGTTCTGGCAGGTCGGAGGGCTCGGGCCGATGGCCGGCCAGTGCCATCACTTCCGCAACTATGCGCCTGAGAAGATCCAGTACGGCATCGACCGCTACACCAACGAGGTGAACCGGCTCTACGGCGTCATGAACAAGCGGCTCGGCGACCGTGACTTCCTGGCCGGCGAATATTCCATTGCCGACATGGCCTGCGTCGGCTGGGTCAAGCCGTACAAGAACCAGGGCCAGGAGATCGAGGATTTTCCGAATGTGAAGCGTTGGTTCGAGACCCTGCTGGCGCGTCCGGCGGTCGAGAAGGGCTTGGCGATCGGGCAGGAGGAACGGGAGAAGATGAATCTCGCCACCGACAAGAACGCTCAGAGCGTGCTGTTCGGTCAGAAGGCGCGGAACTGATGTGATCCTGGGGAATGGCGAACGCACGCCACGACGGCAGACATGACGAGGGGCCGGCGACATCGGACGCCGGCCCCTGTGTTCGGTCCGATGGCATAAGGAATGACCAAGGCCTCGCCGATCAGCTCGGCCGACCCGCTTTGCCATATGCGCTATCGCGCGTTCCAGTGCTTGACGGCGATCTCCCTGACCTCGTGAAGGTCCGAGGCCACATGAACGCAGAGCGCGCGAATGTCCGCGGTTGGCGCCACCAGATCCGGCACCATGACCACCATCATTCCGGCACTATGGGCTGCCCTGATTCCGGCAACGGAGTCCTCGACGGCCAGACATGCAGTTGGGAGGATGTTCAACATCCTCGCTGCCGTTAGGAAAAGATCAGGGTAGGGCTTTCCACGTTCCACGTCATCGCGGGTAACAAGCGTGGCCAACCGGTTTCGCAGGCCGGAGCGAGCCAGATGCGACTCGGCGGTTCGGCGACTGGAAGATGTTGCGACGGCGGTCGGGATCCCTTCCGCGACGAGGTCATCCAGCAGTTCGACCGCTCCCGGTTTCAAAGGTACGCCTTGTGAGAGCAGGTCATCGCGATGCTCGGCAAATAGCCGGTTGCACTCCGCGAACGGGAAACTCGATCCGAAGTGCTCCTGCAAGATGAGATCGCATTCCTTGCCGGGGATGCCGATCAACGACCGGCAAAGGCTGTCGCTTGCCGAAAAACCGGTGGCGGCGACAGCGTGTTTCAGGGCGCGATAATAAACGATCTCGGTGTCGTGCAACGTGCCGTCCATGTCGAGGATGACGGCGCCGATTGGATTTCGGAGTTTCGGAAAGGTCATGCTTCCATATTAACGTGGTTCGCGGCTCGACGCACCACCGTCCGACGATGCCGTCGGCAACGATCGCCTATCAGCCGTAGCCGCGACATCTCTCCGCCCGGCCGATGTCCAGTCGGGGTCTGTTTTCGCGGTCGCTCTTTGAACTTGATGGTGAATGCAATATTGCCGGCTTATGCTAAAGAAACTGTCAAATTAATAGAGAAAGCTTGCAAGGCAGCGGCTTGATCCGCCGCGCTTACGAAGCTTTCTGAAATGTTTCCTCGGCGTTTAACTCAAATTAGCCACGCATTTTAGGAGGATTTTCAAGGCCCCGAGCGATGATCGTGTCATCAAAGCCGGGGCAGACAGCGATCCCGGCGCAGAACAGGGAAGACGACAATGGCACGCTTTGAACTCCTCGATCCTTCGATGGCCACCGCCGGCGGCGCGTTCCACCCCAGCGCCGAAATTCTCTTCGAGATGGGCATGCGCTGCGCCTCCGGGCGCGACAGCGACACCGACCTGATCGCCGCTCACATGTACTTCAACCTGGCCGACCAGTTGGGCGCCGAACGTGCCGCTTTCTATCGCCAGGAAGTCGCCGAGCAGATGTCGAAGATCGAGATCGCCCGGGCCCTGCGCGCCGCGCGGGAATGGCGCTCGCTGCACTGAGCAGACTGCAGCCCGGTCGGCCGCCCGTCAACGATCGGTCGCGTCGGCCTGTTTCAGCGCCTCTGCCAACGCTTCGGCGAACAGAGCGAGATCCTCGCTGGGTCCGACGGTGACGCGGATCATCCGATCGAGTGGCGGGGTGCCCGGCATTCGAATGAACACCCCTTGGCGGAGCACGCCATTCAACACCGCGCGCGCGTAAGCGCCGTCCCGTCCGCAGTCGATGGCGACGAAGTTGGTGGCCGAGGGCAGGGGCCGCAGTCCCTGGGCTGTGGCGATACCGCACAGCGCGCCTCGCGCCGAGACGATCGACTCGATGCTTCGGCGCCGATAGCCCTGGTCCTCGAGTGCCGCGAGCGCACCGGCCTGGCTCATGCGCGAAATGCCGAAATGATTGCGGACCTTGTCGAGATGCACGATGGCCTCGGCCTCGCCCACGGCGTAGCCGACCCGCACGCCCGCCATGCCATAGGCCTTTGAAAAGGTGCGGAAGCGCAGCAGATTGGGGCGCATCAGCCCGATCGACGGCAGCGTTCCGGCGGGCGCCAGATCCCCATAGGCTTCATCGAGCACCAGGATCGTCTCTTCCGGTGTCTCCCGGATCAGACGTTCGACGCTTTCGGCGTCGTACCAGGACCCTGTGGGGTTGTCCGGATTGGCGAAATAAAGAAGCTTCGGTCTGATGTCCCGCGCGCGCTCCAGAAGCGCGTCGAGGTCCTCCGCATCGTCACGATACGGTACGAAGTCGAGCACGCCGCCATGGCCGACGACGTGATAGTTGAACGTCGGATAGGCGCCGAGCGAGGTCAGCACGGTATCGCCCGGTTCGATGGCCACACGCACCAGCAGCCCCAACAGCCCGTCGATCCCTTCCCCGACCGCTATGTTCTCCGGCTTAACCTGGTGATGGGCGGCGATCGCCGCGCGCAAATCGTGCACTTCGGGGTCGCCATAGGCCCAACTTTCGGCGGCGGCGGCCTGCATCGCCTCGATCACCTTCGGTGACGGCCCGAAGACGCTCTCGTTCGCGCCGAGCCGAGCCCGGAACCGGACGCCGGTCTGGCGCTCGATCGCCTCCGGTCCGACGAAGGGAATGGTCGCGGGCAGCTCGCGGGCGAGGGGCGTGAACAGTGCAAGACGTGCGGACATGGGAACCATTGGAGTAAAGCTTATTCACGATCGAGTCGTTTCAGCCCGGTCTTATACTGTCGAGCCTTGGCGACATAGCGCGCGGCAATCTCGCGCAGCCTCCGGATCTCCGCCTCGGCGAGCGGGCGCGCGACTCTGGCGGGGCTGCCGAGCAGCAGCGACCCGCCCGGAAAACACTTTCCCTCGGTGACCAGCGAGCCCGCACCGACGATGGAATTCGCGCCGATGTGGGCGCCATTGAGCACGATCGCCCCCATGCCGATCATTGTGTTGTCGCCGACGGTGCAGCCGTGGACGATGGCGCCGTGACCCACGGTGCAGCCCCGGCCGACTGTCAGCGGAAAGCCGATGTCGGTATGAAAGACGCAGTTTTCCTGGACGTTGCTGCCGGTTCCGATCCGGATCCATTCATTGTCGCCGCGCAGCGCCGCGCCGAACCAGATGCCGACGTCGCGCTCGAGCCGGACGCGGCCGATGACATGGGCCGTCGGCGCGACGAATATATCGTCGGCGTCGGGCAGGTCGGGCGCCTCCTCGTCGAGGGCGTAGATGGGCATGGGTCTTTCTCCGTGGCGCGCGCACGCTCGCGCGTCGCGGCGACCGCCGTCAAGCTGAAAGACACAGGTCACAGTCGCTCATTCGGCGCCGACGGCAGCCATTGCTTTCTTGGCCAGCGATTGTTTGACATCGATATAGTCCGCCCACGGATCGGCATCCTGCAGCCGTTCGAGGATGTCGGCGGGGTGGAACAGATTGGCGGCCGCGAGCCCTTCGAGCTCGTCCCAACTCACCGGGGTGGCGACCGGCGCGCCCTGGCGGGAGCGGGTGGAATAGGGCGCGATCGCCGTCGAGCCGCGCTCGTTGCGCAGCCAGTCGATGAAGATGCGGCCCTTGCGCTTGGCTTTCGACATGGTCGCGACGAACCTCTGCGGCTCGTCGTCGGCCCTCTGGGTGGCAAAGGCTCTGGCGAACGCCTTGATCTGCGGCCACTCCTGGCGCCGGGCGAGCGGCACGACGACGTGCACGCCCTTGCCGCCGGTGACCATAGGAAAGCTTTCGAGCCCGAGTTTCGCGAGACGGTCGCGCAGATCGTTCGCCGCGCTCTTGACGTCGTCGAAGCCGAGACCTTCGTCGGGGTCGAGATCGAATACCATGCGGTCGGGCCGCTCGATGCGGTCGTTGCGCGAACCCCAGATGTGAAATTCGAGCGCGTTCATCTGCATTGCCGCCACCAGCCCGGCGGCATCGGAGACGTAGAGATAGTCCTCCGTTCCCCCGTCCTTCTCGGTAATCGGGACCTTGTGAACGGCATCGGGAAAGCCGCCGGAATCGTGCTTCTGGAAGAAGCAGTGCTTCTGGCCGCCCTGCGGGCAGCGCACCAGCGAGATCGGCCGATCGCCCGCATATTGCAGCATCCGGTCGGCCACCGCCTCATAATAACGGGCGAGGTCGAGCTTGGTCAGGCCCTGGCTCTCGAACACCACGCGATCGGGGTGGGTCAGCTTGATGCCGGCGACCCGGTGGTCGTTGGAGGTGCCGGTCGATCGCGTTCGCGCCGGTCTTGCGGTGTCTTTCGCCGAGGGGGCGGCTGCGGCTTTCGTCGCTTGCGGCTTCTCGTCCACCACGTCCTCCGCTGTCTTGTCCTCGCGCAGGCCCTTGAACACGCCGTGGCGGATGTGCCCATCGGCAGTCAGTTCAGCGAATTCGATCTCGGCGACCAGCGTCGGCGTCAGGAAGGTGGCGCCACGCGCCTCGGCCCGGGCGATGTCGTCGAACGGCGCCGTCTTGCGCGTCAGTGAGGCGAAGCGCTGCTTCAGGTCGTCCATCATCTCCTGATCGAAGCCGCTGCCGACCTTGCCGCGATAGCGCAGCTTCCCGCTCTCGTGGGTGCCGAGCAGGAGCGAGCGGAAGGCCCGCGCCTTCTTGTCGGTTGCCGCATAGCCGCCAATGACGAACTCCTGCCGCTTGCTGCATTTGACCTTGAGCCATGATTTGCCGCGGCCGCCGCGATAGGGCGCATCGGCGCGCTTGGCGACGATTCCTTCATGGCCGGCCGCGCAGATGCTTTTGAGCACCTGCGGCCCCTTGCCGGTGATGTGCTCGCTGTAGAGCAGTTCCTTGCGGTCGGCGCTGCCGATCAGCTCTTCCAGCCGCTCCTTGCGCTCGATCAGGGGACGTTTCGTCAGGTCCTCGCCATCGATCTCGAGCAGATCGAAACAGAAGCAGGCGAGATCGCCCCCCTCCTTCAGGCGCTTCTGCAGGGAGGAAAAGTCGGTGCCGCCGTGCGCGTCGAAGGCGACGACCTCGCCGTCGATCAGCGCGCTGTCGCAGGGAAGCGATTCGATGGCCGGTCCCAGCGGCGCAAAGCGTTCGGTCCAGTCGAGCCCGCTGCGGGTGTAAAGGCGGCATGTCCCGTCGGCGACCGCGATCAGCACGCGATAGCCGTCATATTTCATCTCGTTGATCCAGCCGTCGCCGTCCGGCGCCGTATCGACCAGCGTCGCCAACTGAACCGGCCGAAACTCGGGCAGCGCCAGTGCCCCGGCCTTTTTCTTGGGCTCCTTATGCGAGGCCGGAGCGGGGGAGGTCGATCCGCTCTTGGTGCCGGCCTTCGATGCTGTCCTCGTGGCGCCGGTGTTCCAGACCGGGGAATCGCCCTCGCGGATCGCATCGAGGTCGCGTCCGCTCTTCACGCTTAGCGGCATTTCGTCGACGATGTTGCGGTCGGGATCGGCCACATCGTCCTTTTCCTTGATGAGAAGCCAGTTCTCGCGGGTTTCGCCCTTCTTGCCCTTCATGCGGACGAGGGCCCAGTGGCCGGTCATCTTCTCGCCCTTGAGAAGCATTTTGAGTGAGCCGTCGCGCAAGCCCGCGTCCGGATCTCCGACCGGCTCCCACGTGCCGGCGTCCCACAGCATCACGGTGCCGCCACCATACTGACCCTTGGGGATCGTTCCCTCGAAGTCGCCATAGTCGAGCGGATGGTCCTCCGTGCGCACGGCCAGCCGCTTGTCGGCGGGATCGTAGCTCGGGCCGCGCGTCACCGCCCAGCTCTTCAGCACACCCTCCCACTCCACCCGGAAGTCGTAATGCAGCCGCGTCGCGGCATGCTTCTGCACACAGAAATAGAGCGCTTTGCTCCGTCGCCTGCGCCCTGCACCGGCTGGCTCGCGCGTCTGCGAAAAGTCGCGCTTCTCGCGATAGGTCTTGAGCAGCGTATCGGCTTTGGCGGCCATCGGGCGATCCCAGCCGCTCAGGCGGATTTGCGGCGGCGCGGCGCGGCGGCGGGCTTCTTCTCCACCGGCTTGGCCCGCGCCTTGCCGCTACGGCTCGTCTCGCGTTTGGCGCTCTTGGCCTCGCTGCCCGCCTTCGCCCCGCTCTTCTTGGCACCGTCCGATTCGAGGCTCTTCTTCAGGCTCGCCATCAGATCGACGACGTTGCTCCGCCCGGAGGTCGGCGCCTCATCCTCATCCTCGTGAATCTCGACCGTGCCGCCAGCCTTGCGCTTTTCGGCGATCAGCCGCTTCAGCGCATCGCTATAGTGATTCTTGAACGCACCGGCCTCGAACGGCGCGGTCTTGCGCTCGATCAGCTCGGTGGCCACCGCGAGAAGGTCGTTCTCCGCCTTCTTGGAGGAGATGTCGGAAAAAACCGAATCGGACTTGCGGATCTCGTCCTCGTAATGGAGCGTCTCCAGCAGCAGGCCGGTGCCGCAAGGGCGCACCGCCACGAGATACTCCTTGCCGCGCAACGAGAGCTGGCCGAGGCCGGTCTTCGAGGCCTGACGAAGGGCGTCACGCACGACACGGAATGCGTCCTCGGCAAGGTCGTCCTGCGGGACGAGATAATACGGTTTGTCGAAATAGAGCGGAGGAATCTCGCAGGTGTCGACGAATTGGACGAGTTCCAGCGTCTTCTTCGTCTCCAGCTTGACGTCCTCGATCTCCTCGTCGGTCAGGACCACGTAGTCGTCCTTGCCGACCTCGTAGCCCTTGACGATGTCGGCGGCGTCGATCGGTCCGAGACCGGGCACGATCTTCTCATAATGAATGCGTTTGCCACTGTTCCGATCGATCTGGCGAAAGCTGATGGTCGAGCCGGAAGAGGTGGCTGTGTACATCTCGACCGGAATCGAGACGAGAGACAGGCGGATCTGTCCTTTCCAGACGGGGCGAGGCGCCATCGATCACTCCAAACTACAAATGCCGCATCGAGCGAATCAACGCAGGCGGCACGCGCCTCGTTCCGTTCCGGCAGGTGGCTTGGTGAATGCGGCCGGATTCGCTCCTGCCGGAGCCGGCGTGGTCGTCATTGGATCGTTTCGGTGAAATCGAGCCTGCGGCGTGATTCTGACCGGAGTCGAGGGCTCGAACGGCGCAAATCGCGCCTTTGGAGACCCGCTTGTTAACGATTTGGAAGGGGTTCTTACCGGGTGGTAACGAAAATCGTGGCATCTGCGCAACAGCGGTGTGTCCAAAGCGTCTCAGACCCCCCGCTGGGCCATTTCTGAGATTGCATCGAAAAGCGCCCTGGATATTGTCGCCATGGAAAGGACGCGGAGCGGAAGCTTCGGGGCTTTCGAAGAGGGGATTGGGGCAGGGAAGGCTGTCCTTCAAAAAAGGCCCAACCCTAACCTAGATTGACTGGAGGTCAGGACATGAACATCAAGAGCCTTCTTCTCGGCTCCGCCGCGGCTCTCGTCGCGGTTTCTGGCGCCCGCGCGGCTGACGCGGTCGTCATGGTCGAACCCGAGCCGGTTGACTACGTTCGCGTTTGCGACGTGTACGGCACGGGCTTCTATTACATCCCGGGCACTGAGACCTGCCTGAAGATCGGCGGTTTCGTCCGTTTCCAGATTTCGGGCACCGGCGGTGACGATACCGAAAACTCCGAAGGCGACGACTACGCCACCAGCTGGCGGACTCGCGCTCGCTTGAACGTCGACGCTCGCGAAGAGACCGAATTCGGTCAGCTGCGCGCCTACATGGCACTGCAGGACGACAGCGACAGCTCGGCCGATTTCCATATCGACTCCGCCTACATCCAGTTGGGCGGCCTGACGATGGGTTATCTGGACTCGATCTACAAGGCCGGTACCGGTACGCCTGCCGACCAGAACTTCAAGGTCGGTGCGGTCAAGGACGAGACCATCCAGTACACGTTCTCCAGCAACGGTTTCGTCGTTGCGATCGGTGCTGACGACGATGGCACGGGCGACGTCACTCCAGACTTCAGCGCCAAGATCGGTTACACCGGTGGTTGGGGTTCGTTCTTCGTCTACGGCGGCTTGGATGAGGATACCGACTACGGCTTCGGTGACGACTTCCTCGATCCGACCGACTACGAGACGTTCGATGCCTATGACACCTTCGTCCTCGAAGGCAGCGAAGGCGACACGTCTGGTTCGCTCAAGGCCAATCTGACCCTGACCGACTTGGTTGCCGCTGGTTCGACCCTCACCGTCGAAGGCACCTACTCGTTCGATCCGAACCGCTATTCGGTTTGGGACGGCGGCTTCGACTTGCCGATCGAGTGGTCGGCTTCGGGTGGTTACGGCCAGGAACTCGGCAAGCTCTTCGTCGCGGTCGGCGGCTTCTACGGTGAGACCTTCGACCTCGGCTATGGCGTCGGCGATGTCGACTACTACGGTAGCGCGGACGTCTGGGGCGCGGAGCTCTATGGCTCCTACGAGCTCACCGACAACTTCGTCGTGTCGGCCGACATCTACTACTCCGAGGTGGATTATGCCGGCCCGGCCGAATCCGATCTGACCGCTGGATACCTCCGCTTCCAGCGCAACTTCTAATCGAACCTAGCTTCGATCATGTTGAGGGCCCGGCATTTGCCGGGCCCTCAGACTATTGACAAGGCCCTGGCGGAACAGGCTGTGTGGAAAGCCGGGCAAATCAGATAGGATGGCCGCCTTGGGAACAGGGCGGCCATTTTCATGGGATATATCGTCGGCGAGGATCGGGAGCAGGTATCGCTTCTGCCGTCACGGATCGAAG
>NZ_JAZHFT010000017.1:0-97844 GCF_036541425.1 Consotaella aegiceratis
AGTTCCTCCAACGCCCGCCGCCAATCAATCAGCGTCCCTGTCCATTCCGCGACAGACATTATGACCACTCCCTGCCAAACTAACCAAACCGGCAGAGAATCATCATTCAAATAAATATGCAACTGTAGTACTGGTGCATCCAGCGTCTCCGATGACAGTCATGAGACCGTGAATCTGTGTCCCAATAATGCATAGGGGCCCGAGGGCGCGCGCCTGGACATGCTTAGGCCCCGGCTGCGCTGGTGGTGGCCATAAGCCAAATGCCATAGACTCGCTTTTCGGGATGCTGGGGCCAGGTGCCGAGAACCACGCCATCAATCATCGCCGCGTAGTGCCGAGCCAGGTTCATGACGAGGCGACCACGCGGCCCGCGAGAGGCCACGTCGCGTATGCGCACAACGTCGCTCCCAATCCCGGCGAGCGCGATCCATTGGGCGCCGGCCTCGAGCATGTGCTCTTGCATGGCCTCCTTCCAAACACCTTGGCGCGGGCTCGCGGTCCTGCGCTTCACGGCCGCCTTTCGACTTCGGCATTTGAGTCGTCCGTGAAGTTTGATTGCGGAGTGGACGGTTAGTCTAGGCTACTGCGGCGGCGTACAGGGCTTTGGCGAAGAGCGCCCGAAAGCAGACACGCCAAAGCCTGGCGAACCAGCGCAGAAGGAGATGGAAGTTGTAGCCGGCGGCGAGGACGGCGTTGATCTGGTCGCCGGTTCGGCCGGCGAGATGGTTGCGCTCCATGCGGTGCTCGGCCTTGAGATGGCCGATGACGGGCTCGACGGCGGCGCGGCGCTTCATCTCACGCTTGATGGCGGCAGTAGTTCGTCGGACCTGGCCGGTGATCCAGACCCGGAAGCGGTTGGAATGGTTGTGGCCGCGATAGCCGCGGTCGACATGGATGCGCTTGGCCTCGAGGCCGGTGATCCTTTCCATGTCGGCGACGGCCGGACCAAGGGTGTGGCCGTCGAACGGATTGCCGTGCAAGGCCTTTGCATGGAGGACGAACTGGCCGCCCTTGGGCCGGGTGACTGGGGTGGCGACCGAGACCTTGCAGCCGAACTCATAAGGGCGGTGGGCCTTGCCCTTGCCGATGCATTCCACCTCCGGAGCGTGCAGCGAATAGACCTTCGGCCCGCGCCGGCGCTGGTCCTGGTGCCGGATTCGCATGGCCAGGGACAAGAGCCCGGCGAACCGCTGCTCGAGCGTAGCATCGCCAGCGATCTTGCGGCGGACGTCGCGGATCACGCGGCCGAGCCGGGTGCGCAGGAACTTGAGTTCTCGGGCCGCTCGGTTGAACTGCTTGGCGTGGCGGTAGCGCCCAACCATGATGGCGGCCCGCTTGGTCACACGCACGTAGCTCTGGCGCAGCCTGACGCCGGTCTTCCTGGCCAGGGCCGCGAGTTTGTCGATCGCTTTGTGGATCAGCCGGGCATCGGTCGGATGGGCGACTGCCTTGGGCTGCACGGTGGTGTCGAGGGCGACGCGCTCCAGATCGCGGGTTTGAAGGGCGCCGGTGCGGTGCGCCACCGACAGGCTCTCCTGAAGCAGCGCCGTCAGGCGCTCCTCGCCCAGTCGCTGGCGCCAGTGCGTCAGCGACGAACGGTCGAACGGCCTGTCGTGGCAAAACACCTCTTCGCCGCAGAAGAACTGGTAATAAGGGTTCTCCAGCCAGCGGGCGCACAGCACCTCGTCGGAGAGAGAATGCATGTGCTTGAGGATCAGCAATCCGGCCATCAGGCGCGCTGGCAGCGGCGGCTGGCCAACGCCGGCGTGATGCACTTCGCCGAACCGCTTCTCGATGAAGGCCCAGTCGATCTCGCCCGCTAGCCGCACCAGCAGATGACCCATGTCGATGATCTCGGCGAGAGCGGGTCGGAACAGGTCCCGCTGGCGTTCATCCCGGGGCTTCGACATCGCCTGATCCTCCGCTGACGGCGGAGCAATCGAATCACGATCCAACGCTCAGAGGAATCCGAAAACGCAAGAAAGCCGAGCTTGTCACCCGGCTTTCTTGCAATATTCGATACTTGCCAAACCTGAAATCCCTTGCCTAATCAACCCCTCAGCCATTCTTCACAGACGACATTTGAAGGCTCTTTGGCGAGCGAACAGCTCGTCATAGGTGCTGCGATAGTCGCGCTGTGTGGCAATGGCGGCCGCCCGCACAGCGCAGTCGCCGGCGCGGCCTCTGAAGGCGGCTTGCGCTCTGCCTCCATCACAGCTCTGGAACTGGCCTTTGACCTGCGTCATTGGTCGTCACGGTTGCTGGCTGTGCGCCCACACCTCGGGGCGCCATGCTTCGATGATTGCCTCGATTTCGGCCCGATATGCAGTCGGATAGAAGGCCATTGCATTGCGGGACAAGCAGACGAAAACCGTGGCCATATCCGCGGCGATCTCTTCGTCTACGCCAAACAGCTCGGCTAGATCGAAGCCGCCGAGGGAATCGGCGTTCCACCAGGCCAAGATGAAATTCGCAACCTTGCGCGACTGCCCAGTGTCGCTGCGGGCGATCTTGAGCAGGCGTTCAAAGGCCGCCCGTTCGTGAGCGGTCATGCCCATGTCAGGCGGCCTTTTCCTGGAGGGGTTTCACGGCGGGCTGAGCGCGCTGCATGGCGACCCATAGGTCATAGTTGGCCTGAAGCGTGACCCAAAAGCGGGCCGTGCTGACGCCAGCCTTTTCGAGACGCAAGGCAAGATCAGGACTGATCCCCGCCTTGCCGTTGAGCACGCGCGAAAGGGCAACGCGCGAGATCGCCAGCCGCTCCGCCGCTTCGGTGACGGACAACTCCAATGGTTCGAACACCATCTCTTTGAGCGTTTCACCTGGATGGGGATGGGTGTGAATCATGCGATGGCCCTCAGTGGTAGTCCCGGTAATCGACAAGCTCAACATCGGGACCGATGAAGCGAAATGTGACGCGCCAGTTGCCATTCACCCAAACTGACCAATGGCCCTTCAGGTCATCCTTCAGCGGATGGAGCCGCAAAGCCGGCAGATCGACGTCTTGCGGCTCTTTGGCTGCATCGAGTGCGGCCAGGATCATCCCCAGCTTGCGGGCATGGTCAGCTCGAATCCCGCGCGTTGTCCCTGTTTCGTAGAAGGCGCGCAGGCCCTTATGGCGGAAGCTTAAAATCACAGCATCGTGTAACGTGTATCGTTACAGTTGTCAATGCGCAATCTGATCATCGTGTGTGACGATCCCTCACGGGCTGCCGGCGGCCTTTGCTTTTTCCTTATCGGCCCGTTGGCGCTCGCCCGCAACCAGCTCCGATGTCCCTGCTGCGCCAGGGCCCATCTTCAGCAATCACTCCGTTTATGACGCAGTAAGACTAGAGGAGGCGCGTCATGAAAGCCCTGCGTTTCACCGAACCCTGGATGCTGTCTTTGGGCGAGGCCCCCGAGCCCGGCCTGCCGGCCCCCGATGAAGTCGTCGTCGAGATCCACGCCACCGGGATTTGCGGCACCGATATCGCCATTTTGTCCGGCGCATACCACGCCAGAACGGGCGTGGTGCTGGGGCACGAATCTGCCGGCGTCGTTGCGCGGATCGGCAGTGCCGTCGCCTCGGTCGGGGTCGGGGATCGCGTTGTCATCGATCCCACGTTTCATTGCGGCTTTTGCCGGATGTGCCGGACCAATCGCCCCAACCATTGCGAGCGCAAAGACGGCACCGAGGCCGGCGTCAGCCACGACGGGACCTTCGCTCCGTCCTATCGCTGCGCCGAACGCTTCGTCTATCGCATTCCCGACGACATGGACTTCGCCGCGGCGGCCCTGGCCGAACCGTTGAGCTGCGCGCTAACCGGCGTCGCGTGCCTCGACGTCCACCTCGCCCACCGCACAATGGTGGTGGGCGGCGGCCCCCTCGGCGTCCTCTACGCATGGGCGCTATCGACCAGGGGGTTGAGCGGCACGGTCGTGGAACGGTCGGCGTTGCGCCGAAGCGTCTTGACGGGAGTGCTGCCCCCGCAGTGGCGCTGGGCCTCGACTCTCGAGGATGTGCTCGCTCCGTATCCGAACGATCCCACCCCGCTCGATATCGCCGTCGACACCAGCGGCAGCCTCACGGGGCGTCTGCTGTCACTGATGGCGCGCGGCGGGCAGGTTCTGACGATCAGGCTCAAGTCTCACCCGATCGAGGTGGAGGCGGGGCTCGTCGCGGATCGCTCCTTGCGCCTGATCGGCTCGATCGACAGCCTTCAAAACAGCTTCGCGGCGGCCGTCGACCTGATCGCTTCCGGCCGGATTCCGACCGGGAGCATCGTGACCCATCGCTTTGCTCCGTCGTAGATGGGCAAGGCCTTGTCGCTGCTCGGCATGGAGTTCGAGACGAGGCGCCTTGGCGAACTGGGCGCGGCGATGAAGGTCGTCGTCGATCCGCAGTCGCAGACCGCACGGGCGAGAGGGCTCGGATCATGACCCGCGTGACGATGCTCTCCAAGACCTATCCGCCGGACGTCTACTGCGGCGCGGGCGTCCATGTCGATCATCTTTCGGCGGCGCTTTCGACGCTTATCGGGGTCGAGCTCAGAATGTTTCGGCACCCAGGAGATCGACTGCGCCGGGCTCCGCGTAAAAGGCTTTCCCGGCCGGGATCTCGGTCCCTTGCCGGATGAACGGCATCGCCGCAGCATCGATGCGCTGGAGCGATGCACCCGCATCCTCGCACAGCAGCCCGCCGGCGACGTGGTGCATTGTCACGACTGGTACGTCATGCCGGCAGGCCTATGGTCGAAGCTGCTCTACGAAAAGCCGCTCGTCATCACCACCCATTCGCTGGAGCCCATGCGCGGCTGGAAGCGCGAGCAAGTCGGGACCGGCGGCTATCGCCTCGGCAGCTGGATGGAACGAGTGGCGGTGGAAGCCGCGGACGCCATCATCACCGTGTCCCATTCGGCGCGCGACGACGTGCTACGGCATATGGACGTCGCCGCGGAGCGGATCCATGTGATCCACAACGGTGTCGATGTCTCGACCTTCCGCCCCGATGCGGATGCTGATCTGATGTCGCGTTATGGGATCGATCGGGACCGTCCGATCGTGCTCTTCGTCGGCCGTCTGACACGGCAGAAGGGCCTCGAATATCTGATCGAAGCCATGCGCCTGCTGCCTGACGGCGTGCAGTTCGTCGTCTGCGCCGGACAGGCCGATACACCGGACTATCGCGAGGAACTGAAGCGGCGCTACGCCGCGCTCACCCGCGAGCGGCGGGGGACCTTCTGGCTCGACGGGGTGTCGGGCGAAGCGCTGGCTCCGCTGTATGCGGCGGCCACGGTGTTTTGCTGCCCGTCGGTCTACGAAACGTTCGCGATCGTGAACCTCGAAGCGATGGCGGCCGGAACCCCCGTCGTCGCCGCGGGTGTCGCGGGAAACGTCGAGCAGATCGGCGACGGCCTGACCGGCCTGCTCGTGCCCTTGACGCTGGATGATCAGCACGAGCGCCCCAGCGATCCCGGCGCTTATGTCCGCGACCTCGTGGCGGCCCTCGGTACGCTGCTCTCCGATCGCGAGAGGGCTCGTTCGCTGGGAGCGGCCGGCCGCGACCATGTGGTGCGGACCTGCTCGTGGGAGGCCATCGCCGGCCAGACCGCAGCGCTCTACGACACGGTGCTGGCGCAATCCCGCGGAAAGGATCGCACATGATCGCGCGTGAAACCGACTGGTGGCGAGGCGCGACGATCTATCAGATCTATCCGCGCAGCTTCATGGACAAGAACGGCGACGGACTGGGTGACCTCGCCGGGATCGCCGAACGGTTGCCGCTCGTTGCGTCCCTGGGCGTGGATGCGATCTGGATATCGCCTTTTTTTGCGTCGCCGATGCGTGACTTCGGCTACGACATATCGGACCACACCGCCGTCGATCCGATTTTCGGCACCCTCGACGACTTCGATGCGGTGGTGACGGTCGCTCACGACCTCGGTCTGAAGGTGCTCATCGACCAGGTTCTCTGCCATACGTCCGATATCCATCCGTGGTTCGTGGAGAGCCGCACCGGGCGGATCGGGCCGAAGGCGGACTGGTATGTCTGGGCGGATCCCAAGGCCGACGGTTCGCCTCCCAACAACTGGCTCTCGCTGTTCGGCGGGCCGGCCTGGACGTTCGCGCCGGAACGGGGCCAGTACTATCTTCACAAGTTCCTGCCGCAACAGCCGGCGCTCAATCTCGCCGAGGCGGCGGTCGAGGCGGCCGTGATGGACATCTCGCGCTTCTGGCTGGCGCGCGGGGTCGACGGCTTCAGGCTCGACAGCGTCAATTTCTACCATCACGACCAGAGCCTGAGGGACAACCCAGCACGCTCCGCACGGGAGCGGGCTGCCATCATGGCGCGCCCGAAGGGCGAGGACGGCATCCCGCGGATCAACCCCTACAATCTGCAGCGCCACGTCTCCGACAAGTCGCGCCCCGAAACCGTCGACTTTCTGCGGCGCTACCGGCACATGATCGAGCAGGCCGGCGGCGAGACAACCATCGCCGAGATCGCCGCGGACGACGCGTTCGAGATCCTGGAGCAATACACCCGGGCCGGCGCCGGCCTGCACATGGGCTATACATTCGACGTCCTGTCGGCGCCTTTCGACAAGGCGGGGCTCCAGGGCGTGCTCGAGAGCGCCTATGCGACCATTCGGCAGGGCTGGCCGTGCTGGGCCTTCAGCAACCACGATGTCGTCCGTGTCCAAAGCCGCTGGGGGCCGCCCGGAGCCGAGAACGGCGAGGCCTTCGCCCGCATGATCTTTGCCCTGCTGACGTCCCTGCGCGGATCGGTCTGCCTCTATCAGGGCGAGGAACTGGGCCTGCTGGAAGCCGACATCGCTTTCGCCGATCTGCAGGATCCCTACGGCAGGCATTTCTGGCCCGCCTACAAGGGCCGGGACGGTTGCCGTACCCCAATGCCCTGGCGTGCCGCCGACCCGCATGCAGGGTTTGGTTCGGCCGAGCCTTGGCTGCCGATCCCGCCGCAGCATCGGGCGCGCGCCTTCGATGCGCAGGACCAGAATCCCAACTCCGTCCTATCCGCCAACCGCCGTTTCCTGCGATGGCGCAAATCGCAGCCGGCCCTGGTGGCCGGTTCGATCGAGTTCCGGGATTTCGGCGACGATACGGTCGCCTTCGAACGACGCCATGGCGACGACGCGGTCGTGGCGCTCTTCAACCTCGTGGATCGCCCCGTGACGGTCGCGCCCGGCCTGTCGCCCATCGACGGGCACGGTTTCGCCTTCGACACGCTCGGCGAGGCTCTTCAACTTCCCCCTACGGCGCCTTTTTCGGGAGACCGGCATGATCGGCCAGACGGCAACTTGGCAGTGCGGAGCAGCCCTTGTGGTGGGCAACAATATCGCCGACGAGGTTCTCTTCGTCGACGGCCTAACCGTCGACGGTAAGGTCTTCTGCGAGGATTGGCGCCGCTTCGCCGGCGGGCAGGCGGCAAACGTTGCAGCCACGCTGTCGCATCTCGGCCTGCCGACGGTGTTCGTCGGCCGCTTCGGCGGGGACGAAGCCGGCAAGTTCACGCGCGACGCCCTGCGGGACGCCGGCGTCGTCGTTCCCGATATCGCCATCGCCGCGGGCCGCACGATGTCCGCCATCGTGGCAGTCGATCGACTGCGGCATCAGCGGACCATCCTGATGCGCCGCGATCCCGCTCTCATGCGCGAGCCGCTGCCGATCGGTGCCATCGATCTCGAAGAGATCGGGATTCTCTATGGCGACGGCTTCGAACGGCAGGCCTTTCTCGTGTTAGCCCGACAGATGCGCGATCTCGGCCGGCCCGTGGTCAGTGATCTGGAACAGCGCTCGCCCGACGACGCTCGTCTGCTGGCCCTCGTCACACACCTCGTCGCCCCTGCCGAGATCCTGCGCGATCTGGCGGGAGAGCCGGAAACCGTGTCGGCCATCCTGCGCCTCACCAAAGCCGGGCCATCGATCGTCGTCGCCACCCAGGGCGGCGATGGAGCGGTCGGAACCGATGGCGACACAGTGGTCACGGTCCCGGCAGAAACTTGCGACGTAACCGACACCACCGGCGCGGGAGATGCCTTTCACGCAGGCTTCATGGCGGGTCTTCACCAGGGCTTGGACCTGAAGGAGACGCTGCGTCTCGCCAACCGCGTCGCGGCCGTCAAATGCACCCAGCCCGGCCCCAAGGCAACGGCCCCCTCATTGGCCCCATTCCGTTGGAGCGCAGCATGAACCTCCTCGACACAGGCAAGGAGCGGAACGACCCCTGGCATCGACCTGATGCGGTCCTGTGGGATTGCGACGGCGTTCTCATCGACAGCGAGCCGCTCCACTACGAGGCGATCCGCACGGTGACGGCGGGACGCGGGGTGACGCTTTCACCGCAGGAGAACACCGCTCTTCTCGGAGCCAGCCTACCAACGGTCTGGCAGTTTCTGGCGCGCTCCGGCCTGGCAATGCCGCTCGGCGAATGGATCGCCGCGATCGAAGATCATTATCTGTCGCGTCTTCACCCCGGCCTTGCCCGGCCCGAGGCCTTGGCGATGATCCTGCGGCTCGACGCGGAGCAATGTCCGCAGGCCCGCGTGTCCACGGCCGAGCGCCATATCCACCGCGCAAATCTCGACGCCCTCGGTGTCTTGGCGGCCTTCAGGGTCATCATCTCGCGCGAGGACGTCGCCCGCACGAAGCCGGATCCCGATCCATACCGGGAGGCCTGCGCGCGCCTTGGCGCCGGAACTGCAAGGCCATGAGCGCCAGCAGCACGGACTTGCCGGCACCTGTCGGGCCGACGACCAGCGTGTGGCCGACATCGCCCACATGAAGGGAAAACCGGAACGGGGTCGAGCCTTCGGTCTTGCTGAACAGCAAGGGCGGTGCTGCGAGATGCTCGTCCCGTTCCGGCCCCGCCCACACCGCCGAGAGCGGGATCATGTGGGCGAGATTCAAGGTGCTGACCGGGTGGCTGGCGGACGTTGGCGTAGGCGTGACCGGGCAACGAGCCGAGCCAGGCATCGACCGCGTTGACCGTCTCCGAGAGCACGGTGACGGGCAGGCGTTGGTCGATGGGATTTCGAGTCATGGCTTTTCTGATATGTAAAGGTATAACATATCAATAATGTTGACGATAGCCGGCTGTCAAGTCGTCCGGTCGCGCTCGTTCCATCGCTTCTGGTCATGTTCGGCGCGGCCGGCATTCGGGGGCGCGACGATCGGTGCGATCAGCTCTCGCTCGTCAGCGCGGAGGCGTGGCGCAACGGCGCTTCTGCGCTCCGGCTCCGCCGAGTTCGGTTCGGGTTTCAGCCGCCCACAAACCGTCGCGGGGGGTGACGAAGCGTCCGTGCCGCGCGGCGTCGATGGCGCGGTCGTTGCGGTCTTGACCGATCCACGCCGGCGAACCCGTCTGAATGCGGCGCGGGCCGACTGCGACAAGGACGGGGCGTCGCGATCGCGGCCAGCCCGGGCCACGGTCTATTTCGAGATCGCGCCGACGATCTGGTCGGTGTTGTACTGCATCATCTCGATATAGGTCGGCGCCGGTCCGTCGGCCTCCGACAGGGCCTCGGGGTAGAGTTCGCCGCCCGGTTCGGCGCCGGTCGCATCGGCGATCTGCTTGACGAGGCGCGCGTCGTTGGAATTCTCGATGAAGTAGACCTGCACACCCTCCGCCTTGATCTGCTCGATCAACTCTGCAACGTCGGCGGCAGAGGCCTCCGTCTCGGTGGATAGGCCGAGCGGCGACAGGAAGGTGACGCCATATTCCTCGCCGTAGTAGCCGACGGCGTCATGGCTGGTCAGCACCTTGCGCTTCTCCTCCGGAACCGCGGCGATCTCGTTCTTGATCGAGGCGTCGAGCTCTTTCAGCCTCGCCTTGTAGGCGTCGGCGCTCTTGTGGATGGCGTCGGCGTCCTCCGGGTCGGCTTCGACCAGGGCGTTTTCGATGTTGTCCACCCAGATCAGGACGTTGGCCGCGCTGTTCCAGACGTGCGGATCGGTGATCGTTTCGCCGTCTTCTTCCATTTCGTGCGTCTTGATGCCGTCGGAGACGACGATCGGCTCATCGGTCGTGCCAGCCGCCTTGGCCAGGCGCTGGAACCAGCTCTCGAGATCCTCGCCACTGATGAAGGTCGCCGCGGCGGCCTTCACCGCCTTGGCGTCCTCGGGCGAGGGCTCGTAGTCGTGCGGGTCACCGTTCGCCGGCACGAGGCTCTTCACGTCCACATGGTCGCCGCCGACGTTCTTGACGACGTCGGCGAGCACCATGAAACTCGCCACGACGTCGATCGTCTTGGCTTGAGCCGACGCGGCCAGGGCCATGCTGAGCATGGCCGTTCCGGCCAAAGCGAAAAATGTTGTTTTCATTGGAATTCTCCTTGGATCTTAGCCCGCCAGATGCGGGCGTCTGACGAGGCGCCACAGGGCCCCGGACGGGGCCACGAAGAGCGAGGCGCCGTAGATCAGGCTGGCGGTCAGGATGATCGTCGGCCCGGAAGCGAAGCTCAGGTGATAGGAGGCGAGTAGCCCGACGAAGCCGGCGACGGCGGCGCTGATGGCGGCGACGGCGATCATGGCAGGCAAGTTGCGCGCCCAGAGTTGGGCGATCGCCGCTGGCAGCATCATCATGCCGACGGCCATCAGCGTGCCGAGAGCCTGGAAGCCGGCGACCAGGTTGATCACCACCAGAAACAGGAACACGAAGTGGTAGACCGGACCGCGCCCTCCTACCGCGCGCAGGAAGCCGGGATCGAAGCACTCGGCCACCAGCGGACGATAGACCAGCGCCAGGGTGACGAGGGTGAGCGACGTGATGCCGCCGACGAGAAAGATGGCTTGCGCATCGATCGCCAGGATCGTTCCGAACAGGATGTGCAGGAGATCGATGTTCGATCCGCGCAGAGAGACGATCAGCACGCCGAGCGCCAGCGAGGTCAGATAGAAACTGGCAAAGCTCGCATCCTCTTTCAGCGTCGTGGTGCGGCTAACTAGCCCTGAAAGCAGGGCGACGCTGAGGCCGGCGACGAGGCCGCCCAGCCCCATGGCGAGCAGCGACAAATTGCCGACGATCAGGAAGGCGACGGCGGCGCCCGGAAGCACCGCATGGCTCATGGCATCGCCGACCAAGCTCATGCGCCTGAGCATCAGAAGCACGCCGACCGGTCCGGAGCCGAGCCCGAGGGCGATCGAGGCGACGAGCGCACGCCGCATGAAGCCATAGTCGACGAACGGCTCGACCAGAAACGAATAGGCGGTCATGCGGCCTGCTCCGGCGTGACCGTGCAGATGCCCGCCTGCTCGTCCCAGGCTTCGGCCATGGCGCGAGCGCGCAGGAGGTTGCGCAGCGACAGTGCCTCTTCGGTCGCGCCCCAGGCGATCGGCTCGCGCGCGAGAAGCAGGGTATTCGGAAAGTGCGCCCGCACCTGATCGAAATCGTGCAGGACGGCGATGATCGTGCGCCCTTCGCCATGCCAGCGCACCACGAGATCGAGGAGGTCGCGGGTGGTGCGGGCGTCGATCGCCGTGAACGGTTCGTCGAGGATGATGACGCGGGCGTCCTGAAGCAGCAGCCGGGCGAAGAGCACGCGCTGAAACTGGCCGGCCGACAGGGCGCGGATAGAGCGCCCTTCGAAGCCCTCGAGCCCGACGGCCGACAGCGCCTCGCGGGCTTGCCGGGCCATCGCCCGCGTCACACCGCCGAAGGCGCCGGTCTGCCGCCAGGCGCCCAGCATGACGGTGTCGGCGACGCTCAGCGGGAACTGTCGATCGATCTCGGCGGCCTGCGGCAGATAGCCGAGATCGCGCACCGACAACCCGCCGCGGTCGATCTTTCCCTCCGCCGCCGGCAGTTCGCCCATCAGGGCCTTGAGCAGCGTCGATTTGCCGGCTCCGTTCGGCCCCGCCACCGCCGTGAGGCTTCCGGGCTCGAATACGCCCGACAGATGATGCACGGCGGGATGCCGGTCGTAGGCGACGGTGACGTTGTCGAAACGGATTGCAGAAGGGTTCATGGCAGCGCTACCGCCCAGAGGATCGCGAGCCACAGGGCGGCCAGGACGGCGAGTGCGCCGAGAAGGCGGTGGAACGCCGGCCGCGCGATCATCGAGGACAGGAAGGCGTCAGGGGGTGTCATGCGAGGTCCAATTCATCAGCGCCATACTATATGTTATGAAATAACATTACAATCTAATTGTTTGCTAAGCGATTGCTTGTCGACCCATTCCGATCAACATCGATGCCGGCGGGTTCAATCGCGCCATGGGAGCCGCAGTTCGCCATCGAAGCGCGCCGCCGCAAAAAGGGCGTGATCGACGTCGGCCTGCACGACGTCGAGGACCGGCTTGTGGATCGATACCTGCAGCGTCTGATCGCGGGATCGCATCACCAGGATCACGGTCTCCTTTGGCGGACACCCGGGCAGGTGGCAGGCGAGTTCGTTGACGGAAACGACCACGTCTTCGGCCAGGCCGAGCCGATCTCGTGTCCAACGCTTGATCGCTCGCACACTGTTCACGGCATTGGCTCCACCGCGCGCCAGAGGGTTGACGAACGGATCGCTCAAGCCCGCCTCCTTCGCTTGCCGGCGGGCCGTGGCGCGAGAGCCGCGAACAAGTCGCGGATCTGCTTGGCCGGCATGTCGCGTCCGATGAGGACGGCCCGGGTTCGCCGGTCTTGGTTCGGCCACGCGGGAAGGCGCCACGACGGATAGAGCTGGTGCTGGACGGCATGCGCCACCAGCGGACGATCCGGATCGTCGTCCAGAGCGAACAGGCCCTTCAATCTCAAAAGGCCCGACTCGGCGTTGCTGGTTATGACCTGGAGGAAGAATTCGACGGCGCGAGGATCGAGGGGCTGCTCGTGGACCAGACTGAAGGCCTCGACCCCGTCTCCATGCCGATTGACATCGTGGGCGTGCTCAGGATGAGACGCCAGCGTTTCCATCGCCAGCCATCCCACCACGTCCTCTGCCCTGCCGGACATGGAATAGCTGCTGTTGCCGAACAATGCGGGCAGATCGAACGCCCGATCATGCCGGTCGTGGAAGCGCGCCGCTGGATTCAGATCGCGAAGTTCGTCGGCCCATCCGTTCCATCCATGGACCAGATCGGTCTTCGTCAGGATCACATGATCGGCAAAGGCGATCTGTTTCCAACCTTCGAGAAAGCCGTCGAGGGCCACACGGCCGTTGATTGCATCAAACGCCGTAATGACGCCTGCGAGATAGAAATGGCGCGCGACGGCGTGGTCGCGAAGGCCCATGGCGGGTGCGCCTCCGGCGATGAGGCTGTTGATGATCGGCGCCGGATCGGCGAGCCCGGTGGTCTCGATCACCACGCGTGAGATCGCCGGGATCTCCTGATGCAGGCGTGCGACGTGCAATTCGTGCAGAGAAGTGCGGATATCGCTGCTCGCCGTGCAGCAGATGCATCCCGTGGTCGTGCGCGAGACCGTCTCGGATCCCTTGCGGACGAGGTCATGGTCGATGGAAACGGCGCCGAATTCATTGATCACGACGGCCGTGCCCGCCATGCGCGGGTCGGCGAGAATGCCATTCAGGAGGGTCGTCTTTCCCGAGCCGAGGAATCCGGTCAACACCGTCACCGGCACGGGTCCGTAGAGCGGCCTCATTGCACCCTTCGCTTTCCTTGAAGACACCGTGATCCGCCGAACGAGCGGCTGCCTGGGCGGGCATCGCGTCCACGGTGTTGATGGCGACAACCTGCGTAATGTTATGACATTTGTCAACGAGATCGTCACGTAATAACGTATCATTCGGAGGGCATGTGGCCGGTTGGCTGTATGCCGACCCCCCACAATTGCGAGGTATAGAATGTCCACGACAACGCTTCTGCCGACCCCTGTCACCGTGCTGACGGGCTATCTCGGCGCCGGCAAAACCACGCTTCTCAACCGCATCCTCTCTGAACCTCACGGCAAGAAGTTCGCCGTCATCGTCAACGAGTTCGGCGAGGTCGGCATCGACAACGATCTGATCATCGACGCCGACGAGGAGGTCTTCGAGATGAACAACGGGTGCATCTGCTGCACGGTGCGCGGCGACCTGATCCGCATCATCCAAAGCCTAATGCGCCGGCGCGGCCGCTTCGACGGCATCGTCATCGAGACGACCGGCCTGGCCGATCCCGCGCCGGTCGCCCAGACCTTCTTCGTCGACGAGGACATTCGTGCCAAGACCCGGCTCGATTCCATCATCACGGTGGTCGATGCCAAACACCTTCTCGGCGAAATCGACCGGGCGCATGAAGCCCAGGAACTGCTCGCCTTCGCCGACACGATCATTCTCAACAAGGCCGATCTCGTGGACGAGAGCGGATTGGCGGCCGTCGAGGAGCGCATCCGGCGCATCAATCCGACGGCGAGCATCCTGCGCTCGCAGCATTGCGATCTGGACATCGCGGGCCTTCTGGATCGAAGGGCCTTCGATCTCGACCGCGTTCTCGAGGTCGAGCCCGAATTTCTTCAAGAGCAGCACGACCATGAGCACGACGCTCACGTGAAGAGCTTCTCGCTGGTCGAGCGCGAGCCGCTCGACCCGGCCAAGTTCTTTCCCTGGATACAGGCCACGACCCAGGCGTTCGGCATCGACATGCTGCGGATGAAGGGAATCGTCTCCTTCGTCGGGGACGATGAGCGCTATGTCGTCCAGGGTGTCCACATGCTGCTGGAAGGAGACCATCAGCGTGCCTGGAAGGATGGAGAAGAGCGGGTGACGCGGATCGTCTTCATCGGCCGCAATCTGCCGCAGGACATCATCGGCGACGGCTTCGCCAAGTGCCGGGCAACCCCGCTGGCGGCGGAGTGAACCGCCAGTCGACGTCGGATCGGGACTGCCGGCGGCCGCGGAAGGGGTGTCCACGGCCGAAAGCGGGGACGACATAGGTTGGGAGTGGCGCAGCCGGCCGGTTCGTGTCGGTCCCACCCCTGCCGGAGCCGGCCCGATGGTTCTGATGTTGCCGGCGACCCGCTCGATCTCGACCCGGGACGCCGATCCCGTAGTGTTTCTGATCGTGCGCACGCCGCTTTGAACGGCCGCCTCCGGCGGGTGGATGACAGTCATAGACCGGCATGTTAAACTTCTGGTTGGGAGGATCAGGAGTGAGTTATCAGCCTGCGCAAGACGAGCATTGCGGGGCGGTTGAGGAGATCGTTGCCGCTCATTCGCATCTCGAAGGTCCGCTTCTGCCGATCCTGCACGCAGTGCAGGAGCAGTTGGGCTACGTCCCGACCGAGGCTATCCCGACGATCGCCCGGGCGCTCAACCTGACCCGCGCCGAGGTGTTCGGCGTCGTCAGTTTCTATCATGATTTCAAGGATAAGCCGGTTGGTCGTCACGTCGTCAGGCTGTGCCGGGCGGAGTCGTGCCAGTCGATGGGCGGCGTCGCGCTCGCCGAGAGAGCGCGCGAACAGCTGGGTGTCGATTGGGGCGAGACCAGTCCCGAGGGCGTGACGCTGGAGCCGGTCTACTGCCTCGGCCTTTGCTCGTTTTCGCCCTCGGCCATGATCGACGGAAAGTTGCACGGGCGGTTGACGGCCGAACGCCTCGACGCGCTGATCGCGGAGTGCCGGCGGTGAGCGTCCGCCTCTTCGTCGCCTGCGATGCCGGGGCCGAATCGGTGGGTGCCGAAATCGTGGCCGACGCCGTCGCCGCCGTCGCCAGCCTGCGCGGCGAGGCCATCACCATCGTGCGCACCGGCTCGCGCGGACTGCACTGGCTGGAGCCGATGGTCGAGGTCGAGACGGCCGCCGGCCGCGTCGCCTACGGTCCGGTGACGCCGGACAACGTGCTGGAGCTGTTCGAGGCCGGTTTTTTACGTGGCGAGCCGCATCGCCTTCATCACGGCCTTACCGAGGAGATCCCATTCCTGAAGGCGCAGAGCCGTCTGACCTTCGCCCGCTGCGGCATCACCGACCCGCTGTCGCTCGACGACTATCGCGCCCATGGCGGCCTGAAGGGCCTGGAGGCCGCTCTCGCGGTGGATGCCAAGGCGATCTGTGACCAGGTCACCGAAAGCGGCTTGCGGGGTAGGGGCGGGGCCGGGTTTCCGACCGGGGTGAAGTGGAACACGGTTCGTCAGGCGCCCGGGCCGCGTAAATACGTCGTCGTCAACGCCGACGAGGGCGACAGCGGCACCTTTTCCGACCGGATGATCATGGAGGGCGATCCCTTCGTCGTCATCGAGGGGATGATCATCACCGGCATCGCGATCGGGGCGACCAAGGGCTACCTCTACACCCGCTCCGAATATCCCCATGCCATCGCCGTCCTCGAAAAGGCGATCGTCCTCGCCCGCAAGGCGGGGCTGCTCGGCCCCTCGGTGTTGGGGTCGGACCACGCCTTCGACATGGAGGTGCGGGTCGGCGCGGGAGCCTATGTGTGCGGCGAGGAGACGGCGCTGCTCGATTCGCTCGAAGGCAAGCGCGGCCAGGTGCGGGCGAAGCCCCCATTGCCCGCTCATGAGGGCCTGTTCGGCAAGCCGACCGCCGTCAACAACGTCATCTCGATCGCCTCGGTGCCTGTCATCTTCGAAAAGGGCGCTGGCTTCTACCGTGATTTCGGCATGGGGCGCTCGCGTGGCACGATGCCGATCCAGCTGGCCGGCAACGTCCGCTATCCGGGCCTGTTCGAGGCCGGGTTCGGCATCACGCTGGGCGAACTGGTCAACGACATCGGCGGCGGCACGGCGAACGGCCGGCCGGTGCGCGCCGTCCAGGTCGGCGGTCCGCTCGGCGCCTATTTCCCGCCCGCCCTGTTCGACACGCCGTTCGACTACGAGGCCTTCACCGCCAAGGGCGGGCTGATCGGCCATGCCGGCATCGTCGTCTTCGACGACACCGTCGACATGCGGGCGCAGGCGCGCTTCGCCATGGAATTCTGCGCCATTGAGAGCTGCGGCAAGTGCACGCCCTGCCGCGTCGGCTCCGTGCGCGGCATGGAGGTGATCGACCGCATCGATCGCGACGGCGAGGCCGCCGTCGTCCTTCTGTCCGACCTCTGCGAGACGCTGCGCTACGGCTCGCTCTGCGCGCTCGGCGGCTTCACCTCGTTTCCGGTGATGAGCGCGGTCCGGCATTTTCCCGAAGACTTCACCCGCAGGCAACAAGCGGCCGAATAGGAGCCATCATGGGACTGGTCGAGGAAAGAGATTTCGGCACCCCTGCTTCGAAGGCGGAGAAGACCGTTTCTTTGACGATCGACGGGCAGTCCGTCACCGTGTCGGAGGGCACGTCGATCATGCGCGCAGCCGCCGAGGCCGGCATTGCCGTTCCCAAGCTCTGCGCCACCGACATGCTGAAGGCGTTCGGCTCGTGCCGGCTCTGCCTGGTCGAGGTGGAAGGACGGAACGGCACGCCGGCCTCGTGCACGACGCTGGCCGGCGAGGGCATGGTGGTCCATACCCAGACCGAGCGGCTGAAAAAGATCCGGCGCGGGGTGATGGAGCTCTATATCTCCGACCACCCGCTCGACTGCCTGACCTGCTCGGCCAATGGCGACTGCGACCTTCAGGACATGGCCGGCGCCGTCGGCCTGCGCGAGGTGCGCTACGGCTATCAGGGGCAGAACCACGTCTTTGCCGACAGCGCCGGGCACAACAATCCGCTGCATCTGCCGGTCGACCGCTCGAACCCCTATTTCGACTACGATCCATCCAAATGCATCGTCTGTTCGGCCTGCGTGCGCGCCTGCGACGAGGTGCAGGGCACGCTGGCGCTGACGATCGCCGGTCGCGGCTTCGACAGCCGCGTCGCCCCGTCGATGATGGAGGATTTCTTCTCCTCCGAGTGCGTCTCGTGCGGCGCCTGCGTCCAGGCTTGCCCGACGGCGACGCTGAACGAGAAATCCGTTGTCGAGATCGGCATTCCGGAGCATTCGGTGGTCACCACCTGCGCCTATTGCGGCGTCGGCTGCTCGTTCAAGGCCGAGATGCGCGGCGAAGAGGTCGTGCGCATGGTGCCCTACAAGGACGGCAAGGCCAATCGCGGCCATTCCTGCGTGAAGGGCCGCTTCGCCTGGGGCTACGCCACCCACAAGGACCGCATCCTCAACCCGATGATCCGCGAGACGACCGACGAACCGTGGCGCGAGGTCTCCTGGGACGAGGCGCTCACCTTCGCGGCGGACCGGATCAAGGCGATCCAGGATAAGTACGGCAAGGGTGCCACCGGCGGCATCACCTCCTCGCGCTGCACCAACGAGGAGACCTATCTGGTGCAGAAGCTGGTGCGCGCCGGCTTCGGCAACAACAATGTCGACACCTGCGCCCGCGTCTGCCATTCGCCGACCGGCTACGGCCTGAAGACCACCTTCGGCACGTCCGCCGGAACGCAGGACTTCGATTCCGTCGAGCAATCCGACGTCGTCATGGTGATCGGCGCCAACCCCACCGACGGCCATCCGGTGTTCGCCTCGCGGCTGAAGCAGCGGCTGCGCCGGGGCGCCGAGCTGATCGTCGTCGACCCGCGCCGCATCGACCTGGTGCGTTCGCCGCATATCGAGGCGGCCCATCATCTGGCACTGCGGCCCGGTACCAACGTCGCCGTGCTCACCGCCATGGCCCACGTCGTCGTCACCGAAGGGCTGGTGAATGAGGCGTTCGTGCGCGAACGCTGCGACTGGTCGGAGTTCGAGGACTGGGCGAGCTTCGTTGCCGAGGAGCGGCACAGCCCGGAAGCCATCGAGGCGCTCTCGAGCGTTCCGGCCGAGACCATCCGCGCCGCCGCCCGGCTCTATGCCACCGGCGGCAATGCGGCGATCTATTACGGCCTCGGCGTCACCGAGCATTCGCAGGGCTCGACCACCGTCATCGCCATCGCCAATCTCGCCATGGCGACCGGCAATATCGGCCGGCCCGGCGTCGGCGTGAACCCGCTGCGCGGCCAGAACAACGTCCAGGGCTCGTGCGACATGGGCTCCTTTCCGCACGAGATGCCCGGCTATCGCCATATCGCCGACGAGGCGACACGCGAGATCTTCGAAAAGCTCTGGGGCGTCACCCTCGACAACGAGCCGGGCCTGCGCATCCCCAACATGCTGGACGCCGCCGTCGACGGCACGTTCAAGGCGCTTTACGTCCAGGGCGAGGACATCCTTCAGTCCGATCCCGACACCACGCACGTCGCCGCGGGCCTGGCGGCGATGGAATGCGTCATCATCCACGACCTCTTCCTCAACGAGACGGCGCATTACGGCCACGTGTTCCTGCCCGGCTCCTCGTTCCTGGAAAAGGACGGCACTTTCACCAATGCCGAGCGTCGCATCAACCGCGTGCGCAAGGTGATGGCGCCGAAGAACGGCTATGCCGACTGGGAAGTGACGCAGAAGCTCGCCCAGGCGCTGGGCCTCGACTGGACCTACAGCCATCCGTCCGAGATCATGGATGAGATCGCGGCGACGACGCCGAGCTTTGCCGGCGTCAGCTACGATCTGCTGGAGCGCGAGGGTTCGGTGCAATGGCCGTGCAACGAAAAGGCACCGCTCGGCACGCCGGTCATGCACATCGACGGCTTCGTGCGCGGCAAGGGCAAGTTCGTGCGCACTGAATATGTCGCGACCGACGAAAAGACCGGGCCGCGCTTCCCGCTGCTGCTCACCACCGGCCGCATCCTCACCCAATACAATGTCGGCGCGCAGACGCGGCGCACCGACAATTCGCTGTGGCACGACGCCGACCGGCTGGAGATCCATCCGCATGACGCCGAACAGCGCGGCATTCGTGACGACGACTATGTGCGGGTGGTCTCGCGCTCGGGCGAAACCTCGCTGCGCGCGCGTATTACCGACCGCGTGTCGCCGGGCGTCGTCTATACGACCTTCCACCATCCGGACACCCAGGCCAACGTCATCACCACCGACTACAGCGACTGGGCGACCAACTGTCCAGAATACAAGGTGACGGCGGTGCAAGTATCGCCCTCCAACGGGCCGAGCGACTGGCAGCTCGAATACGAGGAGCGCGCCTTGCGGGCCCGCCGCATCGCCAAGCTGAAGGCGGCCGAGTGATGCACAGTCTCCAGCGGAAAGAGGCGGCGCGATGACGCCCGACAAGCTGATCCGCATGGCCAACCAGATGGCCGACTTCTTCCGCGCCGCCGAGCCCGACAAGGCGTCGGCGGAGGTGGCGGGCCACATCAACTCGTTCTGGGAGCCGCGGATGCGCGCTCAACTGCTTGACCATGTGGAAGCGGCGGGAGCCGGGGGCCTCGACCCGCTGGCGCGCGAGGCCCTGCCGCTGATCGCCGACCCGCGTCAGGCCGCCTGATCGCCCTGCCTCCGGCATCGCTGGTTCGCAGAGCGTCCGTTGCGCCCAAGGCCAGCCCACAGCGTGGCAGCGGCCTCGGCTGCCGATGGCCGCTGAGAAGATCTTCTTCTCCGACCACTCTGCGGAAGTATCGGCGACGCGACCTATGCGATAGGTCTATCTCCTCCCACAACGTCATGTTAGCATATCGATTGTGACGCGTTCACGCGGCCGCCGCCGCGCGAAACCGCGAAACCATTGATAACAAAGGGAGGAAAAGAATGACCGTCGCCATTCATCCATCGGTCGACAACGGCGTCAAACCCGCTGCCTCGGGCTTTGCCGGGGGCAAGCTCTATTGCCGCTGCGCCAGCGACAAGGTCGAGGTGACCATCAGCGCGCAGACCGCGCACAACCACGTGTGTGGATGCACCAAATGCTGGAAGCCCAAGGGTGCGAATTTCTCGATGGTCGCCGTGGTGCCGAGCGATCAGTTGCGCGTCACCGCGCATGAGGAAAAGCTGGCGCCGATCGATACCAGCGCGGCGATCGTCCGCCATGCCTGCAAGGCGTGCGGCACGCACATGTACGGACGGATCGAGAACAAGGAGCACCCGTTCTACGGCCTCGACTTCGTGCACACCGAACTCTCCGACACCGAGGGCTGGTCTCCGCCCGAATTCGCCGCCTTCGTCTCCTCGATCATCGAATCCGGCTATCCGCCGGAACAGATGAGCGAGGTTCGCAGCCGGCTCAAGGAGCTCGGACTCGAACCCTATGACTGCCTGTCGCCGGCGCTGATGGACGTCATCGCCGCGCACACCGCCAAGAAGAAGGCGGAGGCCGCCGCCGCTTGAAAGGCGCCGAATCCGGGGGTGCCGGAGCGCGAGGCGCGGCGGAGCGATCCGCCGCAGTCCGCGCAGGACCTCATCCCGACGAAACGGAAGAGCTGGTGGCGTTCGCTGCTCGGGCTCGACCGGCCGGGCTGACCGGCATCCCATCGGATCGGTAAGGCGGACCCTGAAAGGTTCGCCGCGACGCGTGGGCGCGCATAAGGCCGACGACCTGCCGCTTGGCGCGGCCCATGAACGATTTCAAGCGCTCCGTGCCGGTCTTCCGCCGGGGCGCTTGTTTCGCCAGAAGGCGTAAATTCGACGCCGCCGCCAGCTCACGTCGCGTATATCAACCGATATTCGATTAAAAACATAAAACGGCGAGGTCCAAGCCTGATTTGTCCACGCCGCCTTGAAGGTCGGCGCCAGATCAACCGTTCTTCAGTTCAATCGCTCGGCATGCCAGGCGAGATGATCGTCCATGAACGTCGAGATGAAATAGTAGGAGTGATCGTAGCCCGGCTGCATGCGCAGGGTGAGCTCGATGTCGGCGCTCAGGCAGGCCTTCTCCAGGCGCTCGGGCTGGAGCTGTGGAGCCAGGAAGTTGTCGGCGTCACCCTGGTCCACCAAGAAGGCGTCGAAGCGGGCGCCGTCCTCGATCAGCGCGCAGGCGTCATAGCGGCGCCAAGCCGCCTGGTCCTGCCCCAGATAGAGCGGCAGCGCCTTCTGGCCCCACGGCACCTCGATCGGCGCGACGATCGGTGCGAAGGCCGAGCACGAACGATAGCGTTCGGGGTTCTTGAGCGCCAAGGTGAGGGCGCCGTGGCCACCCATGGAATGGCCGAAGATCGCCTGGCGGGCCGTGTCGACGGGGAAGTTCTCCGCGATCAGCGCCGGCAGTTCGTCGCGGACATAGGTCTCCATCCTGTAGTGATCGGCCCAGGGCGCCTCGGTGGCGTCGAGATAGAACCCGGCGCCCTGACCCATGTCGTAGGCTTCGTCGTCGGCGACGCCGTCGCCGCGCGGGCTGGTATCCGGGCAGACGATGACGAGGCCGAGCTCTGCCGCTGCCCGCCGGTATTCGCCCTTTTCCATGACGTTGGCATGGGTGCTGGTGAGACCCGACAGATACCACAGCACCGGACAGGGGCCGGAAGCCGCCTGTGGCGGTAGGAAGACGGCAAACGTCATTTCGGTGCCGGTGGCGCTGGAGGCGTGGCTGCAGACGAGCTGCGAGCCGCCATGGGCGGCCCAGCGCGATTTGGTCTCCATGGTCGAAACTCCCATGCTTGTCATTGACGCGCCGGTCGTCCGTCCTTCATGCCGGCCGAGGCCGTAGCGAAGGACGGATGGCGCCGGTCGCTCAGTAAAGCACCACCGAGCGGATCGATTCGCCCGAGTGCATCAGCTCGAAGCCCTTGTTGATGTCGTCGAGCGGCATGGTGTGGGTGATCATCGGATCGATCTCGATCTTGCCGTCCATGTACCATTCGACGATCTTCGGCACGTCGGTGCGCCCGCGTGCGCCGCCGAACGCCGTGCCCTTCCAGGTCCGTCCGGTGACCAGTTGGAACGGCCGAGTGGCAATCTCGGCGCCCGCCGGCGCCACGCCGATGACCACCGACTGGCCCCAGCCGCGATGACAGGCTTCGAGCGCCTGGCGCATCACCTTGACGTTGCCGGTGCAGTCGAAGGTGTAGTCGGCACCGCCGATCTGGTCGGCGCCGCGCTTGGTCATGTTGACGAGGTGGGCGGTGAGGTCGCCCTCGATCTCGCTCGGATTGACGAAATGCGTCATGCCGAAGCGCTCGCCCCATTCCTTCTTGGAATTGTTGAGGTCGACGCCGATGATCATGTCGGCGCCCACCAGCCTGAGCCCCTGCACGACGTTGAGGCCGATGCCGCCCAGGCCGAAGACGATGGCCGTCGCGCCCGGCTCCACCTTGGCCGTGTTGACCACGGCGCCGACGCCGGTGGTCACGCCGCAGCCGATGTAGCAGACCTTGTCGAAGGGCGCGTCCTCGCGGATCTTGGCGAGCGCGATCTCCGGCAGGACGGTGAAGTTGGAGAAGGTCGAGCAGCCCATGTAATGGTGGATCGGCTTGCCATCGAGCGAGAAGCGCGAGGTGCCGTCGGGCATCAGGCCCTGGCCCTGGGTGGCGCGAATCGCGGTGCAGAGATTGGTCTTGCGCGACAGGCAGGAGGGGCACTGGCGGCATTCCGGCGTATAGAGCGGAATGACGTGATCGCCTTTTTTCACGGTCGTCACGCCTGGGCCGACGTCGACCACGACGCCGGCGCCCTCGTGACCGAGGATCGAGGGAAAAATGCCCTCGGGGTCGGCGCCCGACAGGGTGAAATCGTCGGTGTGGCAGATGCCGGTCGCCTTGATCTCGACCAGGACCTCGCCTTCCTTCGGCCCGTCGAGATCGACTTCGGCGATCTCCAGCGGCTTTCCGGCTTCGAAAGCAACGGCTGCGCGTGTCTTCATCCCAATGTCCTCCCGGCTGCTCGTTTGGGCTTATTGGCTGGGGAGCTTTACAATCTTGCCGCTCCGATGCAAGCCAGAGCTGTATCCGGCTTCTCACAAACACAATAATGGGGCGGCGCCGGACATTCGACAGGGAGGAGACATGACACATCGAGGGCACCCGATCGCGATGGCAGCCGCCATCGTCGCGGCGACGGCGAGCGCGGCGTATGGCCAAGCGACGTCGCTTCAGGGTTTCGACAACGACTACCCGACCACCGTCATCGCCGACTACGTGTTCGGCTGCATGAAGGCGAACGGTGAAACGCGGCAGTCGCTCGATCGCTGCTCGTGCTCGATCGACGTCATCTCGACGCTGCTGCCGTATGGCGCCTACGAGGAGGCCGAGGCGTTTCTCAGCCTCGGCCAGATCAATGGCGAGCGCGGTGTGCTGTTTCGCGCCAGCGAGCAGTCGAAGACGGCAATCGACAAGCTTCGCAATGCCCAGGTCGAGGCCGAACTGCGCTGCTTCTGACGCCGCAGCGGCGCCGAACGAACCGGCTCAGCCTTGCGGCGCGGCCTTTGCCGAGGGCCATTCGCGGGTGAAGACGTCGTCTTCCGTGTCGACCGCCTCGACGCTGATCGGCTGGCCGTTCGGCGCGAAGTCGAAGCGGAAATTGGGGTCCTCCGACAGCGAGATGCCACCTTCCATGTGGAAGATGAGCGCGTCGCCCTGCCGGATCGTCACCTCGCGCACGAAATGGGCCGGGATGTAGTTGCGCGTCAACTGATCCATCTGCAATCCGGAATTGTTGGGGTGACGGATCATCAACTGGGCCTCGGCCTGGCTTGCCGACGCGGGCGCCTCGCCCGAGGTCTGGCCGAACTGTCGCAGCTTCATCTGGCCGAGATTGGCCATCGCCTGCTCGGGGTCTTTCGACATCGGCGCCGAACAGCCGCCCGATGCCTTGACGAATACCTCGGCGACGTGCAGCGAGCCGTCCGAGAACTCGGCCACCGCGTGAACCGGCGTATAGCTGTTGACCCGCACGCGCGTCGAGATCTCGGTCAGGCCGGTATCCGGTCCGAGCTCGAAACTCGCGGCGACCGGCGCGGGGTTGTTGTCGATGACGAGCACGAGTTTCGACACCTGTCGCCGGTCTCCGGCCGGCAGCGCCGTGCGGATCGTCATCGGCACAAGCGCGGCATCCTCGGCGCGATAGGGCGCTTCGAGAGCAACCAGATCGTCGGCGGCCAGAGGACGATCGGCGAACAGGCTGTCGGCGATGTCCGTCCAGGCGCCGTCCGCCTCGTCGGCCGCGGCCGTGTCCGAAAAGATCAGCACGGCGGCAAGCGCGGTGGCGGCCTGTATGCCGGCGATCCGGCGCATCCGGTTCAACATGGCATTCCTCCCGTTTCGTGTGTTTGTCTTCGGGGGGCGCGACCCGCGTTTGCGGGCGGGTCCCCAAATCGTCGGCTACTCCCATTCCAACTCGGCGAAGGCGGCCGTCGCGTTACGGCGATGAAACTCTTCGACCAGGGTCCAACCAGGATCCGGCGGCGGCACCGCCGCGACGGCCTCCACCATGCCGGCACCGCGATGGATCTCGGCGCGCAACGCCTCGGCAAGCCTGTCCAGATAATGCCGCTGGGGCGACAGCGCCTCCGGCCAGGGTGCCGCGGCCGGACCGTGGCCGGGAACGACACGCCGTGCGTCGATCGCCGCCAAGGCGTCGTGGACGGCGAGCCAGCCGAGGAGGCTGCCGTCGATCACCGGCAGGTGCCCCATGAAGAGGAGATCGCCGGCGAACAACGTTCCGGTCTTTTCGTCGAGAACGGTCAGGTCGTTGTCGGTATGGGCCGTTGGCCAAGCCTTCAGACGCAACGGTCGGTTCCCGAGGTCGAGCACCGTCTCGTCCGCGACCAGCACATCCGGCGCGATGATCGCCACATCCTCGATCAGGGCGTCACCCAGCAGCGGGCGATTGGCGTCCAGATAGTGCGCGCCGTGGCTCGCCAGGGCCCGGGGTAGATGGGCGTGACCGACGAAGCGAGGGGCCTCTCCCCCGCGCCCTGCCGCCTTGAATGCAGCGTTGCCGAAGACATGGTCGGGATGCATGTGGGTGTTGACGACGTAGCGGACCGGAAGATCCGTCACACGCTGAATGGCAGCAAGAAGAGCATCGCCTTCCTCGACGCTGCCGCCCGTATCGATCACCGCAACCGCCGCCTCGCCGACCACGAAGCCGACATTGGCGATCGCGCCGCTATTGGCCGTCGACATGAGTTCGTGGACACCCGGGTGGACGAAGACGCCGGGCGCCACCTCGGTCACGGCGAGCGGCGACGCGGCGGCCCGCGCCGCAGCCGGACCGGCGAGCACAAGCATGGCGGCGCACAAGGCTGTAGCGGCTTGCTTCGTCACCCGCTGCCAGGCATTCGAGCCGAACCGCGCCGAAGCGGACGATGGGCCACCGAGCGCGGCACGGCCACCGGCACTGATCACCGGATCGCGCTTCGGTTGCGGAATGCTTGGCGTGATTCGATGCCGATCGGCTCCATCGAGGGTTGTCAGGCCGCGACCCTCTTTCGGCCGGACATATCCCCGACGTCGAAGTCGCACGCCGCGGACCGCCGACGCTTCGAATCGCCCTAACCGGACCGTTCCGATGACCATCCAGATCAGCCTCCTATTTCCCAGCACATCAGGGAAACGTGTTTTATTGATGGAGGTTAGGACCGGTCTGTCAAGCTGGCTACGGCCGTGTGAGCTTCGCGTCGCAGGAATGACCGTCTTTGGCTGGGAGACCGCAATTATCGGTTACCTATGGAGGGAGAAATGCTGCATTGCACAAACTATGCGTGCGCAAGCGAAGTTCGAAAACTGTTGTCCATTCCTCGCTTTTGCGTTTAGTCTCCGCAGACCCATCGATCGCTCACCGGGCGTGGCTTCACATATCAGCCGTTGCAAGGCTCTGAGCCGGGTGGATATAAAAATGCCGGGAGGGAGACCCGGTACGACCAACAGGGAGGAGATACGATGCGAATGCTAGCGCTTCGCTCCGCATGCCTGCTTGCGGGCATCTCGTTTGCAACGACGGCGGCTCTCGCCAACGATCAGCTCATCGAGATGCAGGACAATTCGGCCGAATGGGTCATGCCCACGGGCAATTACGCAAACTGGCGATGGTCCAAGCTGGATCAGATCAACAAGGACAATGTCGGCGACCTGCAGGTCGCCTGGACCATGTCGACCGGCGTTCTGCGCGGTCACGAGGGTGCGCCGCTGGTCATCGGCGACATGATGTACTTCACGACGCCCTTTCCCAACAACGTCTTCGCCGTCGACCTGGCGAACGACAACGTCATCAAGTGGAAATACACCCCCAAGCAGGATCCGAGCGTCATCGGCGTGATGTGCTGCGACACGGTCAACCGTGGCGTCAGCTATGCCCCGGCCGACGGTGACCGGCCCGGGCTGGTCATCCTCCAGCAGGCCGACACCAAGGTGGTGGCGCTGAACGCCGACAGCGGCGAGGTGGTTTGGGAGGTCACCAATGGCGACGCCTCCAAGGGCCAGACGGCGACGATGGCGCCGATGGTCGTCAAGGACAAGGTGATCGTCGGTATTTCCGGCGCCGAATACGGCGTGCGCGGACACCTGACCGCCTACGACATCAAGACGGGCGAGCAGGTATGGCGCGCCTTTTCGACCGGCCCCGACGCAGAAATGCTGGTCGATCCCGAAAAGACCACGACGCTCGGCAAGCCGATCGGCGAGGATTCGTCCCTGAAGACCTGGGAAGGCGATCAGTGGCAGATCGGCGGCGGTACCACCTGGGGCTGGTTCAGCTACGATCCCGAACTCGACCTGATCTACTATGGCACCGGCAACCCCGGCACCTGGAACCCGACGCAGCGGCCGGGCGACAACAAGTGGTCGCTCTCGATCATGGCGCGCGATCCCGACGACGGCATGGCGCGCTGGCTCTATCAGATGACGCCCCACGACCAGTGGGACTATGACGGCGTCAACGAGATGATGCTCGCCGACCTCGATTTCGACGGCCAGACCCGCAAGGTGCTGGTGCATCCCGACCGCAACGGCTTCGCCTATACGCTCGATCGGGAGACCGGCGAACTGCTGGTGGCCAAAAAGTACGATCCGGCCGTCAACTGGGCGACCGAGGTCGTGATGGACGAGTCCAGCGACCAGTACGGCCGGCCGCAGGTGGTCGAGCAGTACTCGACGGAAGCCGGCGGCGAGGACACCAACACCACCGGCGTCTGCCCGGCCGCGCTCGGCACCAAGGACCAGCAGCCTTCGGCCTTCTCGCCGAAGACCAAGCTGTTCTACATCCCGACCAACCACGTCTGCATGGACTACGAGCCGTTCCGCGTCAGCTATACGGCCGGTCAGCCCTATGTCGGCGCCACCCTGTCGATGTACCCGGCCCCCGATAGCCACGGCGGCATGGGCAACTTCATCGCCTGGGACGCCACCAAGGGCGAGATCAAGTGGTCGCTCGCCGAGCGGTTTTCGGTGTGGTCGGGCGCGCTGGCCACCGCCGGCGACATCGTTTTCTACGGCACTCTCGAGGGCTATCTGAAGGCGATCGACTCCGAGACCGGCGACGAGCTCTACAAGTTCAAGACGCCGTCGGGGATCATCGGCAACGTCATGACCTACGAACATGCCGGCAAGCAGTATATCGCCGTTCTGTCGGGCGTCGGCGGCTGGGCGGGTATCGGCCTGGCGGCCGGCCTGACCGATCCGAATGCGGGTCTCGGCGCGGTCGGCGGCTATGCGAGCCTCAAGAACTACACCGACCTCGGCGGCCAGCTTACCGTCTTCGCGCTGCCCGACGAGATGGCTTCGACCCAGTAGACGGGTCTGCATCGCGCATCCGGCCTTTGCATCCCGGCGGATCGTCCGCCGGGGCATGGGCCGGAAGCGCCGGGCCGCCGGCGTGTCCTTGCCCCTTCCAGGAGCAACTCGCCGAACGCGGTCTTATCAGGCAAAGGCGGAGACCGGCCTTTGCCGCTCATCCTTTCAGGACGACACCACGGATTGCGGCATGTCGGCCTCGATGACCTGTGGGCAGGTCTTTTGCCCCCTGCCCGACTTCGCCACCAAGAGGAACCGATGACGCTGTACCAGTCCCTGTTCGCCGCCATCGTCGCGGCCGCTGCGCTCGGCGCGGCACCGGCCTATTCCGACGGACCCGGCGATCCTGAAGCCGTCGACCAGGACGGCGGCTACTACCTCGACGCCGACGGCGTTCCGACCTTCCACATTGCCGATGACGGCACCGTCGATTTCCCGACCTATTCCGGCTTCCGTCGCTATCACTCGGAATGCCACGTCTGCCACGGCCCGGACGGGCTCGGTTCGAGCTACGCGCCGGCGCTCGTCCAGAGCGTAAAGACGTTGTCCTATGTGGACTTCATGGGGATCGTCGCCGGCGGACGGCAGCATGTCGACAGCGGCAACAACAACGTCATGCCGGCCTTCGGCGATAACCCGAACGTCATGTGCTACCTCAATGACATCTATACCTATCTGCGCGCCCGCGGGCAGGGCGATCTGCCGCGCGGCCGACCGGCCAAGAAGGAAGCTAAGAGCGACGCCTTCAAGGAAATGGAAGATGCCTGCATGGGCTGATCCGCCGAGCGCCCGGTGGGTGCCTCGTCTCCTCGCCGCCGTCCTCGCGACGGCGGCGAGCGTCGCGGCCGTGCCGGCGTGGTCCGCCGGTCTCGGCGCCGATGTCGAACTGGTTGACCCGGACGTCCTGCGCGTCTGCGCCGATCCGGCCAACATGCCGTTCTCCAACGAGAAGGGGGAGGGCTTCGAGAACAAGCTCGCCGAACTGGTTGCCGACCAGCTCGGCCGCAGCCACGTGTCCTACACCTTCTTTCCGCAGGGCATGGGCTTCGAGCGCAACACGCTCGGCGACCATCGCTGCGACGTGGTGATGGGCTTCGCGCAGGGCGGCGAATTGGTCCAGAACACCAACGCCTACTACCGGTCGGCCTATGTGCTGGTCGTGCCGTCGGATTCGGAGCTGGCCGACGTCGCCTCCCTCGCAGACCCGCGCCTGAAGGGCAGGCACATCGGCGTCATCGCCCGAACGCCGCCCGCCACCAGCCTTGCCACCCACGGCCTGATGGCGGACGCCAAGCCCTATTTCCTGATGGTCGACTCGCGGGTCTCGTCGCCCGTCAAGGACATGATGGACGATCTCGCCGCCGGCGAAATCGACGCCGCCGTCGCCTGGGGGCCGATGGCCGGCTATTTCGCCCAGCAAAGCGGAACGGCGATGACGGTGACACCGCTCCTCGACAGCGACGAGGGCACGCGGATGACCTACCGCATCACCATGGGCGTGCGACGCTCCGATCAGGAATGGAAGCGCACGCTCAACCGGGTGATCCGCGAGAACCAGGACGCGATCAACGACATCCTGCTCGACTACGGCGTACCGCTGCTGGACGAGCACGATCAGCCGATCACGCGAAGCGAGTGACCCTCCGGCTCGCCATGCTGGGGCTTGTCGCCCTGCTCGTTCCGGGCGGCACCTGGGCCGGGGAGCAGGCGGCCGAACCCACGACCTATCGGATGGAAGAGTATCGCGCGCCGGTTCCCGGCACGCTGGAAGGGGCGACGGTGATCGACCTCCGCCAGGCCGAGGCCCTTTGGCGGGGCGGCGAGGCGGTGTTCGTCGACGTGCTGCCGCAGCCCCCACGGCCGGACCTGCCCGCAGGCACGCTGTGGCATCCTCCGGAGCGCAAGAACATTCCGGGCAGCCTCTGGCTTGCCAACACCGGCTTCGGCGCGCTCTCGCCGGAGACCGAAGCCTATTTCGTCCATGAACTCGCGCGTGCCACCGGCAAGGACAAGAGCGCTGACCTTGTCTTCTATTGCCTGCGCGACTGCTGGATGTCGTGGAACGCGGCCAAGCGCGCCGTCGCGCTGGGCTATTCCGCGGTGCATTGGTATCCCGACGGCACCGACGGTTGGGCTGAAGCCGGCCTGCCGCTGAAGGACAGCCAACCAGCGCCGTCCGGCACGAGCGTGGATTAAGGCCGCTCGGGCCGTCAGTCGGGCATCGCTTCGCCGATGGCCCGACCGAGTGCGAAAAGACGCTGTTCGACGAGGCGCGGCGCATCGCAGATATAGCTGAGCGAACTGCGCCGCTCGTCGAAGATCCGCTGGTCCCAGCGCAGCTTTTCGCGCGCGTCCGTGGTGTCGGCATTCGTATCCGCCTGGTCGAGCTTGGCCGCCTCCTCGCGAATCTGCTCGGCGAGCGCCTTCTGATGCCGGGCATAGCGCTCGATCCCGGCGATGATCTTGCCGCGCTCGCCGTTCATGGTGTGAAACAGTCCGGCGAACAGCAGCGTCAGGCCGTCCTTGCGCGCCGCAGGATCGAGGCCCTCGGCAAAAGTCCTGACCTCGGCCTCGGCCTGTTCGATCGGCAGGCGCCGCTGGCTGAGTTCGCGAACGAGGTCGACCACCTTTTTGTCGTCACGCCAGCCGGATGCATCGTCGAGCGGGGGACCGGTCCAGACCGCCGCCGGCGTCAGGCTCGGTACCTTGCGCTGATGGCACGGCCAGTCGGGATCGTCGGGCACACCCTGTCCGGCGGCCGGCGCGGCGAGGGCCCCGCAGATGGCGACGGCATAAGCCACCGCCGCCAGAGGGTGCTCAACCCTTGACATCGAAGACGGCCTGCTGGCTCTCGCCGGTCGAGCCGGGGATGCGCAGAACGAACCGCCCGGGCCGGATCGGAATGAAGCTGATCGTCGCCTCGCCCTCGTCGTCGAACTCGATCGAATCGACGCCGAGCGGCCGAACCTCGATGTCGTTGATGACGACCTCGTTGACCCACACATTTCGGAAGAACTCGGCGCCGGAGATGGCGAGTTCGGCCGAGCCGTCGGCCTGGATGGTGAGCTTGTAGTACTTGCCCGCCTCCAATTCGTAGGGCGCCTCGGCGAGCGGCTGGCCCGAGGCGAGCGTGATCGGTGCCAGATCCTCGGCGCCGCCGGTCAACAGCCCGGCCTGGCCAAAGGCCATTCCGGACAGCGCCAGGATCGTCGCGGCGACGAAAACACCGGTGATTGCCTTTCTCATTGTCGTCCTCCCGTTTGCAGATTGTCAGAAGCGTCCTTCACGCCCAGGGCCGCCCGGCGCGGCTCATTGCGGCGTCGTCACCACGCCCCAGGGAAACTCGCCCACCGGGACCGTGTCGATCACCTCCTCCTCTTCGACGTCGATGACCGAGATGTCGTTCGAGACGCCGTTGGTGGAGAAGAGCAGCGTCTGGTCGGGCGAGAAGGCGAGTTGCCAGACCCGCTGGCCGACCAGCAGATAGTCGAGAACCTCGTAGCTTTCGCCATCGATCACGGCGACGCGGTTGGCCGGACCGAGGGCAACGAAGGCGCGCTTGCCGTCCTGCGTGAACCGGATACCGACCGGCTGGATCGCTTCCGGCCGCAGCCCGGGGATCTCGAAGGTGATTGTGTGCTTCACCTCGTGTGCTACCGGGTCGATGACGCTGACCGTGCCGCCGATCTCGGCGGAGACCCAGACCTCCGAACCGTCATGCTTGAACTCGGCATAGCGCGGGCGCTGGTCGACCAGCACGTTGGCGACGATCTCGTGCGAGGCCGTGTCGATGAAATGCGCCATGTTGGTCGTCTCGGAAGTGTTGACGATGATGCCGCCGTCCGGCGACACGCCCATCCCCTCCGGCTCGACGCCGACGGGGATCTCCATCACCATCGCGCGCTCCTTGAGGTCGACGACGGTGACGAGGTTGTCGTCCTCGTTGGCGATGTAGAGCGGGTTGCCGCTCGGATGCACGATGAAGAGCTCGGGGTCAGGCCCGGAGGGCAGGGTATAGAGTCGCTCGTAGGTGTCGGTGTCGTAGACCTCCACCGTGTCGTCGTCGCCGACCGCAACCAGCAGCTGGTTGCCGGTTTCGGCGAGCGGCTGGCCGCCGTTGGCCAGCGTGATGCCGCGCGGACGCTGGCCGACGTCGAAGCTCGCGACAGCCTCCATCGTCTCGGAATCGACGACGGTGACCGTGTTGCTCTTCTCGTTGGAGACGAAGATCTTGTAGGCGGCGGCCGGCTGTGCGGCAAAAACCGACGCGGCAAGGACGATCGCGCCCGTGGTGCGTGTCATCATCAGCTCCTCCCTTTCGGCTGCGCTCGCTGGCGCCGCTCTCGTCGTTCATCCGTCGCGGTGGGCGAGCGGACCGCCAATATCCGGCGATTCGCAGTCCCGATGCTGCGGCGTCCTTTTCGTATCGAGCCGGTTTCGCGAAGAACCGGCTCCCACTTTTTCGCCCGGCGCTTCAGTCCAGATGGCAGCTGCTTTCGGGTCGGTCGTATCCCAGCGTGTCGAGATACGAGGTCGGGTGCAGAAAGCCCTCCTGCGGCGACACCGAGACCACCTGCTTGCCGTCGGCCAGCAGGATCGGCTGGCGCAGCTGCCGGTTCCACGGCCGCAGCGTCAGCGCCTGCCCCTTGAACGCGGCGAGCGCGAAATCCGGCCCCGTCATGTAGTCCGCAATGGCCCGGCGCTCGGTCGAGCCGGCGCGCGTCGCCGCTTCGCCGACCATGCGCACGGCCATCCAGGCCAGCATGTCCTCCTCCTGCATGCGGCGGCGGAACTCGTCCATGAAGCGATTCTGCACCTGGATGCCGGCCCACTCCTCATGCGCCGGGCTCCAGGCCGTGGCCACCAGCCCCGCGGTGCCGGCGACCGGGCGAGCATCCCAGGTGTGATAGGGCACGTAGGTGCCGAACACCTCGTTCTCGTCCGCCACGATCAGCACGTCGTGCTCGGCCGCATCCTGCAGAAAGGCCGGGAGCTTCTCCTGAACCTGGACATGGCCGGTATCGGTGGTGCGCGCGCCGCCGGTGTCGGGATAGACGCGCTCCTCGACGATCTGTCCGCCGAAGCGCCGGGCGGCCCGGCGGATCGCCGCCGCATAGGCCTCGTCCTCCGGATGCGAGCCGACCACGAGAAACCAGCGCGGCCACTTCTTCCAGGCGAGATATTGCGCGAGTGCGTCGGCTAGCATCGCCCGGCTCGGCGCGACATGGATCAGGTTCGTCCGGCAGTCCCGAAGCCGCAGCTCGTCGTCGGGCGCCCCGACGTTGAACACCGTCATGTCGTGCCCTGCGGCGGCATCGGCCACCGCCAGAAGTGCCCCGGCATCGAGATCGGCCACCACCCAGTCGACGCCGGCCTCGGCCAGCGTTTCGACCGCACTCACGGCTGCTCCGCGATCCGCCGCGGCGACGGATTCGAGCGTATAGTTCTGGCCGGTGAAGCGACCGGTCGTGTTGTTGTCGGCGATGGCAAGCCGGGCACCGGCGAGCCCGAGATCGTCCGCCGGCCGGTCGAGCAGCGACAAAGTGAGCTCCCGACGCGGCGGCTCGATATATCCGATCCTCAGATCGGCCGCCTCTGCCGCGAGGGTGATCGCGGCCCAAATCAGGCCCGCAGCCAGCGCAGACAGCAAGCCGGCGCCCCGCAGATGCGCAGGCGTTGCGCACATCGGCGCATCCTCCCAGCTGGTTTCTCCCAAAGGGTGTTTTCTTTGAAGTCTAGCCTTCAATCGAAGCGTGCAGCAAGGGGCGATCTGTCAAAAACATCCAGTGAGCAGCACGGTGCGCCTCTGGTCCGGTCGCAATCCGGTTTTCCGGGACGGTCGGGACGTCGTGACGAGGCTCTTGCTGCTGCGCCGCAACAACCCCTAAGGTGGTTGTATGTTCGACCTCCTCGACCGACGGCATCTGTTGGGCCTGGGCTTTCTGCTGCTCGTCGGCGCCGCGACCGGGCGTGCCGCCGAACCCGTAAGCGTGGCGGTGTTCGACTTCGAACTGATCGATACCAGCCAGGGCGGCGTGTCGACCGTACCGCCGGAGGCCGAGGCCCATCGGCTCCGGCTGTTGAGCGAACAGTTGCGCCATGCCTACGAGGCGGCGGCCGACTATCGCCTGGTCGACATCGCGCCGGTGGCGGACGAAGCGAAAGCCCGCAACCGTCAAGGCTGCGGCGAGTGCGACCGGACGTTTGCGCAGGAACTCGGCGCCGACTGGTCGGTGACCGGCACGGTGTGGAAGGTCTCGAACCTCGTCCTCAACATCAGGGTCTATGTGCGCGACGTCGCCAGCGGCGAGATCAAGCAGACCCTCAACGCCGACATTCGCGGCAACACGGACCAGTCATGGCAAAGGGGGCTCGATTGGCTGATCCGCAACCGGCTGAAGTTAAAGTGAACGCGGCGCAGGAGAGCGCGGCTCGCCATATGCCCTTCTGGCGTGGATCGTGCTGCACCGCACAATTCCGATTCCCGCGTGTCGATCAGACGTCGCGCCGTGCCAGGAGACCCGATGCCCGTTATCGAACTCGTCGTCGCCATCTGCCTGGTCGGCGATCCCAACACGTGCAAGGAACAGCGTTTCCAGTTTACCGAAGGCACCAGCTTGATGGGCTGCGTGATGCGGGCTCAACCGTTCCTCGCTGATTGGGCGTTGCGGCACTCCCGGTGGAGCGTGCAGAAGTGGCATTGCGATTATCCGCAAAGGCGCGAACAGAAGGCCTAGGCGCCACCGACGCCGATGCGCTGACGCTCGAAGCGGTGTCGCACGCCTATGGACGGCGGCAGGCGCTGGACGGCATTACCATACGGGTCGGGCGCGGCCGCTTCACCGCGCTTCTCGGCCCCAACGGCGCCGGCAAGACGACCCTGTTCGGCCTGGTGACGCGTCTGCTCGGGCTCCAGCAGGGCCGCATCGCCATCTGCGGCATGGATCTTCGCGCCGCCGGTGCCGCCGCCCTTGCGCCGCTGGGGCTGGTGTTCCAGCAGCCCACGCTCGATCTCGACCTCACCGTGCGCCAGAATCTGCGCTACTTCGCAGCCCTGCGCGGCCTGTCGGGCCGTCAGGCGGATCGGCGGATCAGCGAAGAGCTCACCCGGCTGGGCATGGCCGAGCGGGTACGCGAGAAGGTGCGCGACCTCAATGGCGGCCACCGACGTCGCGTCGAACTGGCGCGCGCGCTTCTCCACGAGCCGTCGCTGCTTCTCCTCGACGAGCCGACCGTCGGGCTCGACGTCGAATCGCGCCGCCGCATCGTCGCCCATGTGCACGATCTGGCGCAGGAGCGCGGGCTGGGCGTGCTGTGGGCGACGCATCTCATCGACGAGGTTCGCCCCGAGGACAATCTGATCGTGCTGGCGGGTGGGCGCATCGTCGCCGAGGGCACGGCCGACAGCGTCGTGCGAGCGGCCGGAACGGCGAGCCTCGAATCGGCCTTCGAGCAGCTGACGAAGCCGGCAGGCCGGCCGGCGCCAGGTGCCGACGCTTCGGCGGGGGAGGAGGCCCTGCGTCCGTGATCACCCGTTGGCGAGCCCTCATGGGCATTCTCTATCGCGAGGTGCTGCGGTTCATCCAGCAGCGCGGCCGCTTCCTTGCCGCCCTGGTGCGCCCGATGGTGTGGCTCATCGTCTTCGCCGCCGGGTTCCGCTCGGTGCTCGGCATCGCCATCCAGCCGCCCTACCAGACCTACATCACCTACGACGTCTACATCGTGCCGGGGTTGATCGGCATGATCCAGCTTTTCAACGGCATGCAGTCGTCGCTGTCGATGGTCTACGACCGCGAGATGGGCTCGATGCGGGTCCTGATGACGACGCCGCTGCCGCGATGGTTCCTGTTGGCGGCGAAGCTCGCGGCGGGAACCGCCGTTTCGGTTCTGCAGGTCTATGCGTTTCTGGTGTTGGCGGCACTGTTCGGCATCGATTTTCCGGCGTTCGGCTACGTCGCGCTGCTGCCGGCGCTCATTCTGTCGGGGCTGATGCTCGGCGCGATCGGCATGTTCCTGTCCTCCACGATCAGCCAACTGGAGAACTTTGCCGGCGTGATGAACTTCGTCATCTTCCCGTCCTTCTTCCTGTCGTCGGCGCTCTATCCGCTGTGGCGCATGAAGGAATCGAGCGTCATTCTCTGGCGGATCGCCTCGGCCAATCCCTTCACCCACGCCGTGGAGCTCGTACGCTTCGCTCTCTACGGCAAGGCCGACCTGATGGCCGCCGGCATCGTCGCGGCGATGCTGGCGGTGTTCCTGGCGCTGGCCCTTTGGGGCTACGATCCGGGCCGCGGATTGCAGCCGCGCGCGCCCCGGCGTGGGGATTGACCCCGCTTGAGATCCGTCGCACTATTCAACCTAAGCCTGCGAAGATGGGTTTACGGTGCCCGCCCGATGATTGGAAACGATTGCGGGTGGCTTGGTAGGAATCAGTCGGGAGGCTCTCCAATTTTGCACGTCCGAACGGACGGGCGGCGCTTTCACGGCCGATCTACCTGCGAGGACGAGCGGCGCTGACGGCAACTGTGAGCCGCGGTCGCCGAGGGAGGAAAGATCATGGATTTCAGGACGATCGGCCGAGCAGCCGGCGTGGCCTTGGTATTCGCCACCCTGCCGACGACGCTTTGCGCGCAGGACCTGCCGGAGGTCAAACTCGGCCTGCTCAAATTCGGCACCGTCAACTGGGAGGCCCAGACCATCGTCGACCGGGGGCTCGACAGGAAGCACGGCTTCCAGCTCGAGATCGTAACTTATGGTGGCGACGACGCCACCAAGATCGCGATGCAGGCCGGCGAGATCGAGATCACGACCGGCGACTGGCTGTTTGCCTCGCGCCAGCGCGCCGAAGGCTCGCCGCTCACCTTCGTGCCGTTTTCTTCTTCGATCGGCGCGATCATGGTGCCGTGCAACTCCGATATCAAGTCGCTGTCCGACCTCAAGGGCAAGACGCTGGGCATCGCCGGCGGACCGCTCGACAAGAGCTGGCTGATGCTGCAGGCGCTGGCCGAGGGCGAATACGACTTCAGCCTGACCGACGAGACCGAGCAGGTGTTCGGCGCGCCACCGCTCTTGGCAGAGAAGCTGCGCCAGGGCGAACTCGACGCGGGGCTGAACTACTGGCACTACAACGCCCGGCTCGAGGCGGACGGCTATTGCCAGATCGTCTCTGCCCAGGAGGCGGCCCGCGAACTCGGCGCCGAGGGCGACATCTCGGCGGTCGGCTACATCCTCAACGAGGATTGGGCCAACGCGCATCGCGAGGTCGCCAAAGGCTTCGTCGCCGCCTCGCAGGAGGCCAAGGCGCTCCTGAAGTCGTCCGACGAGGCCTGGGACGCGATCCGGCCGACGATGAACATCGATACCGACGCCGAATTCGAGGCGCTGCGCCGACGATTCCGCGAGGGCATTCCCGAGCGCCCCGTGGTCGCCGAGGAGAAAGACACCGAGGCCGTCTATCGCTATCTGGCCCGGGTCGGGGGCGAAAAGCTTGTCGGTCCGGCCACCGAGATGGCCGAAGGCACCTTCTGGAGCGAGCTGAAGCACGGCTCCTGAGCCGATGAGAACCGTCGAGAGGCCGGTATCGGTCCCAGGATCGACGCGAGTTTCGGAGTGGCCCGATGCGTCGATCCGATAGCCTGGAGCAGCCGTTGCGCGCCTCGTTGGACGCGTCGCGCCCCAGGCCGGCGCCGGTAGCCGCCGAGCGCCGTATCGGCCGGCGCGTGACCGCTCGGCGGTTCGACATCATGGCGGCCCGTGCCGCCTCGATCGCCGCGTTCTTTCTGCTCTGGTGGCTCGGAACGCTCTGGTTCGGTCCGCGCCTGTGTCCGGATCCCGTCTCGGTCTTCGGCTTCGTCGTGCGCGAGGCGGCCTCGGGCGAGCTGCCCTACCATCTCGGCGTCACGCTGCTGCGGGTGGCGGCGGCTTTCCTGATCGCCATGACGGCCGGCACGCTGATCGGCCTTGCCATGGGGCGCTCGGAGCGCGCCAACACGGTGCTCGAGCCGTGGCTGATCCTGCTTCTCAACGCGCCGGCGCTGATCATCATCGTGCTCGCCTATATCTGGATCGGGCTGTCGGAGACGGCGGCGATCCTGGCGGTGGCGCTCAACAAGATCCCCAACGTCACGGTAACGCTGCGCGAGGGCGCGCGGGCGATGGAGCCGGCCTATATGGAGATGGCGCAGGTCTACCGCTTTTCGCGCAAGAGCATCTATCGCGACATCATGCTGCCGCAGCTTCTGCCCTATCTCGCGGCCGCTGCCCGCTCGGGCCTGTCGCTGATCTGGAAGATCGTGCTGGTGGTCGAACTGCTCGGCCGCTCCAACGGCGTCGGCTTCCAGATCCACCTCTATTTCCAGATGTTCGACGTGCGCGCCATCCTCGGCTACACGATGGCGTTCGTGGCGGTCATGCTGGCGATCGAATTCTTGGCCGTGCAGCCGACCGAGGCCCGCGCCTATCGCTGGCGATCGAGGCCCGCCTGACGTGACGATGCACGAACCGCGGCGCCTTCGGCTGCACATCCGGCGCAAGCACTATGTGGACGCCGATGGCAACACCGTCGAGGTGCTGGACGATGTGGCGTTTGCCCTCCCCCGAAATGCCTTCACCTGCCTGATCGGTCCGTCGGGCTGCGGCAAGACGACGACGTTGCGCATCCTAATGGGACTCGACGAGCACTACGAAGGCGAGATCGACGCCGCGTTGCGGACCGCGCGTCTCGGCGCGGCCTTTCAGGAGCCGCGGCTCCTGCCATGGCGCACGCTGGCGCAGAATGTCGCGCTGGCGACCCGCGGCGCAGCGGAGCCGAGCGACGCTCTCGTGAAGGCGGCGCTCGCCGATGTCGGGCTCGGCGATCTCGGCGACCGCTATCCGGGTCAGATCTCGCTCGGCCAGCAGCGCCGGGCGGCCCTGGCGCGGGCTTTTGCGGTGCAGCCCGAGATCCTCTATCTGGACGAGCCCTTCGTGTCGCTCGACGAGGCCACGGCGCAGCGGTTGCGCCGGCTGCTGGTGGAGCTCTGGAGCAGCCGACAGGTGACCGTGCTGATGGTCACCCACAATGTGCGCGAGGCCGTGCAACTCGCCGACCGCATCGTCCTGATGACCGAGCGTCCGGCGCGCGTGGCGGCCGAGTTGCTGGTGCCGCTCGACCGGGCCGGCCGCACGCCCGCGGCCGTCGACGCGTTCGCCGCCGAGATGGCCCGGCGCTATCCGGCGCTTGTCGCGCTTTGAAGTCGCCCAGCCGGACGGCCGGAGAGTGGAACACTCGGCTCGCTCCGATGCGCCGCGCCGACGGCTCGTCCCTCAGTCCTTGCAGGCGGAGAGGATCAGCTTGAGCAGGCGTCCGACGCCCACGCGCTCGACCCTGCGCCCCTCGATGTCGGTGTCGACCCGGTGGACGACGACCATGTCGAGTGCCGGAACGACAAGACAGTAGTGACCGCCCGCGCCGACCGCTGCGAAGCTGCCTGTCGGCGTCACGACCTGTGGAAGGAAGACGCCGTCGCGCTCCAGCCACCACATGTAGCCATAGGCGCCACGCGCCCCGGCATGCGAATAGGGCAGGACGCTCTCCACGACCCAGTCGCGTTCCAACACCTGGCGGTCGCCGCATCGGCCGCCCTGCAGGAAGAGCTGACCGAATCGCGCCAGGTCGCGCGTCGACATGCGGAACGGGTAGGCCGGATGATCGCTGATCTCGAAGGGCTCCATCCAGCCGTCGGGATGCTCCGATCCCAGGTCGAAATCCTGCATGCCGACGGGCCGCGCGATGCGCTCCTCGAAGGCCTGGTGAATGTTATGTCCGGTCCGCTGCGCGAAGATCGTACCGAGTGCGTTGAAATCCCAGTTGTTGTAGCACCAGAACGTTCCGGGCGCGTGGGCGTGGCGTTTTTCCTTGATCAGCCGCATCCATTCGGTTTCGTAGCCGGCGGGGTGATAGATGCCGGACCGGGCGGTGAGCAGGTCGTAGACCGTCGCGCGCTTCTCGACCTCGCCAAGGCCGAGCTTGTCGTCGATTCCGAGATCGGCCAGCGTCGCTTCGAGATCGATGGTGCCCCGCGCGACGTCTTCGCCGACGATGGCGCTCAAGAAGCTCTTGCGGATGGAGTGGCACAGAAACTTGTGGCCGAGATCGCCGATGGAAAAGACGATGCGGCCGCCCTGCAGCACCAATAGCGCATCCGTCGCCTGCCGGGCCGCGAACGCCTTGACGGCGGCGATCCCGTCGCTCGACCACCCAGCGGTCTGGGGATCGACGAGGCGCTCCCATTCGCCGGCGGATTCGTCGGCGGCCTGCGATCGATCTTCAGACGACTGCAGCGTCATGGCTGGACCTCCTGGTGGCGGGCCACGGCTTCCACGCTGGCCTGCAGAAACTCGCGGGTATAAGGATCGCTCGCCTTCGAATGTCGGATATCGTCGGCCGTCAGCTCTTCGATGATGAGCCCCTTGTGCATCACGCCGATCCGCTCGCAGAGATGGCTGACGACGGCAAGGTCGTGCGAGACCATCAGATAGGTGAGGCCCCGCTCGCGCCGGAGCGCCTTCAAGAGGTTGAGAATTTCCGCCTGAACCGAGACGTCGAGCGCCGAGGTCGGCTCGTCGAGCAGCAGCAGCTTCGGCTCCATGATCAGGGCGCGGGCGATCGCCACGCGTTGGCGCTGCCCGCCCGAGAGCTCGTGCGGGTAGCGGTAGCGGAAGGATGGTCCCAGTCCCACGGCATCGAGCACTTCGGAGACCCGCTCTTCCTGACGATCCAGGCGATGGATCCGCAACGGCTCGCGCAGCACCTGCTGGACGATCTTGCGCGGATGCAGCGACTGGTAGGGATCCTGGAACACCATCTGCACGTGTCGGAAGAAGGCCTTGTCGCGCTTGGGCGCAACCTCCCGCCCGCCGAACAGGATCGCTCCTTCGTAGTTGGGGTTGAGGCCGGCGAGTACCCGCAGAATGGTGGATTTGCCGCAGCCTGATTCGCCGATCAATCCGTAAGCCTCGCTCTCGGCAATCGCGAACGAGACGTCGTCGACGACGGTGACGCGGCTGTCATGGGCACCGAAGGCCACGGACAGTCCGACCACATCCAGCAGCCTTTTGGCAGAACCGATCATATCAGTGCGGCTCCCGGCACAGGGTCCGTCAGCCAGGCCGGATCGCGCGAGGGAACCTTGAGCTCGTCCACCGGGTGGTCGAGCCTCGGGAGGCTGTCGAGCAGCGCCTGCGTATAGGGATGACGCGCCTTGCCGAGGTCCTTGGCCGGCAGATCCTCCAGAATCCGGCCGGCGTACATCACCAGAACCCGATCGCAGAAATCGGCCACGAGATTGAGATCGTGGCTGATGAACATCAGCCCGGTGCCACGACGCGTGACCAGTTCGTCGAGGACGGTCAGGACCTGCCGGCGCACGGTGACGTCGAGCGCCGAGGTCGGCTCGTCGGCGATGATGATGTCGGGCTCTGGAATCAGCATCATCGCAATCATGACGCGCTGCCCCATGCCGCCGGAGACTTCGTGCGGATAAAGGTCGAAAACCCGTTCGGGATCGCGGATGTGCACCGCTTCGAGCATGGCCAGGGTGCGCTGGCGTGCCTCGCCGCGGCTGGCGTTCTGATGCAGACGGTAGGCTTCCATGATCTGCCGGCCGATCGGCATCAGCGGATTGAGCGAATATTTGGGATCCTGGAGGATCATCGAGATCCGGTTGCCGCGGATCCGGCGCATCTGCCGCTCGGAGGCCGCCAGCAGGTCGACACCGGCAAAACGCAGCCGGTCCGCCGTCAGCATGGCCTTTCTCGGCAGCAGCTTCATGATCGAGCGGCCGGTCAACGACTTGCCCGACCCGGATTCGCCGACAATGCCCAGCTTTTCGCGGCCGATGGCGAACGAGACGCCCCGCACCGCCTCCTGCACGCCGTGGGCCGCCCGGAAGCCGACCCTCAGATTGTCCACCTCGATCAGCGGCTCAGCCATCACGCGGATCCAGAACATCGCGCAGGCCGTCGCCGAAGAGATTGAACGCCAGACTGGCGAACAGGATGGCGCAGCCGGGTATGGCCGCCAGCCACCAGCTCGTCATCATGAACTTGCGCCCGGTGGACAGCATCGCTCCCCATTCCGGGCTCGGCGGCTGTGCGCCCAGCCCCAGGAAGCCGAGACCGGCAGCCGTCAGGATGATCGACGACATGTTTAGGGTCAGCCGGATGATCACCGAGGGAATGCACATCGGCACGACGTGGCTGGCGATGATGCGGGCATTGCTCGCGCCTTGCAGGCGTACGGCGGCGACATAGTCGGAGGAGCGGATCGTCAGCGTCTCGGCCCGCGCCAGGCGGGCGATCGGCGGCCAGGCGGCGAGCGAAATGGCGATGACGGCATTCTCGATTCCCGGTCCGAGCGCGGCCGCGAAGGCCAGCGCCAGAACGAGGCTCGGGAACGCCAGAAAGATGTCGACGATGCGCATCAGGAGCACGTCCACCCAGCCGCCGAGATACCCCGACGTCGTGCCGACCAGCAGTCCCACAGGGCCGACGATGGCGGCCGCCAGAAACACCGTATAGAGGGTGATGCGCGAACCGAAGACGATGCGGCTGAAGATGTCGCGGCCGAGCTCGTCGGTTCCGAGCCAGTGCTCCGAGGACGGCGGCATCAGGCGGTTCGTCAGATCCTGCGCATAGATGTCGTGGGTGGCGATCAGCGGCGCGAAGATCGCTGCGCCGATCACGAGCAGGATGATCGCCAGGCCGATCAGCGCCGAGCCGTTCGCTCCGAGCCGCTTGGCGGCTCGCCAGGCCTGCTGCGCACGGGCCTGGCCCGCGGAGGCCGGAACCGGTGCGGCGAGCCAGCCTCGCAGAGGCCCGACCCGCGCCGCACTGGGCATCGATTGATCGCTCATGGCCTCTCCTATCGGGTCCGCGGGTCGAGGATGCGATAGAGGACGTCGCTGATCAGATTGATCACGACGAAGATGATGCCGACGAGCAGCGTGCAGCCGACGACGGCGTTCATGTCGCCGGCCATCAGGGCGTTGGTGAGATAGCGCCCGAAGCCCGGCCAGGCGAACACCGTTTCGGTGAGCACGGCGCCTTCCATGAGAAAGGCATAGGAGAGCGCCACCACGGTGATGACCTGGACGAGGACGTTGCGGAACGCGTGGATCCAGACGGTCCGCGCCCAGGACAGACCCTTTGCACGGGCGCTGATGATGTATTCCTGACCGAGCTGCTCGATCATGAAGCTGCGCGTCATGCGGCAGATGTAGGCCATGGCTCCGAAGCCGAGCACCGAGGCCGGCAGGATGATGTGGGATACGGCGTTCCAGAACGCGCTCCACTGGCCCTGTATCGCCGTGTCGACGAGCAGGAATCCGGTGATCGAGGGGATCGAATAGGCATAGGTCAGATCGACCCGCCCCGGCCCGGCGACCCAGTGCAGCCCGGCGTAGAAGACGAGGAGACCCATCAGGCCGAGCCAGAAGTTCGGTGTCGAATAGCCGAGGAGGCTGGCGATCCGGATGGCATGATCGATCACCGTGTTGCGGTACATGGCGGCGACGACGCCGGCGGGGATACCCAGACCCGTGCCGATGACCACCGCGACGCTGGCCAGTTCGATCGTGGCCGGAAAGACGCGCGCAATGTCTTCGACGACCGGTCGACCCGACATGAGCGCATCGCCGAAGTCGAGGCGAACGACATTGCCGACATACATCGCGTATTGGACGATCAGCGGCTGGTCCAGGCCGAGCTTGTGGTACATGGCGTCGTATGTCGCCTGGGAAATGTTGTCGCCCAGCATCGCGACGACCGGATCGAGCGGCAGCATGCGGCCGATGAAGAAGGTCAGCGTCACCAGTCCCAAAAGAGTGGCGAGGATTGACAAAAGGGTCCGTCCCGACGTCTTCAGCGCCGGGACGAACCGCTTGCTCCGTCCCGGCAGGGCGATCTGAAAGCCTCTCAGGGTCGACTGGCTCTGCATTCATGTCTCCGGACGAAGGCAGGACGGTTGGCTGGCAGGCTGGCGCCGCGGCGGAGCGAATGCAAGCCCAGCACGGCGCCGTGGGATCGGCCGACGGCGCACCCCCCCGCCGGCCGTCGAGCGATCTGCGTTACTTGGAGGCCAGATCGTAGAACACGCGAAAGCCGTTCCACGTCCAGTCCTTCAGGTCGTTGCTGACGCCGGCGACGTCGTAGGTCTGGAACATGTAGGCGTTCGGGCCGGACTGCATCATTTCCTTCTGAAGGTCATGATAGAGCTGCTTGCGCTTTTCCGGATCCTGCTCGAACAGCGCGGTGTTGACCTCCTCGTTGGATTTTTCCGAGAAGTATCCGGCCCGCCAGCTCGGATACTGCGTCGCCTGTGCTTCCAGACTGTTGTCGGGGTTGAAGATGTGCCGGGACGCCATGCCATGGGCATCGGAGACGCTGGTCATCCAGCCGATCAGCGCCGTCTGGAAGTCGCGCCCGCGTACGCGGCTGAAGAGCTGCGCGTTCGCCATCTGCTCGATGTTGAGCTTGACGCCGATCTTGGCGGCGTTGGCCTGGATGCTCTGGGCGACCGGTGCGGCGTAGGGCGCGGTACCCAAGATGATGTCGGCCTCGAAGCCATCCGGATAGCCGGCCTCTTCCAGGATGGACTTGGCCTTGTCCGGATCGAGCGAGAAGGGCTCGCCCTCCTTCTCGTCCAAGGCACCGAACGCGCCGAGCTGGACGAAGCTGGCCCTGGGCGTGCCGATATTCTTCATCACCGTATCGGCGAGGCCCTGATAGTCGATCAGGTAGCGCATCGCGAGACGCACCTTCTCGTTGGAGAAGACATCGTTCGTGTTGTTGAAGGTCCAATAGAAGAGCTGCGGCTTCAGAGCCCGCGCGACCTGCGCCTCGCCCTTGTCCTCCAGATCCTGCAGATCTTCGGGCGTCAGGTCGCGGGCGACGTCGACATCGCCTTCTTCCAGAAGCAGCCGCTGGGTCCCGGACTCCGCGACGTGGCGGATGATGACCTGCGGCAGCTTTGGCGCCTCGCCCCAATAGACGTCGTTGGCCTGGAGGACGACAGCTTCACCCGGGTTCCAGGCCACCAGATGATAGGGGCCGACGCAGTCGGTCGCCGTGGTCAGATATTTATTGCCCAGATCGCCGTCGATCTCGTTTTCGAGCAAGACGGCCTTGTTGAGTAGCGCGGTGACGCGGTTCGCGGCGATCGCGCCGAGGATCAACTGGACCGGATAAGGCTTGTCGAGCTTCATCACCAAGGTCTTGTCGTCGGGAGCGGTGACCAGATCCCGAATGCTGTCCTTCGTGAAGCCATATTCGTTGAGAGTCGCGGCGTTGCCGAAGTCGAGATCGACGACGCGATACATGCTCCAGGCCAGGTCACCCGCCGTCGCCGGTTCACCGGAGGGAAATTGCAAATTGTCCTGAAGATGAAACGTGATCGTTTGCGAATCGTCTGAGACGTCCCAGCTCTTGGCCAGCGCGGGGACGAATTCGCTGGCGTCGTCGGGCGCCGAGTCGACCAGTGTGTCGCATGTGTTGGCGACGATTTCGTTGGTCACGACCTCGCCGATCTGCGCCGGGTCGAAGGTGCTGATCGCATCAATGTTGTACGCCATGACCAAGGCATTGCCGGGCGTTTCCGCCGATGCGGGGGCCATCCCGCACGCCAGGCTGGCAGCAATGGCCAGGACGGCGCCGGAGCGGATCGGGATCGAAAGTCCTTTGCCTTTCATCGGATTGCTCTCCTTCTGCTGATCCATCGAAAAGGACCTGGATGGTGCGGCTGGCCTTCGTGGTCGGGCACCCGCCGCGACGACGTCATCAAAGGTGTCGATGCACGAACTCGGCGAACGCGCCGAAGACGGTGCGCTGGTCGGTCAGGCGCGGGAAGCCGTGGCCGGCATGCGGGATGCGCAGATAGTCGACGGTTCGTCCGAGCCCGCGCAGGCACGAGAACACCATCTCGCTTTCGCCCGGCGGGACGCGGGGGTCGTCCATGCCCTGGACGATCAGCAGTGGCACCGCGATCTCATCGATCCGGTTGATCGGCGAAAAGCGCTCCAGCAACGCCTTCATCTCGTCGGGCTCGCCATACTCCGCGGCCCGAAGCGTGCGCCGCCAGGGGCCGGTCGTCTGCAGCATCGTCAGGAAGTTCGCGATGCCGTAAAACTCGACGCCGAAGCGCCAGAGATCCGGATATTCGGTGAGCGCCGACAGCACCATGAAACCGCCGTAGGAGCGACCGAACACCGCGATGCGGCTCGCGTCGATATCCGACCGTTCGCCGATCGCCAGGCGCACCGCCTTGAGATCGGCGACGCTGTCCAGGCGCCGTTCGCGATCATCCAGTTCGTGAAAGCGGCGGCCGTAGCCGGTGCTGCCCCGCACGTTGGGCGCCACGACGGCGATCCCCTGCGCAAGCAGGTATTGGATGTCGGCGCGAAAGGTCGGACGCCACTGCGCTTCGGGACCGCCATGCACGATGACGATCGCGGGATGGCCCTCCGGCGGCGCCTCGCCGCCGGGGCGATAGAGGAAATAGCCGATCTCGAGCCCGTCGAAGCTGGCGAGGGTCTCGACGGTGGGTTCGACGAAGCCGGCCGACTCGACACCGCGCGTTTCGGGACGGGCCAGGCATTCGAAGCGCTGGGCGGCCAGGTCGTAGCCCCAGACGGCGGGCGGCGCCGAGGCGCCGTCCAGGGCGAAGACGAGACGGCCCCCGTCTGGCGTCCAGGCCGGCGACGAGATCACCCCTTGCGGATGGCCGGCGAGGACGGTTTCCTGCCCGCTTCCACGATCCTTCAGGATCAGTTCGCTCCAGCCCCGACGGTTGACCACGATCGCCAATCGCGCGTTGTCCGGCGAGACGGCGAAGGCTTCGACGTCGCAGTCCTCGCCCTCGATCACCGGGCGAAGCGCGTCGCTGCCGAAGGAAACCTCGTAGAGCGAGACGAAATCGCGCAGTCGATCGGTGGCGACCAGCAGGCCGCTCCCGTCCTTGAGCATCTTGGCGACGGGATAGCAGGCGCGTCCGGTGTGAGGAAGCAACGGCTCGTAGGCACCGGTTTCGAGGTCGAGACGGTAGAGGTCCTGATCCTTGGAGGCGCGCCGCGAATCGCGCACCAACAGGGCCTTGCCGTCCTTGAAGAAGGCCAAGGGCTCGCGATAGCCGTCGGCCTCCAGCACGCAGCGCGTGGCCCGGCTGGCGACGTCCATCAGGTGGATGTCCACGCCGGTGCGCAGACGCGCATTCGACCCGAAAGCGATGGTGCTGCCATCGGGAGACCAGCATCCCCAGACATGGACGGTCGTTGGGTCTTCGGTCAACGCCAGCGGGGCGTCGGCGCCGTCGGGGAAGAGCCAGATCTGATGCCGCTCGTCGCCGCCATCGTCGACCGTGAAGACGAGATCGCTCCCCTGGGGATTGAAGGCGAGCGCACCGACCGGCTCCGACATGTCGGTCAGCCGTCGTGCCTGACCGCCCGATGCCGGCTTCGTCCAGATCTGCGCAAAGCCGCTTTCGTCGCTGAGATAGGCAATCACCTCGCCGTCGGGCGACACGGCCGGGCTGGTCGCACTGCGAATCTCGACATAGGACTCGATGCTCGTCGTCGATACGGACATGGTCTGCTCAGCCAAGGCTCGGCTCCTTCGACGATTGCGGATCTTTCTGGCGTAAGCGTTGCGCGAGACGTCGTGCGGCCGCGCTCAAAGCCTCGGCCATCGGACCGGTGGTGGACTGGTGATTGGCCTCTGTGACGATCGTGAACTGCGCTTCGGGCCAGGCCTTGTGCAGCTTCCAGGCTGTTGCGGCAGGGGTGACGGTGTCGTAGCGCGCCTGCACGATCTCGGCGGGGCAATGGCGGATGCGGTCGATCTCGCCCAACAGCTGACCGGGCCGCAGAAAGCCCCTGTTGACACAGTAGTGGGTGAACAGGCGCGACACCGCCAGCGCCGCTTTCGGCTGCAGCAGCCGCTCGACATGGGCCGGATCGGGGCGAAAGGTCTGCGTCCTGCCGGAAAAGCCGCGCAGGCTGAGAGCCGCCGCCATCTCCAAGTCCGGATCGCCCGACGTCAGCCGCCGATAGTAGGCTCCCAGCAGATCGTCCCGCTCTTCCTCGGCGACGAATTCGGCGAAGACCTCCCAATGGTCCGGAAAGATCTTGCGCGAGCCGTAGAACCACCAGTCGATATCTTCGTCGTCGGCCAGGAAGATGCCGTGCAGGCGGAAGCCGAGGCAGCGTTCGGGATGAGCCTCGCCGTAGGCGAGGGCCAGGCAGCTTCCCCACGAGCCGCCGGCGACCAGCCAGCGCTCGATGCCCAGATGGGTGCGGATCAACTCGATATCGGCGATCAGGTGGGCCGTGGTGTTATCGGTGATCTCGGCGCTGGGGAGGGATCGACCGGCGCCGCGCTGGTCGAAGGTGATGATGCGAAAGACCTCGGGATCGAAGGTCGTCAGCTGCTTGCGCGACAGACCCGCGCCTGGCCCACCATGTAGAACCACAACCGGAAGGCCGAGAGGATTGCCATGCTCTTCGAGATGAAGGTCATGCAGACGATCCGGCTGCAGCCGCAACACGCGGTACGGTGCCGGGCCGATCTGCGTGTCGGCCGAAACAAGGTCTTGTGCGTTCTCGGAATGAACCACTCGGTCTCGTCTGGTCAAATTATAGGCTTGTCTAATTTTCGAACTTTAGCCCGTGAGGTCATTGAGTCCAGCGCCATTTCGGACTTGCCGCATTCCGATTCGGAATAGTTGTCCTGGATGACTGATCGTCCGCTCTTCCGATGCTTCAGGATCGGCGCGGCTCATTGCCCTGTCCTGTCGGCGGGCTTTGCCGATTTTCGAGACGTCGACGAGATCGGGGTGGACGAATTCCAGCGCGTCGATGCGAAATCCTTATTCAAAAAAGGAAACCTTGATACCGGTAGCGGAATCTTGCGTTCGCAGCGCCGTCGTGTCGTCGCCTTGGTTGGCGCCACGGCCGCATCAGCGCCGTCAACGACGGTTGGAGCCATCCGTCAGGAGCGCGCCGACGATAATGTCGCGAAGATGATCGGTGGGGGACGCAAACGAAGGTTGATCGCCGAGCCATCCGGCCGCGACGATCAAGGCGAACAGGTCTGACCCGTCGATGTCGGTTCGCACCGATCCCTCGTTTTGAGCGCGAAGCAGAAGGCGCCGGCCAGCGGAGCGCATGGTGTTGCTCAAGTTATTATGAAGAGCCGAGTCGGGATCCGCCAGGGCAGCGGCCACGAAATCGACGATGCCCCTGGGCTCTGTTCGCGGGCCTCTCTTGGAGGGTCAGAGACGATCCCCGGCGAGGAATGGCAGCGCGACCTGGACCTCAATCCTCTCGCGCGGTGCGTCTCACCAACGCAGTTCTGCCGACGCTCCGAAATTCGAAGGCTGCTGCGATCGTCAACATCTCGTCGACGGCTGCGACGATGCCCTTCCCCTTCGACGTGCGCTATGGGGCCGCAAAGGCCGGCCGGGACTACTACTCCCGGACGCTTGCCGTCGAACTGGGTCGAGCGGTATCCGCGTGAACGTGATGTCGCCCGGACCCATCTCGACCCCGAACTCTGACGCCCTGCGGCAACAATTTCCAATTTCGGGCGACGCGTGGTTCCAATACGTTCCGCTTGGTCGCGTCGAAGAAACCGACGACATCGCGGAAGTCCTCGCCTTGCTCGCATCGGATCGCGGCAAGTTTCTTATCGGCGTGAACTACCCGCGTCGACGGCGCGCTGACGGCCGTTCCCGACAGGATCGAACGCCGGCCACCGGCCGGGGCTCGATCCTTGGGAGAGACCGTGGCGGTCGTGCAAGCGGAGGCCGCCGACCGGATCAGTCCAGCCAGCCGGTCTTGCGGACGGCGGCCAGAGCGCGATCGGTCGCCTGCGGCGCTTGGCCGATATAGGTCGTCGGGTCGAGCACGGCCGCCAGTTCCTCGTCGGTCAGCACGGCGCGGATGCGCTCATCCTGGAACAACGCATCGTGGAAGGAAACGCCGCCTTCCATTCCGCGCCGCGATGCCTCGTAGATGAGCTCATGCGCGGTCTGCTTGCCGAGCTTGTCGGAGAGAACGAACATCACGCGCTCCGACAGCATGAAGCCGCCGAGAATGTCCATGTTCGCCCGCATCTTCTTCTCGTTCGCCTGCAGGCCGCCCAGGGCGAACTCCATGTTCTGCAGCACGATGGAGGTCATCAGGCAGATCTCCGGCATGATCTTCCATTCCATCTTCCAATGGGCGCCGTCACGCTCGTGCTCCTGGCGCAGCATGTCCTGCAGCAGGTTGATGTTGCCCTTGAGCGCCGTCGACACGGTGACGGCGTTCTCGCTGACCGCCGGATTGCGCTTGTGCGGCATGGTCGAGGATCCGACCTGTCCCGGGTCGAACGGCTCGTGCAATTCGTCGAACTCGTTGTGGGCCAGAAGCAGGATCTCGTGACCGATCTTGCCGAGGGTGCCGCAGATCATGCCGAGGACCCCGCCGAACTCCACGAAACGGTCGCGCGCCGGCTGCCATGAGATTTCCGGCACATCGAGGCCCAGCCGCGCCAGCACGCGCTGCTCGATCTCGTCGGCATGCTCGCCGAAGGAGGCCTTGGTGCCGACCGCGCCGACCACGCTGCCCACGAAGGTCCGCTTCTCCAGGTCGACCAGCCGCTGATGATGGCGGCATAGCTCCGTCAGCCAGATCGCAGCCTTGTGCCCGAAGGTGATCGGGAGCGCCTGCAAGGCCAGCGTGCGGCCGGTCATCGGCGTGTTCCGGTGCTCTTCGCTGAGCCTATAGAGATGCTGGCCGATCGTTTTGAGATCGCGCTTGATGATCGCATGGGCCTGCTTGAGCTGGAGCATGAGCCCGGTATCGACGACATCCTGGGTGGTCGGGCCGAAGTGCACGTATTCGCCGTGCCCGTTGCGGCAGGCGTGCTCGAGCCCCCGCACGGTCGGCACCAGCGCGTGCTTGGTCCGGGCGGTCTCCTTCAGAATGAGGGCGTGGTCGAGATACTCGACCTTGGCGCGCTCGGCGATCTCATCGGCGGCCTCCTGCGGAATGATCCCCAGCGCGCCCTGCTCGATGGCCAGCGCGGCCTCGTAGTCGAGCCACTTCTGCATGCGGTTCTTCTCGGAGAAGACCTCCCGCATTTCAGGTGTCGACCAGACGTTCTGGAGGAGGGATGAGTCGAAGACGCTGGATGTCATTGGAGGGCCCCTGACGGTTTGTCACATGCGGACAGGCGGCGGCGGTGTTGCTCGTCTCAAAATCATATATTATATATAATAGCTAATACGCAAGCCCAATGAGCCGCTCGCGTATTCGAATTTTCCGGTCGCATCCGTTGGTGGGAGACAGAGAATGAAAATTGTCAGTGTCGACGTCATAGACGTCGCAAATCCCTTGCAGTCCGCCGTCGCGAAATGGCGTCCCGTGGTCGTGAGGATCAACACGGACGAGGGCATTTCCGGCTTCGGCGAAGTCGGGATGGCCTATGGTGTCGGCGCCTCGGCCGGCTTCGGCATGGCCAAGGATCTCGCCAGCCTCTTGATCGGCATGGATCCCATGCAGACCGAGAAGATCTGGGACAAGATGCAGAAGAAGACCTTCTGGGGTCAGGGCGGCGGCACGGTCGTCTCGGCCGGCATGAGCGCCATCGATATCGCGCTGTGGGACATCAAGGGAAAGGCGCTGAACGTCCCATGCTATCAGCTGTTCGGCGGTAAATTCCGCGACACGCTGCGCACCTATGCCAGCCAGTTGCAGTTCGGCTGGGGCGGTGCCGCCAAGAAGGAAATCCTGACCACGCCTGCCCAGTACGCGGCGGCGGCGGAAAAGGCGCTGGCCGAGGGCTACGACGCCATCAAAGTCGATGTGAACGAGATCGACGAACAGGGGCGGGCCAAAACGCGCGACCTGACGGGCGTCTTCGCCGACCGCGACCTCATGGTCGGCTACAAGCGCCTTCAGGCGATCCGCGAGGCCGTCGGCGACGGCATGGACATCATCGTGGAAGCGCATGCGCTGACCGACACCGCCTCGGCCATCCGCTTCGGCAAGATGATCGAAGACCTTCGCATTTCCGCCTACGAAGAACCCGTGATGGCGCTCAATCCAGGGCAGCTCAAGCAGGTCAAAGAGAACGTCAACATCCCGATCGCCGCGGGCGAGCGCATCTACACGCGCTGGGGATTCCGGCCCTTCTTCGAAGAGCACATCATTGACCTGATCCAGCCGGATCTCGGCACCTGCGGAGGCTTCAGCGAAGCCAAGAAGATCTGCGACATGGGCCACATCTACGATACGACCTGCCAGATCCATGTCTGCGGCGGGCCCATCATGACGGCGGCTTCCCTGCAGTTGGAATGCGCCATTCCCAACTTCGGCATCCACGAACTGCACCGCTATGCGCTCCTGGAGGGGAACAGGAACACCTGCAAGTACGACTATCTGCCGAAGAACGGCGTGTACGAGATTCCCGATCTCCCGGGCATCGGCCAGGAACTGACCGACAAATCCATCGCCGAATCGCCAAAAGAAACTGTGAAGTAGGTATTCGCCGGGGACAACTTTCAGAAGTTGTTCTCTGGGGGGGTCAACATGGGATTATTACTGTCTATTATCGTGATCGTCTGGGTCGCCTGGATGATCGCTCGAAAGGGCTATGCAACCGCGGTTCTGCTTTGTGCAGGCGTCGTCTTGCTGGGTGCCTCCGTGTTGCTGGACCTGGATCCGGGCCTCAGCGTGGAAAAGTCGACCGGGAGTCGTTTCTTCGACATCTTCCTGGTCGTCGAAAATATCATGTCCGACAATCTTGGCGGACTTGGCCTGTCGATCATGGCGATGGGCGGCTTTTCAAAGTACATGGATACTTTGTCGGCCGGACAGGCGCTCTATTCCGTGGTCGGCGGGCCACTGCGATACATCAAATCCCCCTACCTGCTGGCCTGCATGGGCTTCGTGGTCAGCCAGCTCATCGGATTTGCCATTCCCAGCGCATCCGGGCTGGCGCTGATGCTGATGGTGACCCTCTATCCGGTGATGATCCGCGCGGGCGTTTCCCGCATGACGGCGGTCGCCATCATCGGGTCGAGCCGCTTCTTCGATCTGGGGCCGGGCTCGGCCAACTGCCTGCTGGCGGCAAAGACCGCCAGCATAACCTGGGCCGAGTACTTCTTTAACTGGCAGCTGCAGATCTACGTCCCGCTCTTGCTCGTCATGCTCGTGTCGCACTATTTCGTGCAACGGTTCTGGGAGCGCCGCGAGGGTCCCGACCCGGAAGATCTGATCCTGCGGGAGCGGTTCCGCAATGAGCAACTGGACGGTGGGCAGACGGGCGTTCCGAAGATCTACGCCCTGCTTCCGATCATTCCTCTGGCCATCCTGCTGGCGTTCAACCCGATCGTGCTCGGCCGCTTCGGCGTCGACATCAAGGTCGGCGTGCCGACGGCGATCGTCCTCAGCGTCCTGATCGCGATGCTGTTCGATCTCGCCCGGCGGCGCAATACGCTCGAAGTCCTGGGTGGGCTGAAGAACTTCTTTGAGGGCATGGGAACGCAGCTCGCCGTCGTGGTGGCGCTGATCGTCGCCGGACAAGTCTTCGGAGAGGGGCTGATTGCGACGGGCGCCGTCAACTCGCTGATCGCCGGTGCGGAGACGGCGAACCTTGGAGCCGGCTTCATGATCGTCGTCATGGGCCTCATCATCGGCATCGTCGCCTTCCTGATGGGATCCGGAAACGCGCCGTTCTTCTCCTTCGCCGCGCTGATCCCGGAGATCGCGGCCAGGCTGGGCATCCCCGCGGCGGCCATGCTGCTGCCTCTGCAGATCATGACGGGCATCGGACGCACGCTTTCGCCGGTGACCGGCGCGATCGTGGCCGTGGCCGGCATCGCGGGGGTGTCACCCTTCCAGATCGTGAAGCGCAACGCGATCCAGCTGATCCTGTGCACGCTGGTGACCTTTGTCCTCACGTTCGTGCTGGTGTTGCCCTGAGGGTCGCAGGGCATCCCTTCGGAAGGCGGCTGCGACGCCGCCTTCCGGAACAACCTCTTTCGCGGGGGAACATGGCGTTTCCCGAGAGCTATCGATCGGCTCGTCGTGATTTCCGCCGCTCGGAACAGAGCGGCATAGCCACGGGATCCAAGAAGGACCGGCTCGCTGCTGGCAAGCCAATCCGGAAGGTTTGAGATGGACCAATCCCTTCAAGACGATCTCGCGCGCTTCGTTTGCGAATGCGACATGGACCGTATTCCGCAGCGCCTGGTCACCGATATCAAGTACCGCGTGATCGACTGGCTGGGGTGCGCGGCGGCCGGACGCGATTATGACGCGTGCGGCATCGCACGCAACGTGTTCGGTCAAACCGGTGGTCGGCCGGAGGCCACCATGATCGGGGCCGAGGGACTCTATCCGGCCGCCAGCGCCGCCATGGTCAACGGCATCGTCGGCCATGTCTCGGAACTGGACGATGGCCACCGGCAAGCGATCGGCCATCCCGGCTCCGTGACGCTGCCGGTCGCCCTGGCGCTGGGAGAAGCGCGACAGGCGACCGGTGCCGATTTTCTGAAGTCGCTGATCCTCGGATACGACGTCTTCATCCGGCTGGGCCGGGCGGTCAATCCATCCCATTACGCCTACTGGCATACGACCAGCACCTGCGGCACCTTCGCCGCTGCCGCGACGGCCGCTTCCCTGATGAGGCTCACTGCGGCGCAAACGAGCAATGCCCTGGGCATCGCCGCAACACTCACCGGCGGCCTGGTGGCGTCGTTCGGCACGCATGCCAAGGCCCTGAATGTCGGTCATGCCTGCCAGAACGGGATCCATGCCGCGATGCTGGCTCAAAAGGGCTTCACGGGGTCGCCCCAGGCGATCGCCGGCGACAAGGGATTTCTCAAAGCGACGAGCCGCGAGGAAGCCTTCGATATCCAGGCGCCGAGCGAAGCGACGCTGCTGTCCGACACCGCATTCTATAAGGTCTATGCCTCGTGTGGGCATACCAATTCGCCTCTGGACGCGCTGTTCTCGCTATTGCGGAAGCATTCGCCGAAGGCCGATCAGATCAAGGACGTCCGGGTCGAGACCTATCACGTCGCGGTATCTCTGACGGCCGCGCTCAAATCGGCAAGCGAGACAGAAGCCAAGTTCTCGCTGCCGTATTGTATCGCCGTGGCCATCAAGTTCGGCCGCGTGTCCCTGGCGGAATTCAGGCCCGAGATCCTGCGCAGCTCCGAAGTCCTCTCACTGGCCAGGAAGGTGAGCGTCGTCGAAAGCGACGAAGCGACCGCTCGCTTTCCCAGGCGACAGGCGCAGGTCACGGTGGAGATGGCGGATGGCCAGGTCTATAGCGAGCAGGTGATGGATTCGACCGACGTCGCCGATTACGCGGCGCTGGATCGAAAGTTCCTCGATCAGGTCACGGCGGTCGATGGCGAGGCGTCGAACACCGTGCTCGATTTCATTCGCGGCATGGATTCCAGCGCGACCATTGCTCCGCTGACGCAATACTTGCAGAACCTATGATGCGCGTCTCTCCAATGCGGATTTCGCCGAGGGTTCGATGGCAGCATCCTGCGTCCTCAAGACAGGGCGCCAGCGCAATCTTCGGACAGAACCGGCCACCCGCCGTTGCATTCGGCTCGGTCTCGACGGCGAAGGCCGCGATGGGCTCGCGGGTCCACCGAGCTTTCGCTCATCGGCAGAGACGTCCCGCGGGGCGGAGGATCGGGACAATGGCCGGCCAGCACCTTTGGCCGCGCGGCCTCGGCGGCGATCCCAGCGCGTGTCATCGGCGCAACGCATGCGGCAGGCTCTTGGGTGATGACACCCGTCCGATCCGCCATTCTCACACCGACGTGGAAAATACGACTATATTGGCGTTCCCGACAGAGTCGCTGAAAGATATTTCGTATGTCGCAATTCCCGTCCCCTGCCGTGAATCCAGTTCGACTTTCGATGAGGACGAAAGCCGAAACAATTTATTCTGACGTGAAAAGTAGAATTCTGTCCGGGGAATTGAAAGCCGATACGCGTTTAAAAATTCGCGAGTTGGCTGTGTTATATGGGAGCAGCGATATTCCTGTGCGCGAAGCTCTGAAAGAGTTGGCGGCGGAAGATCTGATCGAAATGAGCCCGCATAAAGGCTCGATCGTCAAGAAACTGTCGCTCAAGGAAATGCAGGATATGCTGGAGGTCCGAGAAGTCTTAGAGCCTCTGGCTGCAAAATTGGCGGCGGAACGCGCAACGCCGGACTTGGTGGCCGCGCTGCGGGCCGCGCGCGAAAAATGCACCCGGTTCGCGCAAGCCAACAATTACATCGATTATTCGGACGCCAACCGGGAATTTCACAGCATTATTGTCAATTCCTGCGGTAATGAATATATCATCAAGCTCATCAATGAACTGCATCGGATACAGTTGTATACGAAAAGCGTCTTCAAGATGTTTCCAGATATAATGATCAATTCGGTTCAAGAACATGATGAAATCATAGCGCTCATCGAAAAGAAGGACGGCCATGGAGTCTATGATCTCATTCTCAGTCACAAAAAGAGAGCCTACGATAAATTGCGTTCTCATTTCGCTAAGATGCAGGCGGATCTGGATCAGGACGACCGTTAGGCGGCAAAACGCTCGACCGGCCAGTCCCTTACGGCCGACCTAGCGACGATGCCCGTCGCAACCGCTCGCAAGGGGCGTCTTCGGCCAGGCGGGACGCAGAACCGCCTCCGCAAATCAGCTCGATGCCCCGTCAGGGAGAACCGGCATGGCCTTCAGCGGCGTATTTCCATACCTCGTCTCACCGATCGGCCCGTCCGGCGAGGTGATGAAAGAGGTCTTGCATGACCTGGTCGAGCATCTGATCGGCGCGGGGGTTCATGGCCTGACGCCGCTCGGAAGCACCGGCGAGTTCGCCTATCTCGACTGGGCACAGAAACGCGAGGTGGTCGAGACCGTCGTTGCCGCCACCAAGGGGCGGGTGCCGGTGATCGCCGGTGTCGCGGCCACCGCGACCCATGACGCCGTGGCGCAGACGGACCATATGGTCGAGGCAGGCGCCGACGGTATTCTGGCTGTCCTGGAGAGCTACTTCCCGATCGGGGAAGAGGGTGTGGAAGCCTACTTCACCGCGATCGCGAGGGCTGCAAAAGGGCGGCCGGTGGTCATCTACACCAATCCGCAGTTTCAGCGCTCCGACTTGTCGCTGGCGGTCATCGAGCGGCTGAGCCATGTCGAGAACATCCGCTACATCAAGGACGCATCCACCAACACCGGCCGACTCCTTTCGATCATCGAACGCACGCGCGGTCGAATGGATGTCTTCGCGGCGTCGGCGCACATTCCGGTCTGCGTGATGATGATCGGGGGCGTGGGGTGGATGGCGGGACCGGCCTGCCTGATCCCCAAACAGAGCATCGCCCTTTACGACGCGGCCAGACGCGCGGACTGGTCCCGCGCCATGGAGTTGCAACGTCCGCTGTGGCGGGTGAACGAGATCTTCGCGAAGTACTCGCTTGCGGCCTGCGTCAAGACCGCGCTCGAACTGCAGGGATTTCCGGTCGGTCCGCCGCTGCTGCCGCAACAGCCGCTGACCGAGGCGGCCCGTGCCGAGATCGCCACCGTTCTCCGCGACGTGGGCGCCCTATGACTGTCTGAAACCCGAGGTTCTTCGCCAGTCCGTGGCCCGCACGGTCCGCGGATCTTGGTGACGACGGCGGCCCCACCTCCTGGCGGCGCACGGGGTGCCGACATCCTGTGTCGAAAGGCGGCGCGAAGACGAAGCCGCCAGCCTCATCAATCTCACGACGTGAACGACGGAGCGTGGCGGATCGAGAAGCCATGGCATTCCGGCCCAACCCAAGAACGGAATCATGACATGCACAAGGTGGTGATGATCACGCGTCTGCCGGAGGTGGCGGAGATCTTTCGCAGCGTCGCTCCATCAGGATTCGAAACCGACTGCCTGCTGACTTCGGCCTCCGAGGAGGAGAAGATCGCGGCGCTCCATGATGCAGAATTCGTGGTCCTGCATCCTGGAGAAATCTCCAATGCCGTTCTGAGCCAATGCCGGGCGCTGCGGCTGCTGCAGCTCTTTTCGGCGGGTTTCGACAAGATCGACCTGAAATTGGCGTCGGAGCTCGGCGCCGTCGTCGCCACCAACGGCGGCACCAATGCCTGGGCTGTGGCCGAGCACACCGTTGCCATGCTGCTGGCGCTCTATCGCCGTCTGAACGAATGCGACGCGTCGGTCCGCGCGGGTACATGGCGCAGTCCGATCAGCAGCTTCAGCACTTATGAGGTCGCCGGCAAGACCGTCGGTATCGTGGGAGCGGGCAATATCGGCCGGAAGGTCGCTCGCCGCCTGAAGGCCTTCGAGACCGATATCGTCTATTTCGATCCGATCGAGAATTCCGAGATGGAAAACGACCTCCAGGCTCGGCGCATGACGTTGAAGGAGCTGTTGCAGGCGGCCGACATCGTCAGCCTGCATCTTCCGCTGACCAAAGAGAGCCTCGGCCTCATCGGCCGTGAGGAACTGGGGTTGATGAAGCCCAACGCGGTCCTCATCAATCCCAGCCGCGGCGAGATCGTCGATGAAGATGTCCTTGCGGAGGCTCTCCGCGAAACCCGGATCGCCGGTGCCGGCCTGGACGTCTTTCATCAGGAGCCCGTCGCGGTGGACAATCCTCTGCTGCAGCTCAAGAACGTCGTCCTGTCGCCGCACTCGGCAGGTCATTCCTACGAGGGCTGGTTCCGGCGCAGCCACTTCGCCTGGGACAACATCCATCGCGTGCTGTCCGGCGAAAGACCGGTGTCGGCGATCGGCAGGTCGAGCGGCCAATAATCACCGGTCGTTCGACCATCTCCGCGCGGGAAGACCCTGCGTCGCGTCTTGTCCCCTTTCAGGATCGGAGCCGAATCTGGCGCGTGCCTCGCCGGGCGTTCGTCCGGCGATTGTCGCGCGTCGCATTGTAGAGCGATGCGCCGAGGATCAGCAGTGCGCCGACCCAGAACAGTTCGCCCGGCGCATAGGCGAAGACCAGCCATCCAAGCAGGATGTTGAGCGGCAGCTTGAGGTCGTCGAAAGGCTGCAGATAGGTCGCATCCGCTAGGGCGTAGGCTCGGGAGACGGCATATTGCGACAGCCCGGCGACGAGGCCGAGGCCCAAAAGCGCGATCAGGCTGCCGGGATCCGGAACGACGAACCCGTCGAGCCCGAACCATACGGCGTTGATCGGGCTCAGCAGCAGGAGCAGATACACCGTGATGGTCTCGGGCTTCTCGTCGAGCGTGAGACGCTTGGTCATCAGCGCGACGGCGGCCCAGAGGATTGCGGCGGCGACCGGCAGCAATGCGCTTGGGGAGAAGCCCGCCGACCAGGGTTCGAGGATCAGAACCGCGCCGCAGAAACCGACCAGCACCGTCAAAAGACGCGCCCCGGTGATCCTCTCGCCGAGAAAGAGCCCCGCCCCGGCGACCACGAAAAACGGCGCCGTCATCACCAGGGCGATCACCTGGGCGATCGGCATTGCGGCGAGGGCGGCGACGAAGGCCTGAACGCCGGCCGCCGACAGAATGGCCCGCACTATATGCAGCCCGAGATGCCGGGTGGCGAGCGCCGCCCGCCCTTCGCGCCACAGCCAGGGCACCGCGAAGACGAGGGCGAAAAAGTATTGGTAAAAGGCGACGGCGGTGGACGGCACGCCTGCCACCTGCGTCATCCATTGCGTGAAGACGTTGACCATGGCGTAGGAGACGCCGGCCAGCACCATGAACGCCGCGCCGCGTAGCGCGGGAGACTCATGCCGTGACAACGAGGCAATTCGGTCCATCTTCGATCCTTTCGTCACAGACCCAAATGCCTCAGGGTGGACGCGGGATCGAACAGACGAACCGGCGCGCACACGCAGTGTGCGCGGCCCGACGGGCTGCTTTCCCTCGTTCTCTTCCATCCGGACTTTAACCGTCGGCTTCGGAATCACACCGAATCTGCTGACCCGCACGAGAATCTCGCACGGCGCTCGCGGGCTCCAGGCTGGGCCTGTCACCGCCGGTGGGGAATTTCACCCCGCCCCGAGAACTGCGCCGGCTCTAGACCGGCGCATGGTGTTTAGGCATGAAACATGCCGACGATCAAGCGGATGAATTGGCGCGGTTCGCTCGAAGCGCGACGGCGGGCGACATGGCCCGGCCCACCGAGGTCCCGAAATTTACCCGTCATGAGCTCGATATCGCCCATCGTAGCAAGCCGAAAGCGATCCGGCGCGCTGGCCGCCAGGCTTCCCGTCCAGGCTCAGGGGGTCGGAAACTCGGATTCCACCGGCGTCGGTTCGCTGCGGACGACGCGCAGCTCGTACCAGAGGGCGTTGAGAATGCCGAAGGCCGCGGCAAGACCGAGGCCGAGGATCCAGGCGAAATACCACATAGGCGTCATCCCAAAGGACGGAAACGTTCGAAAGGTCGGCACCGTGCCGCCGAGCGGCACAGCGACGGCGGGTCAGTAGGCGGCGGTGCCGGAGGAATCGATGTCCTCTTCTGTCACCTTGCCCCACAGCACCCGGTAGACCCAGGCGGTGTAGAGCAGCACGATCGGCAGGAAGATCGCCGTGGCGAACAGCATCGTGCGCAGGGTCGATTCGCTGGACGACGCGTCGAAGACGGTCAGCGAATGGCCGGGGTGGGTGCTCGACGGCAGGATGATCGGAAACATCGAGACACCGACCGTCGCGATGATGCCGGCGATGCCGACAGCCGAGGCGAGAAAAGTCGAGCCTTCGCGCCGTGCCTTGAAGCCGAGGGCGGCCAGCAGCGGCCCGGCGATGCCCAGGAGCGGCACGATCAGCAGCCACGGATGGCTGCCGTAGTTGGCGAGCCAGGCCCGCGGCGCGGTCGCGACCTCCTTGTAGAGGGGGTTGGACGGACCGTCGGCGGCCATCGTGCCCACCACCTCGTAGCCGCCGAACCAGCCGAACGCGATCATGATGCCGCAAAGAACGAAAAGGACGGCAGTGACGAGCGCCAACCGGAAGCCGAACGAGGCTGCGCGATCCGCCACCGGGCCCTCGGCCTTGACGGTCAGCCAGGCCGCGCCGTGGGTCGCCAGCATGGCGAGAGACAGGAGACCGCAGACCAGCGCCAGGGGATTGAGGAGCCCGAACAGGCTGCCTTCGTAGATCGGCCTGAGATCGTCGGTGAAGTGGAAGGGCACGCCCTGCAGCGTGTTGCCCACGGCGACGCCGAAGATCAGCGCCGGCACCGCGCCGCCGATGAACAGCGCCCAGTCCCAGTTCCGCCGCCAGCGCGCTTCCGGCTGCTTGGAGCGGTACTTGAAGCCGACCGGACGCAGGATCAGCGCCGCCAGGATCAGGAACATCGCCAGGTAGAAGCCGGAAAAGGACAGTGCATAGAGCGCCGGCCAGGCGGCGAAGATGGCGCCGCCGCCGAGGATGAACCAGACTTGGTTGCCTTCCCAGACCGGCCCCACGGTGTTGATCACCACTCGCCGCTCGGCATCGGTCTTGGCCGCGAAGGGCAACAGCGTCGCCGCCCCCAAGTCGAAGCCGTCCATGACCGCGAAACCGATGAGCAGCACGCCGAGCAGCACCCACCAGATCAGGCGCAAGGCGCCGTAGTCGAAGAGGAAATCGAACATCGATCGGTCCTTTGCCAGTTATTCCGCGGGGTGTGGTGCGAAGGTCTGCTCCTGCCCGGACGCGCCGAAGCCGGGAAGCAGCGTGCTGGGATCATCGACGACCTGATCGGGACCCTTTCGGATGGCGCGCACCATCAGCTTGATCTCGATCACCGCGAGCCCGCCATAGAGCAGCGTGAAGCCGAGGATGGTCAGGGCCAGATCGAAGACGCCGAGTTGGGAGGTTGCCAAGAACGTCGGCAGGACGCCTTCGATGATCCATGGCTGGCGCCCGAATTCGGCGACGAACCAGCCGAACTCGACCCCGAGCCAGGGCAGGGGCCAGCTCCACAACGCGATCCGGAACAGCCAGCGCGGCGCCCGCGTCTCGCGCATCGTGTACCACAGCGAGACAGCGAAGAGGGCGATGAGGAAAAAGCCGATCGCCACCATCAGCCGGAACGAGAAGAACAGCGGCAGCACGCCCGGAACCGTGGACCAGGCGGCTTCGTCGATCTGCTCGGGGGTGGCGGTGCGAGGATCCTCGACATAGCGCTTCAGCAGAAGCGCATAGCCGAGGTCGCCCTGCGTCTTCGAGAAGACGTCGCGCGCTTGCGCGTTCTGCCGGTCCTGCTTGATGGTCTCGAGCGCGTCGTAGGCGGTCAGACCATTTTGGATCCTCTGCTTGGCATGATCGACGAGGTCGACGATGCCGGGCATCGTCTCATCCACCGACCGGGTGCCGATCAGGCCCATCATGTAGGGAATGCGGATCGCCGCGTGCGTTTCGCGACCGTCCCTGTCGGGGATGCCGAACAGCGTGAAGCTCGCCGGTGGCTCCTCGGTCTGCCACATCGACTCGATGGCGGCGAGCTTCATCTTCTGATGCTCGGTCAGCGTGTAGCCGCTTTCATCGCCGAGCACGACCACGGACAGTGCGGCGGCGAGGCCGAAGCCCGCGGCGATGACGAAGGAGCGCTTGGCGAGTTCCAGGTTGCGGCCGCGCAGGATGTAGAAGGCGGAGACCGCCAGCACGAAGACCGCCCCGGTGGTATAGCCGGCCGCGACCGTGTGGACGAACTTCGCCTGGGCGACCGGATTGAGCAGCACGGCGGCGAAATCCGTCACCTCCATGCGCATCGTGTCGGGGTTGAAGGCGGCGCCGACCGGATTTTGCATCCAGCCATTGGCGATCAGGATCCACAGCGCGGACAGGTTGGCGCCCATGGCCATCGCCCAGGTGACGACGGCGTGGGTCACCGGGTGCAGCTTGGTCCAGCCGAAAAAGAACAATCCGACCAGCGTCGCCTCGAGGAAGAAGGCCATCAGGCCCTCGATCGCCAGCGGGGCGCCGAAGATGTCGCCGACATAGTGCGAATAGTAGGCCCAGTTCATGCCGAACTGGAATTCCATGGTGATGCCCGTGGCCACGCCGAGGACGAAATTGATGCCGAAGAGCAGCCCCCAGAACTTGGTCATGTCGCGCCAGATCTTGCGGCGTGTCATGACGTAGACGGTCTCCATCATGGCCACCAGGATCGACAGCCCGAGCGTCAGAGGCACGAAGAGAAAATGGTACATCGCCGTCAGCGCGAACTGGAGACGCGACAATTCCACGAGCAGCGGGTCGACCATGGGGATGCCTCGAGTTGATGTCGGGAGATATTAGGGTGTTCTAATGCGAGCTTCCGGCCCACATCAAGAGGCAGAGTCCGCCGGCAGAAGGAGCAAGGTGCGGCACGTGGCAGAAAAGCCGGCTACCGAAATGCGCCCGAAGGACATGCCTCCGGCCCTGTCTCGTGCCCGCAAGATCGCGGGCGGCCATCTGCCGGCCATCGTGGCGTTGCGCACGCTGGCGACGGTCGCGAGGCTCGGCTTTGCTGCGGCCATGGGGGTTTTCGCCGGCGTTCTCGTTCAGCATCAGGATCTGCGATGGGATGCGGCCGCAGCCGGAATCGCGACGATTCTGGTCGGCCTGGCGCTGAACTGGCTTGCCGATCGTCGTGCGGTCGATGCCGAGGCAGTGGTGGCGTCGGACATATTGTCGCAGGTCGAGGCCACCCTGTCCGAAACCGCTGTCGGGCAACTGGCCGGATTGCCGCGTGGCGCCATGGTCTCGGGCGTCCAACGCCACCCCGGGGCGCTGGCGGCGCTGGTCGTCAGCCATGCGGTCGCGAGCCGGATGTTGGGGCTCGGGCCGCTGGCCGTGATCGTCGCGGTGGCGCTGGCCTCCTGGGAGGCGGCGCTGGCCCTGTTGCTCGCCATGCCGGTGATGATCGGCTTCTTCGTGCTGGTCGGGGGTCTCATCCGCGAACGAGCCGACATGCAGGAAGAAGCGCTTCAGCGTCTGGCCGCGCAGTTCGCCGATCGCGTCCGCGCCTTGCCGACGATTCTCGCCAATCACGCATTGGCCGGCGAGACGCATAAGCTCGGCTCGCGGCTCCAAGCCTATGCCAGCGGCACGATGGGCGTGCTGTCGATCGCGTTTCTCAATTCCGGCATTCTCGACTTCTTCTCGTCCCTGGCGATCGCCGTGCTGGCGGTGTTTCTCGGCCTGGGCCATCTAGGACTGGCGGAGATCCCGGGCTTTGCTCATCTGGCGCTGTCGCAGAGCCTGTTCATCCTGCTGGTCGCGCCGGAGTTTTTCGCGCCGCTGCGCCGCTATGCCGAATTCTACCATGCCAAGGCCGAAGGGGAGGCTGCGGCGCAGGCTCTCACCTGGGCATTCGAACCGGGGGAACCGAACGCGGCATTGCCCGCTGTGGACGACGCGATCGAGCGCGCGCTGGCGGGATTCGACTGGCCGAGCCGAGGATTGGTGGCGATCACCGGGCCGAGCGGGGTCGGCAAGACGCGGCTTCTGCGCCGCCTCGCCGGTGTCGATGAAAGGGGGGCCCTGCCGATGCCGGCACAGGCGCCGAACGTCGGCTGGATCGCCACCGACAGCTATGTGCCGGCAGGCACGCTCCTGGACGCGCTGGCATGGGGACTGCCGTCGATCGATCGTGACGAGGCCGGGCGCGTCGCCGGCCAGCTCGGCCTGATCGACGAGGCCGCTCTGCCGGGCAGGCTCGATGCGGCGATCGCTGTGGGCGGTGAAAACCTGTCGGGCGGCCAGCGCATCCGGGTTGCCGTCGCGCGTTTGCTGTTGGGCAGCGGGACCGCCTTCTGCGATGAACCGACGGCCAAGCTGGACGCGCGAAACGCCGAACGCGTGCGCCACGCCCTGCGTGACGCCGCGCGAACGCGGCTGGTGATCGTCACCACCCATGACGAGGGGCTCATTCGTCTTGCCGATCGCCGAATAGCTCTGGCCCCCCTTCCGATGGAAGCCGTGAGGGCCGCGGAATGACCGAATTGCACTCCGTATCGCCTCCCCGCTCCAGCGGATCGCGGCCGGCGAAGGCAATCGCCGCTTCGTCGCGCGGATGGCGGATTGCCTTCGTCATGGCCGGCCTGGCACTGTTGTCCGCGGTGCTGCTGACGGGCGTCTCCGGCTGGTTTCTCGCCGCCGTTGCGCTGGCCGGCGCCGGACCGGCCGCCCTGACCTTCAACTTTCATGTTCCGGGCGCGCTGGTGCGCCTGTTCGCCATCACCCGTACCCTGTCGAAATATGGCGAGCGGCTGACCGGCCATCGAGCCGCGTTGATCGATCAGGTCGATCGACGGCGTCGGATCTTCGGCGCCATGGCCGAGGCGCCGGAAACGCGCGCGGCCGGATGGCAACTCGGCCGCGAGGATCGTCTGGTCGACTGGCTCGAAGACGTCGAAGACGTCGATTTCGAGCGGCTGCGCGTGGGATTCCCTGCCGTCACTCTGGCCGCCGGCTTCGCTCTTCTGGCGGCGGTCACTTTCGTTGTCGTGCCGTTGGCGATCGTTCCGATCCTGATCCTCGTGGCGATCCTCGCGGGATTGGCTCGGCGAGCCGGGCGGATCCTCGGCGATGCGGAGACGGAAAAGCGACGATCCCGCCGTGACGGCGCGGCCCGACTGGGGGCGATGCTCCAGTCTCTCATCCCGCTGGCGGCCGAGCGGCGGCGCCGGATGATGGCGGCCGAGGCGATGGCTCCGCTCGGGATCGCGGAAAAGGCCATGATCCGCCAGCGCCGAACCATTGCCGACCTCGACTTGGGCGCTGGCCTGTTCGGCCCGGTGGCCTTTCTCTCGGTGTTGCTGGTCGGAGCCGCCGGGGCGCGGGGGGAGGAGCTGCTTCCGGCGATTTTCGTCGCATTCGGCTGGCTCGCCTACGCCGAGGCGGCGGCAGGCCTGTCCCGCATTCTGGTCGGCCGCACCAAGGCGCGGCAGGCGAGCCAGGCCTTGGCACGGTGGACGAACCCGGCGCCGACGGCCAATGTGCCGGCAACCAGGAGGATGCAAGAGATTGCCACGGCCAAAAGGGTCGCCGATATCAACCTCGTCGGACTGCATTTGATGACGGCAACCGGTCGACCGATCGGAGAGCCGCTGACGGTTCGCCTCCGGCGCGGCGAGCCCACCGTTCTGATCGGCGCCAGCGGTACGGGCAAGACGACGCTGCTCAAGACGATTGCCGGATGGCTCGATCCGGCGGAGGGCGAGCTCCTCGTCAATGGCCAACTCGTGGCGGATGCGGACCGACGCGACCTCGTCCATCTGGCGCTCCACGACGCCACGGTGCTTCTTGATACGGTCCGAGCCAATCTGTTCGCCGAGGGAACGGACGAATCCACCATCCGGCAGGCGCTCGAAACGGTCGAATTGACCGAGCGGGTCGAACAGGCCGGTGGGATCGACGCCTGGATCGCCCAGGACAGGCTGTCGCTCGGCGAGGCGCAGCGGCTGAATCTGGCTCGTGCGCTTCTCGCCGAGGAACCGGTCGTTCTTCTCGACGAGCCGACCGAACATCTCGATGCAGCCCAGGCAAAACGTCTCCTGGCTCGGATCAGCCGGCATTGCGCCGATCGGATGTTGGTCTACAGCAGCCACTCCGCCGATCGTCTTGATGCCGATGTCCGCTTCATCCGCTTGGACCACGGTGCATGAAGCGCCGACGACGGCTGCGGTCCTTGCTGGTGGCCGGGCGCATTACAAGTTATCGACCGCCCGGCATCCGGGGCCAGGGGATGCAAATCGGCCGGCCGCCTTTTCGATCGGCGCCCGACCATCGGCTCGCGGAAAGGCGCTACACGCCCGAATAGGCGGAGAAGCCGCCGTCGACGGGCAGGACGACGCCGTTGACGAAGCTGGAGGCGGGCTCGCTGGCGAGGAACAGGAGCGCGCCGATCAGTTCGTCCGCTTCGCCGAAGCGGCGCATCGGCGTATGGGCGACGATCTTTTGGGCGCGGTCGTTGGGCTCGCCTTGCTCGTCGAACAGCATGCCGCGGTTCTGGTTGGTGACGAAGAAGCCGGGCGCAATCGCGTTGACCCGGATGCCGACCGGGGCGAAGTGCACCGCCAGCCACTGGGTGAAGTTGCTCACCGCCGCCTTGGCGCCGCTATAGGCCGGGATCTTGGTGAGCGGGCGGAAGGCATTCATCGACGAGACGTTGATGATCGAGCAGCCCTCGCGCCCCACCATCTGCCTGGCGAACGCCTGGGTCGGCAGGAGGGTCCCCAGGAAGTTCAGGTTGAAGACGAAGCTGACGCCGTCCGGATCGAGATCGAAGAAGGTGAGAAGCTCCGGATCGTCGAGGTCGGCGACCTCCAGCATCTCCTTCGTCGTGGTGCCCTTGGGATGGTTGCCGCCGGCCCCGTTGAGCAGCAGGTCGCAGGGGCCGAGCCGGGCGGAGACGGTCTCTGCGGCCTCGGCCATCGAGGCCTTGTCGAGGACGTTGCAGGCCACCGCGATCGCCTCGCCGCCGTCCTGGCGGATCGCCTCGGCGGCCTTTTCGGCCGCCGCCTCGTTGAGGTCGAGGATCGCGACCTTGGCGCCGCACGCGGCAAGCGCCTGGCCGAAGGCTGCGCCGAGAACCCCGGCGCCGCCGGTGACGACGACCGTCTTGCCGGCGAGGTCGATCGAAAAGGGAAGTTCCATGGTATCCCTCACTGCTTGGCCGCCGTGGTCTTGGCAATGCCTTCCCACAGGCCGTTGAGATAGACGGCGCCGAGGGCGCGGTCGTAGAGGCCGTAGCCGGGCTTGCCGGTCTCGCCCCAGATCATGCGCCCGTGGTCGGGCCGGAAGTAGCCGTCGAAATCCGTTTCGTAATAGGCGCGCACCACCTCGCCCATGTCGACCGAGCCTTCCGAGGACAAGTGCGCGGTCTCGTGGAAATCGCCCGCCTCGCTGGTCTTGACGTTTCTGAGATGCGCAAAGGCGATCCGCCCGCGTCCGGAGAACTCGCGCACCATGGCGACGAGGTCGTTCTTCAGATCGGCGCCGAGCGAACCGGTGCAGAAGGTCAGCGAATTGGCCGGGCTGTCGACGATGGCGAGAATCCGGTCCAGGTCGGCCCGGTTCTTGACGATGCGCGGCAAGCCGAAGATCGGCCGCGGCGGATCGTCGGGGTGGATCGCCATGCGGATGCCCGCCTCCTCGGCGATCGGCACGATCGCCTGAAGGAAGTGGACGAGGTTCTCAAACAGCGTTTTCTCGTCGACCGATTTGTAGTCGCCGAGCAGCGCCGAGAGCTCGTCCGGCTTGTAGCTGGCGTCCCAGCCGGGCAGGCTGAGGCCCTTGGACAGATCGATGGCGTCGGCCGCCGCCGCATCGAAGGACAGGCAGTTCGAGCCGTCGGGCAGCGGCATCGCCAGGTCGGTGCGCGTCCAGTCGAACACCGGCATGAAGTTGTAGCAGACCACCTTCACGCCCGCCGCGCCCAGATTGCGCAAGGTCTGGCCATAGTTCTCGATCAGCCGATCGCGGCTCGGCTTGCCGAGCTTGATGTCCTCGTGCACCGGCACGGACTCGACCACCTCGAAGCTCAAGCCGGCCGCCTCGATCGTCCGTTTGAGCTCGGCGATGCGATCGGCCGGCCAGACCTCGCCCACCGGCACATCGTAGATGGCGGTCACGATGCCCTGCATGCCCGGGATCTGCCGGATCGAGCCAAGGCTCACCGGATCGTCGGCCCCATACCAGCGGAACGTCATCTTCATGCGTATATCCTTTCGAGATCCGGTCCGGCGGGACCGGCAGAAGCAGCTGCGGCGTGCAGCCGGCTCAACCTTCGTCTGGTCCCGGCGGGCCGGCGGGACGAAGGCTAAAGTCTGGAACGGGTGCGGTCAGTCACCCAGATTTGCCACCTTCGTTTCGGGCGAAGCGAACAGGAAGCCGTCGAATTGGGGATCCTCGACGTCGGAGACGGTCAACAGCGTTTCCCGCACATGCTGGAGATGGTTCCACATGGCGTTATGCGCCGCCTGGGGGCTGCGGGCCCGCAGCGCCGCCAGGATCGTCTGATGGTCGATCAGCCATTGCTGGCGATATTCGCTGAGCACGATCCGGGCATGCAACTGCTGCCACATGGCGCTGCGCTGTCGCCGCGCCCAGAGGTCCCGCACCGCATCGAGCAGCACCGTGTTCTGCGTGGCTTCGGCGATCAGCAGATGGAACATTTCGTCGCTGCGATAGTCGGTGTCGCCGGCCGCGAGGTCGGCGCGCTCCATGTCCAGGGCCTCGCGCATTCTGCCGATGTCGTTCTTGGTGGTCTGAGTGGCGGCAAAGGCGGCGACCTCGCTTTCGATCAGCTGGCGCGCCTGGAGCAATTCGAACGGCCCGACATCGTCGGCCAGGTTGTCGCGCTGGCCGGGGAGGCCGGGCGTCTGGCTGATGACGTAGACGCCTGAGCCGACACGCACCTGAACCAGCCCCAGAATTTCCAGCATGATCAGGGCTTCGCGGATCGTCGGGCGGCTGATCGAGAAGCTCTCGGCCAGTTCGCGCTCGGGCGGCAGGCGTTCGCCCACCTGATAGCGACCACTGGCGATGTCGAGCTGCAGTCGCTCGGCGATCTCGCGATAGCGTCGCTGCGTTTTCAGGTCCGTGTTCATCGCCGATCCTCCTGCCACGCCATCGTCATCAAACAGTCTTTCTTGTCTGACAAGTGCGCACTCGCCAATCGCTGCGAAGCAACCATTCTCCTGTGGCTTTCGACTCCACCGCCGGCCGACAGGCCGGCGGTCTCTTCATGGCGCCGATCCGCCGTCCTATTCGAGGTCGGAGATCGCCTTGAGCAGATCGGCCGCGTCCTCGGACTGGCTGGCGACGTCGTCGCGAATCGCCTTGGTCGCCGCGCGGAACGGCTCCTTGTCGACCTCCACGAACTCGACGCCCATTTCAGTCTTGGCCGTCTCCCGGGCTGCATCGATCTCCTTCGCCCACAGATCCTTGTGGAACTGAAGCGATTCATCGGCCGCCTGCTGAAGCGCGCTCTGCTCCTCGGGCGTCAGGCTGTCCCAGGTGAAAGTCGACATCACCAGGACGTCGGGAATGCGGGTGTGCTCGTCCTCGGAGAAGATCTTGGCGACTTCGCCGTGACGCGAACTGGTCAGGGCGGTCTCGTTGTTCTCCGCAGCGTCGACCACGCCCTGCTGCAGGGCCGTGTAGAGCTCGCCGTAGGGAAGCGGCGTGGCGCTGCCGCCGAGCAGCTCGATCATTTTGATGGCCGAAGGGCTCGGCTGCACGCGAACCTTCAAGCCTTTCAGATCGGCCGGCGTCTTGATGGGCTTGTTGGCGTAGAAGCTGCGCGCACCGCCGTCGTAATAGGTAAGGCCAATAAAGCCCTTGTCGCGAGAATGCTGCAGGATGTCCTTTCCTGGCTGACCGGTAATCACCTTGTAGAAATGATCCCGATCCGCGAACACGTAAGGCACGTTGAAGACGGAGTAGATCGAATCGAAGGCTTCCAGCTCGCTGGCGTTGGTCTTGGCGAGATCGAGTGCGCCGGTCTGCACCAGTTCGACGGACTCGCGCTGCGTACCGAGCTGAGCGCTCGGATAGATGTCGATGGTCAGGTCGCCATTGGTCAGTTCTTTGACCCGATCGGCCATCCACTGCATCGACTTGTGGACCGGATGGTCCTCACCCTGGTTGTGGCTCAGCCGGAGCGTCCGGGCGTCGACTGTGCCGACCATCGCTCCCGCCAGAACCAGGCCGAGGCAGATGCTCGACGCCATGCTGAAGGCTTTCATTCTCTTTCCTCCGTCTAAGGATCCCGTTGAAATAGGCTAGGCCAAATTGTCAAACCGGATCCTATCTGTCAAACCATTTTATAATTTTGGTTGACCAATTTATGGACGGCTGTACACTACGGGCCGTTTCAATGCGGAGGGAAGCATTATGACAAGGGAAACGCCGATCGCGCGCAACGCGCTGTCGCCGGACCCTCTCGGCCGGGTCATCAGGCTGGTCGACAGAACTCTCGAGACCGCTCTCGTGCTTCTGTTTTCCGGCCTGGTCGTGGTGGTGGTGATCCAGGTCGGATCCCGCTACATCTTCAACAATCCCACGACCTGGACCGAGGAAACGGCACGGTTTCTGTTCATCTGGCTCGGTCTGATCGGCGCGGCCTACGCCTCGGGCGGCATGCGCCATCTCTCGATCGACCTGCTGCCGGTGCTCCTGTCGGGCATCGCGCGCCGGGCGCTGCTGATGGCGCTGGAGCTCATGGTGATCGCCTTTGCGGGCGGCGTGATGGTCTATGGCGGCTATAGCCTCGCGGCCCGGACGCTGCAGACCGGACAGGTCACACCGGCGCTCAATCTGCCGATGGGGTGGATCTATTTCGCCGTGCCGATTTCGGGCGCCTTCATCGTCTTCTACGCCCTCATCCACCTGATCAGGCTGGCGCAGGACCGCTCCGTCGTCGAACCGCGACCGGGCGATACGCCGATGGCGGACCAGACCCTATCGTCCACCTTGTCCGAGGATGCCATCTGATGCTTCTCGACGTCACAATCCTCTTCGTCACCTTTTTCGGCTTCATGCTGCTGGGCCTGCCGATCGCCTATGCGATCGGCCTGTCGGCGCTGTCGACGGTGCTCCTGCACTTTCCGCCGGACATGGGCGCGCTGATCCTGGCGCAGCGGTTCATCGGCGGGCTCGACAGCTTCACGCTGCTCGCCATCCCCTTCTTCATCCTGGCGGGCAGCCTGATGAACCATGGCGGCATCGCCGCCAAGCTGATCGACTTCGCCAAGGTGATCGTTGGACGGCTGCCGGGCGCATTGGCCCACTGCAATGTCGTCGCCAACATGCTGTTCGGCTCGATCTCCGGCTCGGCAGTGGCGGCCTGCGCCGCTGTCGGCGGTACGATGAGCCCGCTTCAGAAGAAGGAGGGCTACGATCCGGGCTATGCCGCGGCGGTCAACATCGCCTCTTGTCCGACCGGCCTGCTGATCCCTCCCAGCAATACCTTCATCGTCTATTCGTTGATCTCCGGGGGCACGTCGATCGCCGCACTGTTCGTCGCGGGCTACGTGCCCGGCGCGCTGATGGGGCTCGGCGTCATGGTGGTGGCAGGCATCATCGCCAAGCGGAGGGGCTATCCGGTGGCGCCGCGCGCCAGCTGGGGCGAGGTCGTTCGCACGACGCTGCGCGCCATTCCGCCGCTGCTCCTGATCGTCATCGTGATGGGCGGCATCGTCGGCGGCATCTTCACCGCCACCGAGGCCTCGGCGATCGCCGTCGTCTACACGCTGTTCCTGTCGATGGCCGTCTACCGCACGGTGACGTTCCGCTCGCTGCCGAAGATCATCCTCGATGCGGCCGTGACCACCTGCATCGTCTTGCTTCTGATCGGGGCCTCCGGTGCGATGTCCTGGGCGATGGCCTACAACAACATCCCCAAGCACGTCGCGGATGCGCTGCTGGCTCTGTCCGACAATCCGATCGTCATCCTTCTGGTGATCAACGCGATCCTTCTGGTGATCGGCATGTTCATGGACATGACGCCGGCGCTCCTGATCTTCACGCCGATCTTCCTGCCGGTGGTGACGCAGTTCGGCATGGACCCTGTCCATTTCGGCGTCCTGATGGCGTTCAACCTGTCCATCGGCATTTGCACGCCGCCGGTCGGCAGCGCGCTGTTCGTCGGCTGCTCGGTGGCCAACGTGCCAATCGCCAAGGCCATCAAGCCCCTGCTGCCGATGTTCGCGGTGCTCTTCGTCCTGCTGTTCGCGGTGACATACATTCCGGAGTTGAGCCTGGCGCTGCCGCGACTGCTGCTCGGCTACTAGGCGGGCAAAGGGCGAAGGAGGCTTCTTCTTCGCCCTTCGCGCTAAAGGGACGATCGGCATCCGTCCCGGCGATAGGCCTTGACTTCCCCGGCGAGGCCGCGGCCCGATCCAAACACTTGAACACCAAAGGACTCTATCCGTGTCCCTGACCAATCCTCCCGTCTTCTCGATGCAAGGCCGCGACAAGGCCAAGCTCTCCCTGCGCTCCGACGCCGGCCATGTCGTCCATGTCTTCGTCCTGGAGGACGACATCATCCGCGTCATGGTTCTGCCGGGCGGCGCTTTGCGGCAGCCGCGCACATGGGCGATCGCGCCTGGCGAGGAGGACGTCGCCACTCAGGGGCGAGATCGGTTCGATCTGTCCGGCTTTGCCTGCCCCGAATTCTCGGTGTCGGAAGCCGAGGGGCATCTCATCGTCGCCACCGCGCGTCTGCGCCTGACGATCAAGCTCGACGGCTTCTTCTGTCGCTGGGAGAGCTTTACCGGTGGCCGGTGGCGCCTGATGGCGGCGGACCGCGAGACGCAGGCCTATAATTTTGGTTGGTGGGACGACAAGGTCTACCACTATCTCAAGGGTGCCGGAGACGAGATGTTCTTCGGTCTGGGCGAGCGGGCGGGGTCGGCCAACCGCGCCGGCCAGTCCTATCGCATGCGAAACCTCGACGCGATGGGCTACAACGCCCGTACCACCGATCCGCTCTACAAGCACACGCCGTTCTACATGGTCTGGAAGACGGCCGAGCGGGCACCGCTGGGCATCTTCTACGATACGCTGGCCGAGTGCACCTTCGACATGGGGCGCGAACTCGACAACTATCACGGCCACTACCGCCATTTCGTCGCCGAGACGGGCGACCTCGACTACTACGTCATCGCGGGCGACGCTCCGGCCGATGTCACGAGGCGCTTCACCTGGCTGACGGGCCGGCCCGCCTTCATGCCGAAATGGAGCCTCGGCTATTCCGGCTCGACGATGACCTATACCGACGCGCCCAACGCCCAGGAGCGGATGAACGAGTTCCTGGAGGGCTGCGAAACCCACGACATCCCCTGCCAGTCGTTCCATCTGTCGTCGGGCTACACGTCGATCGGCGACAAGCGCTACGTGTTCAACTGGAACACCGACAAGTTCCCCGATCCGAAAGCCTTTGTGCAGCACTATCTCGACCACGGCGTCCGGCTGTGTGCCAATATCAAGCCGTGCCTGCTGCTGGATCATCCGCGCTTCGATGAGGCCCGCGAGGCGGGGCTGCTCGTGCATGACCAGGACGGGGCGCCCACCATGGTGCAGTTCTGGGATGAGGCCGGCGCCTATCTCGACTTCACCAACGAAAAGACGCTCGACTGGTGGAAGGATCGGGTCAAGGACGCGCTGCTGGACTACGGTATCGCCTCGACCTGGAACGACAACAACGAGTTCGAGATCTGGAGCGACGACGCGTTGATCGACGGCTTCGGCGAAGAGCGCGACGCGCGCGAATGCCGGCCGCTCCACACGCTGTTGATGATGCGGGCCTCCTATCAGGCCCAGCATGAATTCGCACCCAAGGAGCGACCGTTCCTGATCTCGCGCGCCGGCGCCGTCGGCATGCAGCGCTATGTTCAGACCTGGTCGGGCGACAACCGCACGAGCTGGGAGACGCTGAAGTACAATATTCGCATGGGCACCGGCCTCGCCATGTCCGGCGTCTCCAACACCGGCCACGACATCGGCGGCTTTTCCGGTCCGGCGCCCGAGCCCGAGCTGTTCCTGCGCTGGGTGCAGTTCGGCATCTTCCTGCCGCGCTTCTCGATCCATTCGTGGAACGACGACAAGACCGTCAACGAGCCCTGGATGCATCCCGAGATCACGCCGGCGATCAGCCGGCTGATCAAATTCCGCGGCCGTCTGACGCCTTATTTCTACGATCTCTTGTGGCGGTCGCACAGTGCCTACGAGCCGGTGATCCGCCCGACTTACGCGGCGTTTCCGGACGATGCGCGCTGCTTCGAGGAAAACGACGAGATGCTGCTGGGGCGGGATCTGCTGGTCGCGGCCGTGGTGGAGCCTGGCCAACGGGAGCGGCGCGTCTACCTACCGGCGGGTGCCGGCTGGTACGACTTCTGGTCCGGCGAGCATTTCGACGGCGGCCGTGAGGTCGTTGTCGCGGCGCCCTGGGACCGTCCGCCGCTGCTGGTGCGCGAAGGCTCGGCCATTCCGCTCAATCTCGCCGAACAGCGCTTCAACCACGAGGCCGACGAGCGCGGCTTTGCCGTCTTCCCGATCAAGGACGAGGGACGCTTTACGGCAGAATGCTTCGAAGACGACGGCTGGAGCGAGGATTACCGCCAGGGACGCTACGGACATTGGGCTCTGAGCGTGGCTTCGACGGCTGCGTCGCTGTCGATCGGGATCGAGAAGGCCGGCGCCCTGCCGCCCGCGGGCGATCGGCTGACGATCCTGCTACCGCTTCAGGAGCAGCGGGCCGTCTCGATCGCCGGAGGCACGCTCGCCGCCGACCGGCGGACGGCCGAAGCGAGGGTTCTCGAAATCGCGCTGTGAGTTCGGCTCTCACAATTCCGTCGCCAGGCCGCGCCCCATGTGGCCTGGCGCCTGCAAGGTCGACCGCCTCTACCCCTTGACGCCGGAGCTGATCATCACCGCTTCCGTCACCTTCTTCTGGAAGATCAGATAGGCCACGGCCACCGGCAGCGCGCCCAGCATGGCGACGGCCATCAGGCGGGCATAGGCGACGCCGAACACGTCGTTGACCTGGGTGATGCCGACCGGGATCGTCATCATCGTCTCCGAGGTCACCACGAGGAACGGCCACAGGAACGAGTTCCACGCCATGATGAAGGTGATGATCGCCAGCGCCGTGGTGATGCCCCAGTTGAGCGGCAGGTAGATCTTGAAGAGGAGCGTGTATTCGCCGCCGCCGTCGAGCACCACGGCCTCCCGCATCTCACGCGGGACGGCGTCGAAAAACTGCTTGTAGACGATGATCACCACCGGAACGATGAGCTGCGGCAGGATGATGCCGGCCCAGCTGTTGATGGCGCCGAGATCGTCCATCAGGATGAACTGCGAGACGACGAGGGCCTGGGCCGGGATCATGAAGCTCGCGAGGATCAGGCCGTAGAGGAGCCGGCGGCCGGGGAACTCGATCTGCGACAGCGCATAGGCACACATCATCCCGAACACGATGACGACGAGCGTGATGATGAGCGACGTCACGACCGAGTTCGTGTACCAGAGCAGGATGTTGGTGTTCCTGAAGGCGCTGATATAGGCTTCGAGATGGAATTCATCCGGGATCAAGCCGGCCGATTCCGATACGACGTGCTGGTCGGAGCGGACCGATGTGATCGCGGCCCAGTAGAGCGGGAAAAACCACAGCGCCGCGCAGATCAGCGTCACGACGGTCAGCACGCGGCCGGGCAGCTTGCTTCTGCGCTTCATCGCCGGCCACCTCCGATCCGCAGCAGTCGGAATTGCAGCACGGAGGCTGCCATGATGATGACGAACAGCACCAGGGCGATCGCCGAGGCATAACCGCCGTGATTGAGCTGGAAGGCTTCGCGGTAGACGAAGAGCAGCATCACGTAGGACGAGTTGAACGGGCCGCCCTGGCTGAGCAGGTAGACCTGGTCGAAGATCTTGAGCTGCAGGATCAGCTGCAGCGTCAGAACCAGCGCCGTCACCGGCCACAACAGCGGCCAGGTGACGCGCCAGAAGCGCTGCCAGCTGGTCGCGCCGTCCAGCGCCGCCGCCTCATAGAGCTCGGCGGAGATGTTGCGCAGCCCGGCGATGAACAGGAGCACGTTGAAGCCGTTGGTCCACCAGATGGTGACGGCGGCCACCACCGGCATGACCCAATAGGGGTTCTTGAAGACGGCGACCGGCTTGCCGACGAACAGCTCGATCACCGGCTGCAGGATGCCGAACTGGAAATCGAGCATCCAACTCCAAATCAGCGTGACCACCGAGACCGGCAGCACGTAGGGCAGGAAGAACACCATCAGGACGAAGGCCTGCAGACGACCCTCCCAGGCTATCCCAGGGGCGATCCGGGTCCCGTGGGAGCCGGATCGCGATGCCAGGACGGCGCTTGGCCCGCGGCGGGGCTGAGCCAAGCAGCCGCTGCCGGGCTCGATGTCCGCGTCGGTGATCTCGCTCAGGACGCTTTCCTGCAAGGCCAGAGGAAGCCGCGACAGTGGTAGGTCATGATGTCGGGCCCCCGGCCCACGGCGGCCGCGGTCCGGACCTTGGTTTAGAAGGGATTTCCCCATTCCAGCGTGGTGGTGGCGTTCCGGATGTCCGGGTGCTCGTCGTTGAAGTCCTTGATCAGTGACTTCGCGTGCGTCGCCGCTCGATCGTGCGGGTGCGGCGCGGTGCCCGAGGATCGATGGCGGAGCGGAGCGGGATGCAGTCGGTCTGACCCGCCGTGCAAAAACGGTCGCATGGCGCGGCCCCGGCGAGCGATCCCGGTGATCGGGCCGGGATGCCGCCGGAGCGGGCGCGGCGCCAGTCCCGCCGCGTCGCCGCGTTGCCGCCGGGCACGGCTCAGCGCCGTGCGATGTTGAGGCCTTCGTCGTCGAACAGATGCCAGTGGCCAGCGCGCGGCACGACCCGAAGCACGTCGCCGCGGCTCACTGCGCTCTGTCCGGGCTGGTGGATCAGGATCGGTTCGCCGGCCGGCAGGACGCAGTGGAGATAGCAGTTCGCGCCGTGCTGCTCGGCGACGTTGACGGTCACCGGCCAGCCGGCTGCGCCCCCCGGCGCTTCGACCAGATCCTCGGGGCGAACGCCGAGCGTCGCCTTCTGGCCGTTGGCCAGTGGCAGATCGGACGCCGGGAAGGACAGCGCCTCGAGTTGCGGCCCCTGGAAGCTGAAATGATCGCTCGTGACCGATCCGATGATGCCGTCGACGAAGTTCATGCGCGGCGAGCCGATGAAGCCGGCGACGAAGGTGTTGCGCGGATGGTTGTAGAGGTCGAGCGGGGCCCCGACCTGCTCGATGACGCCGCTGCGCAGCACCACGATCTTGTCGGCCATGGTCATGGCCTCGATCTGATCGTGGGTGACGTAGATCATCGTGTTGCCGAGGCGTTCGTGCAGGTTGGTGATCTCGAGGCGCATGCGCACCCGCAGTTCGGCATCGAGGTTGGAGAGCGGCTCGTCGAAGAGAAAGATCTTCGGATCGCGGGTGATCGCCCGGCCGATCGCCACGCGCTGGCGCTGACCGCCCGACAGCTGGCGCGGCCGGCGTTCGAGCAGCATGTCGATCTGCAGGAGCCGGGCCGCATTCTCCACCCGCTGGTTGATCTCCTGTTTCGGCATGCGGATGTTCTCCAGGCCGAAGCTGAGATTCTGCCGCACTGTCATGTGCGGATAGAGCGCATAGGACTGGAACACCATCGCCACGCCCCGGTCGGCGGCCGGAATCCGGACGACGTCCTGATCGTCGATGCGGATCGTCCCAGAGGTGACTTCTTCCAGCCCGGCGATCAGCCGCAGGAGGGTCGACTTGCCGCAGCCCGACGGGCCGACGAAGACGACGAATTCGCCGTCCTCGATCTGCAGGTTCATCTCCGGGATGACCTCGACTGCGCCGAAGGATTTCGTCAGGTCCGTCAATGCCAAGTCGGCCATTGCGATTCCCCCTATTTGATGCCGGTCGAGGCGATGCCGCTGGCGATGTAGCGCTGCAGAAAGATGAACGCGAAGGCGAGCGGCAGGGCGGTGAGCGTGGTCATGGCCAGGAGCAGATCGTAGCGGATCTCGTATTGCGTCTGATAGGAGGCCAGGGCCAACTGCAGGGTGAACACTTCGCGTCGGTTGAGAATGATCAGCGGCAGCAGGAAGTCGTTCCAGCGCGACAGGATGGAGAAGATGGCGACGACGGCGAGCGCCGGCGCGGAGAGAGGCAGCATGATGCGCCAGAAGATCCGCCACTCGCTCGCGTGGTCCATGCGGGCGGCCTCGATCAGCTCGTCGGGAATGGTCAGCATGTACTGGCGCAGCAGGAACACGCCGGTGGGCGTCGCCACCGTCGGCAGGATGACGCCCCACAGGTTGCCGACCAGTCCAAGGCTCGCGACGATGAGATAGGTCGGCACCAGCACGACGGTCGCCGGGATCATCAGCGTCGACAGGATGGCGATCAGCGCCGTGTTGCTGCCGCGAAACCGGTATTTCGACAGGGCGAAGGCGGCCATCGAATTCATGATCAGCGTCACCACCGTCGCCACGACCGTGATGAACAGGCTGTTGTAGACGTACTGCCAGATGTCGCTGCCCGAGGCGGCGAGCAGGTTGACGTAATTCCGGATGGTGAAATCGACGTGGCGGACCGGCTGTGTGGCGGCGGCGCGCACGACCATCCTGCCCGCCTCGGGGTGGGTGGGGTCGATCATCTGGGCGTTGAGGCCGACGCGCCGGATCTGGGCGAGCCGCACGACCTCGCCGTTTTCCATCGTCACGTCGAACAGCGGCAGTGGCTCGTCGAAGCCCTCGACCACCGCGGTGTCGGACGCGTTGGGCAACAGGGTCGGCGGGAATTCCTCCAGGTTCGAGGGGTTCTTGAACGACGACACCACCACCCAAAGCACGGGCAGGAACATCACCAGGAGGCCGATGAGCAAATAGGCGTAGGTCAGGACGTCGGTCCAGTCCATCGGACGGCCAGGTCCCCTGCGCCGACCCGTGAGGAAACCGGTGACCGAGATCGGTCGGTTCAGCGCGCCTGCGTCGCTCATTGCTGGGATCCTCTCGACAGACGGAGTTGCAGGCCGGTGAAGAGCAGCAGCACGATGCCAAGCAGCAGCGAGGCGGCGGCCGCAAGACCGAAGTTGCGCGGCTGGATCGCGAATCCGATCTCGTAGATGTACTGGACCATCAGCGTGGTCGCCGAGCCGGGACCGCCGCCGGTCAGGTTGTACAGTTCGTCGAAGGTCTGGACCGAGCGGATCACGCAAAGCACGAAGACGACGAGCAGCACCGGCTTCAGAAGCGGCAGCGTCACCCGGGTGAATACCCGCCAGGGACTGGCCGAATCCATCTTGGCGGCCTCGTAGACGTCGCGCGGGATCGACTGCAGCCCGGCCAGAAGGATGATCGTATAGAAGCCCATATGGGCCCAGATCGTCACGAACACCGACCAGTAGAACGCGGAATCGGGGTAGACGAGCCAGTTCACCGGTTGCAGGCCGGCCCATTCGAGCAGGCCGTTGAGCGCGCCGTTGCGCTGCAGGATCCATTGCCAGGTCGTCGCCACCACCACAGGCGACAGCATGACCGGAAAGAAGAAGACGCCGCGAAAGAAGCCGCGCCCCTTGATCCGCCGGTTGAGGCACAGCGCCGTCAGGAGGGCGGCGCCGATCATGCAGATCACCTGCAGCGGCACGAAGATGAGGCTGTTTTCGATCGCCCGCCAGAACAGATCACGCGAGCAGGTGGACGGGTCGAGATAGTTGCCGCAGTCGAGCAGCGTGTCGTAGTTCGCGGTGCCGATGAACGGCCGATCCTGCGGATACAGCCGGTCGCTGCCGGTGAAGGAATAGAAGACGTTGATCAGCACCGGCGACAGCGCGAACAGGACGACGGCGGTAAGATTGGGGATGAGAAAGACCCACGGCATCCGTTTGATCCCCAGCACGTGCTGCAGGCCGCTCATCAGCGGCTCTACGACGCGTGCGGGAAGAACGGCGAGGGCGCCGAGCCATCCCACCAGGCGATCCCATAACGACATCTCAGCTTCTCCTCGCCGCCGTCCTCTGCTGCCCTGGGCCGGGATCAGTTGCTCTCGGCCGCGTCGATCGCCAGATTCACGTCCTGCGCGACCCGTTCGAGCGCCGCGTCGACGTCGAGCTCGTGGTTCAGCACCTGGCTGATGCGGGTGGTCAGCGCGTTCATCATCGCGCGCTGGTAGCGCCAGCCCTGGAAGCGATAGGCGGCGTCCGCCATCTTCGGCACCTGGGCCGTATAGGTCTTGAGTGCGTCCTGGGTCTGTTTCGAAGCCCCGGGATACTCGATGCCTTCGTCCTGCAGCGTGCGCGCCGCCGGCAGTTCGACCGAAGCCTGCAACACCTCGGTGAGGTTTTCCGGCTGCGACAGGTAGTCGATGAAGGCGCCGATGACCTCCGGGTGCTGCGAGCTCTTGAAGGCGACCAGCGCGTTGCCGCCGGGCATCACGGTGCACGAAGAGGGACCGCACGGGGCCGGCGCCACCTCCCAGTCGAACAGGTCGCCGATCTCCTTATCCAGCCGGTTCAGCGTCCACGATCCGCCGAAGTAGAACACCACATCGGCGTTGAGGAAGTCGGAGAACAGCTCGCGATGGGTGGCGCCGCCGACCGCGCCCCAGAGATCCATCGGCATGGTACCGTCGTCGTGCCATGCGACGAACTGCTCGACGGCCTTGCGCAACCCGTCGTCGATCGCCGGGCGGCCGTCGTCTCCGACCAGTTCGGCGCCGTAGCTGATGGCGAGGCTGGCAAAGCGATGGCCGGAGCGGTCCATTTCCATGGCGAAGTCGGTGCCCGTCGCTTCGGCGACCTTGCGGGTGGCTTCGGCCCACTCCTCCCAGGTGGCGCCTTCCTCGGGCACCGGAACGCCGGCCTGTTCGAACAATGTCAGATTGACATAGGCGCCGTTGACCGTGAGCTGCGTCGGCATGCCGTTGATGGCGTCGCTGTCCTGATCGAGGCCGCGCAGCCAGCGCAGGGTTCGCTCGTAGTCGTGATTGAACCGGTCGGCGTCGACATAGGGCGTGAGATCGAGATAGTAGCGGCTGAGCCCGCCGAGATCGCTGATCATGGCCCCGTCCGGCCCCTCGCCGGAAGCGAGCTGCACCGGCAGGCTCTCCAACAGGTTCTGATAGTTGACGAGTTCGAGATTGACCGTCATGCCCGGGTGCTCCGCATTGAAGCGGTCGGCGACGGGCTGCATCGTCTGGCAGCCGAACCCGGTATCGTCGCAATAGATCCTGACCTCCTGCGCCGAGGCGGCTCCTGCGATGCCGGCGGCCAAAAGGGCACCGATCGCCACGGATGTGGCGGATGCATAAGTCCTCATGATTTCCTCCCTAACGATTCCGGCTGAACGCACGGCCTGCCGCCGCGCGGTCGGATGCTTTGCTCGGGCACGGCTCCGCCTCAGGCGGCCTGGGTAAAGGCGTTCGGCAGCATGAGATGCTTCTCGATCGCACCGTGTCTGTCGAACATCCGGACCCGGTCGATCGGCGGGGCGGCTCCTTCGCGACGGGCCGACCGCCTCCGGGTCGCGACCTTTGTTGCCGTGCCCGCGATCAGTTGCTCTGGGCGGCGTCGATCGCCAGGTTGACGTCCTGTTCGATGCGGGCGAGAGCGGCGTCGACGTCGAGTTCCTCGTTCAGAACCTGGCTGATGCGTGTGGTCAGCGAATTCATCATGGCGCGCTCGAAGCGCCAGCCCTGAAACCGGTAGGCGGCATCGGCCATCTTCGGGATCTGGGCGATGAAGGTGGCCTGGGCCTGCTGGGTCCTTTCCGAGGCCCCCGAATATTCGAGGCCGCTGTCCTGCAAGGACTTGGCCGCCGGAATCTGGACGGAATTCTCCAGGATTTCGGACATGACCTCGGGCTGCGACAGGTAGTCGATGAACTTGCCGACCACTTCCGGATGCTTCGAGTTCTTGAAGGCCACGAGCGCGCCGCCGCCAGGCATCAAGGTGCACGAGGAGGGGCCGCATGGAGCCGGTGCCACCTTCCAGTCGAACAGGTCGGCGACCTCCCGATCCAGGCGATTGAGCGTCCAGGAGCCGCTGAAATAGAGCACCGCTTCGGCGTTCAGGAAATCCTGGAACAGCTCGCGGTGGGTGGCGCCGCCGACCGCGCCCCACAGGTCCATCGGCATCGTGCCGTCGCGATGCCAGGCGACGAACTGCTCGATCGCCTTGCGCAGCCCCTCGTCGACGACGGGCCGGCCGTCTTCGCCGACCATCTCCGCCCCGTAGCTGATGGCGAGGCTGGCGAAGCGGTGGCCGGACCGATCCATCTCCATCGGGATCGGCGTGCCCGTGGCCTTCGCCACCTGCCGTGCGGCCTCGGCCCACTCCTCCCAGGTCGCGCCGTCCTCGGGGACCGGCACGCCGGCCTGCTCGAACAGGGTCAGATCCACGTAGAGACCGTTGACGGTGAGCGCCGTCGGCAGGCCGTAGATCGCGTCGCTGTCCTGATGCAGCCCGCGCAGCCAGCCGAGGGTCTGGCCGTAGTCGGCGCGAAACCGCTCTGCGTCGACATAGGGCGTCAGGTCGACATAGAAGTCGCTGAGACCGCCCAGATCGGTGACGAAAGCGCCATCCGGCCCTTCGCCCGATTGAATCTGCACCGGCATGCTTTCCAGGATCGTCTGGTAACTGACGCGCTGCAGGTTGACCGTCGTATCGGGGTTTTGCTCGTTGAAGCGCTGGAGCGCCGGATCGAGGCTGCCGCAGAAGGCGTCCTCCGAATCGCACCAGATTTCAACCTGCTGAGCGTCCGCGGTCGAGGTACCTAACAGAAAGGCCCCAACCGCTGCCGAGACGGCAAGCGATTGAATTTTCATCTTGGCTTCCTCCCAACTCCGGTTCGCGGAAACGAACCGGAGATCACCAGCCTCCACTGGTATGGTACGGAAATTGTCACCAAGACTTCCCAACTGTCAATACGCAGACAAATAGATGTGACACATTTCCGTGTGACTTGGTCGGGGGCAGGGCCGTTCGCCTCGGTCGCCGCCAGCGACGAGTTTCTGCGACGGCTTGCCGCGACCAAGGGCAGCCTTGACGGCACCGTATGGTTGGCTTAGCTCATTTGTCTGAGCAATGGTCTGCCTGTCGTACGAGTTGGGGATGGCTCGGGGGAGCGAGACAGACCGAGGCCTGCTCTGGGAGGATTCAGGATGTTGAGATTTGCCGCCGTCGGGATCGATCACGGACACATTTTCGAGCACGTGAACGGCCTGCTGGCCGAGGGAGCCCAATTCGTCGGATATTGTCCGCAGACGTCCGTTCCGGGCTTGGTGGACACCTTCCGGAAGACCTATCCGGACGCGCCGGCCATCGATCGCGAGCAATTGTTTGCCGACGAAACGATCGATGTGATCTGTATTGCGGCCATTCCGCGCGACCGGGCGGGCCTGGCGATCCGCGCGATGCGCGAAGGCAAGGACGTGATGGTCGACAAGCCGGGCCTGATCACGTTCGAGCAGCTCGACGAGGTCAAGAAAACGGTCGCGGAAACCGGCAAGATCTTTTCCATCTGCTTTTCCGAGCGCTTCTGCGTACCTTCGGCGATGGCCGCCGGAAAGCTGGTGGCCGACGGTGCGATTGGCCGCGTGGTCCAGACGCTCGGCGTCGGGCCGCACCGCAAATCGCCGGCGTCGCGTCCGGACTGGTTCTTCAAGCTTGAGGCCTTCGGCGGCATCATCGTCGACATCGCCTCGCATCAGATCGACCAGTTCCTGTTCTACACCGCCTCGACCAGCGGCGAGGTGATCGCCAGTTCCGTCGGCAATTTCGCGACGCCGCAATCGGCGGAATTCCAGGATTTCGGCGAAGTGATGCTGCGCAGCGACCATGCCTCCGGCTACGTCCGTGTCGACTGGTACACGCCGGACGGCCTGCCCACCTGGGGTGACGGGCGGCTGACCATCCTCGGCACCGAAGGCTATATCGAGCTGCGCAAATACGTCGACATCGCTGGTCGCGAAGGCAAGGACCACCTGTTCATCGTCGATCAGAAGGGCATGCGGTACATCGACTGCAGCAAGGAGCCGCTCGACTATTTCAAGAAGTTCGTCGCCGACGTCCAGGACCGGTCGGAAACCGCGATGACCCAGGAGCACGTCTACGAAGTCTGCCGGCTGTCGCTCGAAGCCCAGGCCAAGGCCGGCCTGATCGGCGCGCGCTGACCGCGAAAAGCTAGGATCATTGCCATGACCGAGAAGTTGCGAGTGGCCGTCATCGGCGCCGGCATCGCCGCGCGTCATCTGGCCGGCTACGGATGGACAAAGGACCTGTTCGACGTTCCGGTCCTATGCTCCCTGGACGAGGAGCGGGGCCGCGCTCTGGCCGGCGAGCATGGGATCACCGAATACACCCAGGATACCGACTCGCTGTTTGCGCGCGACGATATCGACGTCATCGACATCTGCAGCCCGCCCTATAACCATTTCGCACTCGCCAAGCGGGCGCTGGAGTCCGGCAAACACGTGATCTGCGAAAAGCCGATGGTCGGCTCTCTGGCCGACATCGATCGGCTGGAGGAGACCGTCGCTAGCACCGGCCGCAGGCTCATGCCGATCTTTCAGTACCGTTACGGCACAGGGCTGAGGAAGCTGAAGCACCTGGTGGAGCGCGGCCTGACCGGCCGGCCGATCATGACGACGATCGAGACCCACTGGTGGCGCGGCCCGGCCTATTACGACGCACCGTACGACTGGCGCGCCAAGTGGGGCGGCGCTTTGGGCGGCGGCTTCCTCGGCCATGCGATCCATGCCCACGACATGCTGAACCATGTGCATGGGCCATGCGCCGAACTCTTCGCCTACAACGCCAATCTGGTGACCCAGATCGATTTCGAGGACACGACGGCGGTGGCCGTCAAGATGCAGAACGGCTCGCTCGCCACGCTCTCGATGACGCTGGGCTCGCGCAAGGAGATCTCGCGGCTGCGCTTCTGCTTCCACGATCTCGTCGCCGAAAGCATCCTGGAACCCTATACGATGGGCCGCGATCCCTGGACCTTCGTTGCCGGCACGCCGGAGCAGCAGGAGGAGGTGGACAACGCGCTCGCCGAGGTTCCGGCGACCGAAGACGGCTACACGCGCCAGTTCCAGCTCTTCCATCAGGCGGTCACCGAAAACGGCGGGCTTCCGGTCACACTCGACGACGCGCGCAGGGCGATGGAACTGGTGACGGCCGCCTATTATTCCGACCGCACCGGCGGGGCGGTCAAAATGCCGATCGCCAAGGATCATCCGTATTACGGCTCCTGGCTGCCGGACGATGCGAGAGCCTGAGCGGGGCATCAGGCGAAGGACGATGGCTTGCGATGCCGTATCGGCCGGTTCCCTCCGGCGGATGCGGCATCGCTGCCTCTCGACGATGAACGAAGTCAGGAGGGCGCGGTGACGGTTCAGTCGGTCGCAGTGGTCGGGCTCAATGTGGGCCACAAGCATATTTCCGAGGGCTACGCGCCGCGGCCGGATCGCTGGCGTCTGGCCGCGATCTGCGATCTCGACGAAGCCCGGCTGGAGGCCGTCGGCGACGAATTCGCGATTGCCGACCGGACCACGCGTTTCGACGACCTTCTCGGGCGCGCCGATATCGACGTCATCGACATCGCCACCCCGCCGTCCACCCACCGGCCCATGGTCGAGAAGGCGCTCGCAGCCGGCAAGCACGTGGTTTGCGAGAAGCCGCTGACGGCTTCGCTCGCCGATACCGATGCGTTGATCGCCGCGGAGAAGGCGTCTGGGCGGCTCCTGATGCCGATCTTCCAGTACCGTTCCGGCGACGGCGCTCAAAAAGCCAAGCGGATCATCGATGCGGGGATTGCCGGCAAGCCGTTCGTCGGCACCGTCGAAACCCATTGGAAGCGTCCTGCCGCCTATTACGACGTGCCCTGGCGCGGCAAATGGGAGACCGAGTTCGGCGGGGTCCTCGCCTCGCACGCCATCCATGCCCACGATCTCCTGACCTTCCTGATGGGGCCGATCGAGCGGGTGTTCGCGCGGGTCGCCACGCGCGTCAACGCGATCGAGGTCGAGGATTGCGCGGCCGGATCGCTTCTGATGGAAAGCGGCGCCCTGGTAACGATCAGCGCGACCCTCGGCTCGCAGAACGAGATCAGCCGGTTTCGGCTGTGCTTCGAAAACGTCACCTTCGAGAGCGGCGGCGGGTGCTATTCGCCGGGCGACGAGCCGTGGACCGTGCTGCCGGCCAATCCGGAGATCGCGGCCCGCATCGAGGCGGAACTCGCCGATTACCAGCCGGTCGGCCGGCGCTATCTCGGCCAGATGGACGCGCTGCACGACGCGCTTTGCGGGCGCAGCCCGCTGCCGGTGACGACGCAGGATGCGCGCCACTCGCTGGAACTGGTGACCGCCTGCTATCACTCGGCAGCGACAGGTCTCGACGTGGCCTTGCCGTTGGCCTCCGACCATCCGAAGTATCGGGATTGGCGCCCACGTTCGTAGGGCGGCCCTGGCGCAATCCGCTGCACCGCGGCTAACGCCCCTGGTCGCCGTTGCGGCGTCTTGCCGAATCGCGAACCACGAGAAGCGGTTCGAGAAGCCGGTCGTGGGGCACTTCGCGTCCCTCGATCATGGCGACGACCTGCGCCAGCACCGCTTCGCCCGTGGTCTCGCCGCGCATGTCCACGGTCGTGAGCGCCGGCGACACGTAGCGGCTCGGCGGGATGTCGTCGAAGCCTGCGATGGCGACGTCCTCGGGGATGCGAAGTCCGAGCGCCCGGGCCTGCGTCATCAGCCCGATCGCCACCAGATCGTTACACCCGATGACGACTTCGGGTCGATACTGGCCGAGCAGGATGCGGGCAGCCGCTCGCTCTCCGGCCTGAACGACGGGCTCGCCGACGTCGTATTCGACCAACTCTCCCCCGGCCTCGTCGAAGACTTCCTGGAGACCTTTCAGTCGAGCCGGGTTCCACGCCGCTTGGCCGAAGCCCGCATAGGCGGCCCGCGAATACCCCTGCTGAACGAGATAGCGGGCCAGCATCGAAGCGGCGAGGTGGCTGTCCGTGTCGACCGACACAACGCCTTCGTGGGCCGGCCGGCCAAAGAAGACGACGGGCTTGCCTGATTCGGCCAGCCACTCCGTCGCCTCCTGGGGAATGCGCCCGCTGACCGCAAGACCATCGGTGCGCAGCAGAAGCGCCTCGAGCAGATGCCGCGCCGAGGCCGTGTTTTCCTCGAGGTCGACGATCAGCAGGTTATAGTCCTTAGCCAGCGCCACGCGATTGGCGCCCTTCACGAGATTGGCATAGTGCGGATTGCCGATGTCCATGACCGTCAGGCCGATGGACCCTGTCTTTCCCGTGACCATGCTGCGCGCCATCGGGTTCTGCCGATAGCCGAGCTCTTCGATCGCAGATTTCAGCTTGGCCTCGACCGCGGTCGAAAAGGTCTGCTGACGGTTGATGTATTTCGACACCGTCGCGGTCGATACGCCGGCGGCTGCGGCGACGTCACGAATGGTCGGGCTCTTCCGAACGATCATTGCGGGGTAAACGATTTCCTCTCTGAACTCGTTTGACGATTATACCCTATCGGTTCACGGGGGAGCAATCTGCGTCGGAACGCCGCGCCATCGAACGAATGATGCCGTTTTTGGCGTTTTTATGCAGCCTCGACGCCGAATTTTACAGCTGTGACGCGGGTTTTGTTCGTCTGGCTCGCAGGTTAATCGTTTTATTGCATCCGCCGTCAGACGGTCCTATAGTCCTGCCAGTCCATCGCGGTGGACGCCCCGTTCCGTGCCTTGGGCCGCCGTCGGCGGACCGGCGAGCGGGGGCGGGAGAAACGTTGGAGGAAGACCATGCGAATAATCAAAACGACCTTGACCGCGGCGCTGCTGAGCTCGGCGTTGGCGACCGCGGCACAGGCGGCGGATACGCTCGACGTCTGGATGCGATATGGTGAAGCCGAAGAGCCGACGCTGGAGGCGATCACCTCGAAGTTCGAGGAGGAGACCGGGATCAAGGTAAACCTGTTCCTTGCCAATATCGACTTCGAAACGCGCCTGGCGCGCGCCACGGTCGGCGACTCGCTGCCCGACGTCGTCGTGACCGACGCGACGACCATGGGGCAGATGCGGGAGATGGGGATCCTGAAGGAGATCGATCGATCTTCGATCGCCGGCGGCGACGATATCTACGACGTTGCCTGGGACAGCGTGCGCGCCTTCGACGGCAAGTATTTCGGCGTACCGACCTCGGCCCAGGCCTTTGCCGTCTTTATTCGCAAGGACTGGCGCGAGAAGCTGGGCTACGACGTCCCCAAGACCTGGGACGATCTCTTCGCCCTCGCCAAGGCTTTCACCGAGGAGGATCCGGACGGAAACGGCGCGGCCGACACCTATGGCTATGTCATGCCGCTGTCGACGACGCGCGGCTACGCGACCTGGTTCCTCTCCGACCTGATCTGGCAGGCGGGCGGTCAGATCCTCGAGCCCAAGGAAAACGGGTTCGTGTCGTCGCTGGGCACGCCGGAAGTGGAAAAGGCGGTCGAGTTCGCGCGCAATTTCATCTGCGAAGGCTATGCCCAGCCGGCCGCCATCACCTCCGTCACCGGCGACGCGACGCCGGTCTTCAGTTCCGGACAGGCCGGTATCTATCGTTCGGGGCCGTATCACATCGCGGCTTTCGACAGGGAGCCGGGACCTGACGTCATCGAGGTGGTCGCTCCTCCCGCCGGCCCCGCCGGTCAGGGCGAACTCGCCGAAGGCGAGGCGGCCTTCATCATGGCCACCACCGAAGCCGAACCGGAGGCCAAGAAGTTCGTCGAATTCCTGATCTCCGAAGAGGGGCAGACGCTGGGCATGGCCGCCGACACGGGCGCCAACCCCACGGTTCGCCTCTCGATCAACAAGAAGGTCGATACGCTCGCGGTGCGCAACGACGAACGGTGGGCCACTTTCGCCGATCTCTACGCGACGAGCGCCCACTACTTCCCGCAGGTGCCGAACTGGCCGCCCATCCGTCAGATGACGTCCGATGGCTTCAATCGCATTCTCGCCGATTGTTCCTCCGACATCGCCGCCAATCTGGCCGACATGGATGAGACGGTGAACGCCGAGCTCGACAGGCAGGGCGTTCTCGCCAAGTAAAGGCGATCGCTCGGTTCTCGATTGGCGTTGCCGGCCTGCCATTTGGCCAGGCCGGCAACCCACGCCTCAAGAGGAAGCAGAAAATGGGCGTCAGTACGCGCCGCTGGCAATGGGCCACCCCATGGCTGTTCCTGGCTCCGGCATTGTTCTTCTTTACGTGGTTCAAGTTCATACCGATCATCAAGGGCCTCATCATGAGCTTTTACAAGCTCAAGTTCGTGGGGCCGGACGAATGGGTCGGGTTTGCGAACTTCGAACGGGTCTTCACCGATGCGGCGCTGCAATCGGCGGCGGCCAACACGCTGATCTATGTTATCGGCTCGACGCTGTCCGGAGGAATCCTGGCGTTTGCCGTCGCGCTTCTGCTCGAAGGCTCCGCCACGCACATCAAGATCATCCGAACGGCGATCTTCTTCCCTGCGGTGACGTCGGTGGCCATTCTCGCCGAGATCTGGCGCATCCTGTTCTATCCGGCCTCGGCGGGCGTGGTGAACAGCATCTTCGGCGTCGTCGGCCTGGGACCGTTCGGCTTCATGTCCGATCCCGATCAGGCGCTGTTCACCGTGATCCTGCTGCAGGTCTGGAAGAACGTTCCCTATAACATGGTGATCTTTCTCGCGGGCCTGGCCGGCATCAACCGCGAGCTCTACGATGCCGCCGACGTCGATGGCGCCAATGCCTGGCGAAAGCTGTGGCACGTGACGCTTCCGGGGCTGATCCCGGCATTCTCCGTCGTCATCATGCTGTCCTTCATCCGCGGCTTCCGGGTCTTCACCGAGGTCTACACCACGACCGGCGGCGGTCCGGCGGGCAGCACCGAAACGATCATGACGCAGATCTTCAAGACCGGATTCGAACGGCTGGACTACGGCTACGCGGCGGCTGCCTCGTTCGTGCTCTTCGCCTTCACGGTCTGTCTGACCGTCGCGCACGTGTTCATCAAGAACCGCATCGCAAAATTCTGAGGAGGTCGCGGTGAGGGAAACATTTTTGCAGAAGCTTGGCCGCTGGTGCGTCTATCTGCTGCTGTTGATCGTCTTCTGCGGCCCGTTCTGGGGTATCGCCGCGACGGCCTTCAACAAGGGAACGGTCCAGCCGGGACAACTGGTGCTCTGGCCGAGCGAGCCGACCTTCGACCATTTCGTCTATGCCTGGGTTCAGCTGAAGGCCTGGCTCTATCTGTTCAACTCGCTGCTCGTCGTAGTGATCGGCACGGCGCTGCAGACCATGGTGAGCGCGCTCGCCGCCTACGCCCTGGCCCGCAAGAAATTCCGTGGTGCGGCGATCGTCAGCTTGGCGATCCTGTCGACGATGATGTTGCCGGACGAGGTGATCTCGATCCCGCTCTACCTCATCCTGCAGGCCAAGCTGCCGGTTCTCGGCCTCTCGCTCTACAACTCCTATGCGGGGCTGATCCTGCCGATCGTCGGCTGGGCCTTCTCGGTCTTCCTGCTCACGGAGTTCATGGCAGCCGTCCCGCGGGATCTGGAGGATGCGGCCAGGGTCGACGGCGCCAGCGAGATCCAGATCTTCTGGAACGTGATCCTGCCGCTGGTGAAGCCGGCTCTGGGCACCACGACCATCTTCGGCTTCCTGATGATCTGGGATCAATACCTGCTGCCGCTGATCGCGGTGGACAACAAGGATCTCTACACGATCCCGGTTATTCTTCGCTCCATCCGGGTCGATCAGGTCATGCAGCAGAACATCTTCATCGCATTCACCGTCATCGCCACGATCCCCTGCATCATCGTCTATCTGGGACTCCAGAAGCACTTCAATCGTGGTCTGATGTCCGGGGCCGTCAAGGGCTGATGCCGAAAGTATTGGGTGGAATATCATGGGCTCGGTAAGCCTCAAGAATGTCGACAAGTCGTTCGGCGACGTCAAGGTCATCCAGGACGTCTCGTTGCAGGTCGACGAAGGAGAATTCTGCGTTCTGGTCGGCCCGAGCGGCTCGGGAAAGTCGACGCTGCTCAGGATCATCGCAGGCCTCGAAGAGGTGACCTCGGGTGAGGTCTCCATCGGTGGGCGAAACGTCACGGCGCTGCCGCCGAAACATCGCGACATCGCGATGGTGTTTCAAACCTATGCGCTCTATCCGCAGATGACGGTTCGCGAGAACATGGGATTTGCGTTGAAACTGGCGGGTCTGCCGAAGCAGGAGATCGCCGCGAAGGTCAACGCGACGGCCAAGATGCTCGAACTGGATCCGCTTCTCGACCGGCTGCCGAAGGAACTGTCCGGCGGCCAGCGGCAGCGGGTCTCCATGGGTCGCGCGATCGTCCGCAATCCGGCCGTCTTCCTGTTCGACGAACCCCTGTCCAACCTCGACGCCAAGCTGCGTGTCCAGGTGCGCGGCGAGATCAGCGACCTTCACCGCCGGCTGAAGACCACGTCGATCTATGTGACGCACGACCAGATCGAGGCGATGACGCTCGGACAGAAGATCGTCGTGTTGCGGGACGGACGGGTCGAGCAGGTCGGAGCGCCGCTCGAACTCTACGAGGATCCGGTCAACACGTTCGTCGCCGGCTTCCTCGGAACGCCGTCGATCAATCTGTTGCCGGCGACGGTCCAGATCGAAGGCCAGGAGGCTTTCGCGCGGCTGGCGGATGGCAGCGCGCTCAGGCTCGATCCCGGATACGACCTCAGGCCGGACCAGAAGATCGTCTATGGCGTGCGGCCCGAACATGTTCGGCTGGCCACCGCCAGCGAGACGGCCGGAATTCGGGCGACGATCCATTCGGTGGAGAACACCGGCTCCGACATGGTGGTGTTCAGCGATGCGCAAGGCTTCAGGATCACGTCGGCTTTCAAGGAACAGCGCGATCTGACAATCGATCAGGCGGTGGTTGCGGTTCCGGATGCGAGCAAGGTGCTGATCTTCGACGCCGCGACAGGACAAAGAATCCGTCGCGCCAACGCTGCGTAACGGCAAATGAAGGGCCAGCCGTCGCCGACGATGGCGGCGGTGCTCCCTCTCCATAGTGCTTGGTGCATTCCCTGCGCGATCCTCGATCGAGGATGGTGGTTCGCCTGGCCGCTAGAGCCGCGCCTGGCGAGGCCGGTCTTTGCGCCACGAGGCAGGTTGGCTGCCTGCCGCGAGAGATCGCGCCACCGCCGTGACGGTGTTCCAACGCCGAGGGCATCGCACCGACGACGAATTCCGGGCTGCAGGTCCGGCAACGATGACAACTCGGGTTAACGACCATGTTTGCAGACCGGATCTCCCTAGAGCAGCTCTATGACGGCTATATCAGTCCGCAGAACTGGAAGCCGATCCCCGCCATCGACGACCGAGCGCAGTGGGAGGCCGTCAAGCAGGACCCGCGGCTGGCGAGCTCGGTCGAGGCGATCCTCCGGTTCGCCGACTTGTCTCTGGAAGCCGAGATCGATCCCCTGACGGCCACCATGTACATGGACTTCATGCGCAATGGCGACCGTCAGCACTACGAGGAAAGCTACTTCCGCCGCCGCTCGCAGTTCTCCCATCTGGTGGTCGCCGAATGCCTGACCAACAGGGGTATCTATCTCGACAAGATCATCGACTATATCTGGGCGATCCTCGGCGAGGTCTACTGGTGTGTCCCGGCGCACAATTTCGCGGGCCAGCACGAGATGGTCATGCACAAGCAGACCAATCCGTGGAAAGCCGACGATCCGCTGCCGATCCCGGACGACGAGTATCTGGATCTGTTCAACTGCGAGACGGCGGCGATCCTTGCCGAAGCCTGCTATCTCCTCAAGCCGGTCCTGATGGAGATATCGCCGGCGCTCTACCATCTCGTCCATCGCCAGATCGAAGACCATACGTTCGCCAAGCTAGAGGGACCGAAGCTTTACGGCTGGTATCACGGCAAGAACAACTGGGCGGCTTGGTGTTCGCACAACCTCCTGCTGGCCGCCTGCTACGTCATTGAAGACAAGAGCCGGCTGATCAGCTTCCTGGAAAAACTCGTCCTGCCGATGGACCGGTTTTTCGACAATCTCGAGGACACCGGAAGTTGCATCGAAGGGCCGACCTACTGGGTCGTGAGCGCCGGCCGGCTGATCGCCTTCATCGAGCTGGTCGAGGCGCGTTTTCGGGTCGATCTCGGGTTCCAGAACGACGAAAAGTTCCGCAATTTCGGCGAGCACATCCTCAAGCTTCACATCGGCGACAACAAGTTCGTCAATTTTGCCGATGGCAGCCTGAAGATCGACCTCGACCACGGGCTGCTGAGCAAATATGCCGCCAAGATCGATGCCGGTCCTCTGGCCAATCTGATCTGGAACGACGTCGAGCGGGTGGCGCAGCGCAAACTCCACCAGACGCCGCACGATTCGGCGACCAACCATCCGCGGCAGGTCCTCGTCCACCTCGCCCGGCTGCTGTTCTGGACGCCGCAGGTGGCGGCCACCGACGGCCAGCTCTACGACAAGACCGTGTGGCTGGAGGACATGCAGGTGATGATCGCCCGCGAGCGCCAGGAGCCGGGCGAGGGGCTGACGCTCAGCTGCATCGCGGGCAGCAACGATCCGCGGATCAATCATCACTCCCACAACGACGTCGGCCATTTCAGCGTCTATCTGGACGGCGAGCCGATCATCATCGACTTAGGGCAAGGCGCCTATTCGAAGGCGACGTTCAGCGAATCCCGATACGAGATGTGGCACATCAGCTCGGAAGGCCACAACGTGCCGAGGATCAACGGCCTCCTTCAGCGGGCCGGTGTCGGCGCCAATGCCACGGATGTGCGGTTCTCCCAGGACGAGACGGAAAGCACCTTGTCGTTCGATGCGGCCGCGGCCTATTTCAGCGAGCCGGCCGGCAACAGGGTCCGCCGGCGGATCGCGTTCGATCATGCTCGCACCGCGATCGAGATCGAGGATGCCGTCGACCTTGAGGAAGGGCTGACGACGTTCGAGCTTCCGATCTATGTCTCCGATCGCGACGTCTCGATCGGCGATGACGGCGTTTGCCGGCTTCAAGCCGGCGACGGCAAGGTCGCGATCCGGGCGAAAAACCTTCGAATCGATCGCGTCGATCGGGTGGAGATCACCGATACTCGGCATATCGAGACCTGGGGCCCTGCGATCCGCCGTTTGGTCTTCACGGGCGTCGACGTCGGCCGGGGCACCTTCTCTCTGTCGATCCGCCGGGAGCCGTGACGGTCGATGGCGATGGGCCGGACGGGGCCCGTTGCCGCGTGGAATTCGCGCCCGATGTCGATCGTCGGGCGCGATGGGCCCTCAACGGGTTGCCGTCCATTCAAGCCCCTGCCGAGACGCCCTGCTGCCGCGACGGTCCGGTCCGCCGGATTGGCGGGTCTTTGGATGCAGGGTCGTCTCGATCCCATCTTCCAGCGAAGGGTTGCAGCCGGCTCGCCAGCCGTGCCTCTTCCTTATGCGGCTTTCCCGGTAAGGCCGGGGCGGGTCGCGGCGGCCTTCTCGACCATGGCGGTCACCTCCGCTCGCCGTGCGCCCGACAGCGGCAGGCGCGGCATGCGGACCCGCTCCGAGCCGCGCCCCGTGATCGCTTCGGCGAGCTTGATCGATTGTACGAGGTCGTGCTCGGCGTCGAGGTGGAGGAGCGGCATGAACCAGCGGTAGATGCGGCGCGCCTCCTCCCAGTCGCCTCGTTCGAAGGCCGCCACGAGACTGACCGACTCCTCGGGAAAGGCGCTGGTCAGACCCGAGACCCAGCCCTTGGCGCCGAGCATCAGGCCCTCCAGCGCAACGTCGTCGAGCCCCGCAAAGATGTCGAAACGATCGCCGAACGTGTTGATCAGATCGGTGAAGCGGCGTGAATCCGGCGCGCTTTCCTTGATCGCCTGGATGTTCGCGATGCCCTCCAGTTCATGCAGAACCTCGGCGTCGATGTTCACGCGATAGGCCGGCGGGTTGTTGTAGAGCATGATCGGCAGGCCGGTCGCCTCCGCCACCGCCTTGAAATGCGCGACCAATTCGTGCGGCTTGGGAACGTAGACCATGGCGGGCAGCACCATCAGCCCGTCGACACCGATCTTTTCGGCATCCCGCGCATAGGCGACCGCTCGTCGCGTGTCGAGTTCGGACGTTCCGGCCACCACCGGAATGCGGCCGGCTGCGACTTCGACCGCCCCTTTCAGCACCGTGCGCTTCTCGTCGGGATCCAGCGAATTGTTCTCACCGCAGGTGCCGAGGACGATCAGGCCGTGAACGCCATCGTCGACGAGCGCCGCCTGAACCTTCTGCGTGGCGTCGTAGTCGACCGATAGATCATCTTTGAACTGGGTCGTCACCGCGGGGAAGACGCCCCGCCATCCTGTCGTCATTGTCGGGCTCCTGTTCGACGTTCAAGGGTGCGGCCACGAGCGGCGCCGCGGATGCCGGTGAGGCACGAATCCCTTCATAGCGGTTTTGTAGCCAAACTGTCGACATAAACGTAGGCGGGCGTCGCCGCGGTGCGCCCTCTTGTCTTGGCTGCGAATACACCGCGACACTCCATACCAAGCAGATGGGCGGTCTATCCGGCGTACGCCGGGGCTCGGTTGCGGCCGCAACTGACCGGTTCGCGCCCGTCTGAAATGTTGGGGAGACCGCTGCGTAGCTCGGCAACGGCCTTGTCCGGTCACCGAGGCCTTGGAGCACCACGTGGACCGGTCGACGCGAGCCCTCCGACGCCTGTCCGCGAGGGTGAAGAACGGCGACGCTTCGCTGGCTTACCCGAGCGTGAGTTCGCGCGCCTTGCCGGCGTCGCGGGCGACATAGTCCTGGATCTGGCGGACGATCTGGGCGGCGTGGGCGATCGCCAGCCGGTCGGCCTCCTCGGTGTCGCCGGACTCGATCACCGTGATCATCTTCTCGTGCTCCTCGACATACTGGCGCGGCAGCCGGTCGTCGAAGGTCGAATAATAGAGGCGCAGGATGCGGCGCCCCTCGTCGAGCAGGCGGATGAAGAAGGCGGTGTAGTAGGAATTTCCGGCAAGCTCGGCGATGGCGACGTGGAACTCCCGGTTCGCCTCGATCATGGCGTAGGCATCCTTGGCCTCCACCGCTGCGGTGAAATCGCGCTGATGGCTGCGGATCCGCTCCATGATCGCGGGGTTCCGGCGCTGGGTCGCGCCTCGGGTGGTGACCCGGTACATCAGCGTCAGCGCCTCGAAATAGGTCGGCAACTCCGCGAAGTTGATCGCGGCCACGACCGTGTTGCGATTGGGCAGGGTCGCGACCAGTCCATCGGCGGCGAGGCGGAGGAGTGCCTCGCGGACCGGAGTACGCGACATGCCGAAGCGCTCCGACAGCCGAACCTCGTCGAGGGGGCTGCCCGGCTCCAGCCGCATGGACAGGATTTCATGGCGCAGCTTGGCATAGACGCTCTGGGTGCCCGACCCGCGGGTCTTGGCGCCTTGGGTTGCCTTGGTCTCGCTGGTTGGCATCGACGGTCCCGCTGCTGTTAGGCCGAGGTGTATCATGCCGGCCAAGGTCGTCGACAGGCCTCGGTGCCGGAAAAGGACGCCCTAGCGCCAACATCGCGCCGGGGCAATCGGTGCCTTGCGCAGCGCCAGGGCTATCGCATTTGGCCGAGGATGGAACGAGCGAAGTCGTTGGACCATCCGGATCGCTTTCGCTTGCGACGGATGGAGATTGAAGGCCTGGCGCGCTTGAGCATGTTGAGGGCGAGCTTTCGCAAAATGGCGAGGTTTTCCGGGCCGTTGTCCTTGCGGTTGCGGGCGCGGTCCTCGTCGAAGGTCATGTCGAGCACCCAATGCAGGCTGTTCTCGATGGACCAGTGAGCCCGGGCCGCCGCCAGGTAGGCCTCGGCGCTCAGCGGC
>NZ_JAZHFT010000018.1:0-93499 GCF_036541425.1 Consotaella aegiceratis
GCAATCGTCAGAACCTCCAGAAGATCGTGGCGCTTGGCATTACCCGTGCGCGGATCCGGAACCTCGGCAAAGCTCGCCGTGAACCAGGACATCGGCCTTCTCCTCTCAGAGCCAGGCCCTCATCCGAATCCATTCAACCAACAAATGCCAATTCAAATTCCCAAATGCGATCCCCCTGCCTTCTGCTTAGGCGTGCGTGGCTCGTCGGCCCGCCGATAGGTCAGGCGCTTGCCTTCAATGTCAGCCAATGCGGCGTCACGACACTGCACGTCTGAGACGCCAAGCTTGGTGCGGTTGTTGTAGCGGAAATCGAACTCGGCAAGGTAGCGGTGCATATGGGCTTCGCCGCAGTGGTGATAGACGCCGGTCATGCCGCGTTTGAATATGGAGAAAACATTCTCAATCGTGTTCGAATGGATGGCGAACTCGTCTTCATAACGAACATACTTTCCAGCCGAATGCTTGGTCGAACGGTGCGAGGCGTGTTCCTGGCCGATCTCGACATAAAGACGGACTTCGTTGATGACGAGATCGGGCTCCCGGCCGGCATTGCGCACTGGAACTTCGCGCACGATCTCGTTGGCGTGTCCCCGTCCTACTCCTTCATCGGGTTCTCGCCCGGCCAGTCGGCGAGGTGGTCCTCGAATTCTTCCAGTTCCATGCCCTCTTCGCTGACCGTGCGGCCGCGCACCGAAATGCCGGCGGCGTGCACCGTGTCGGGGTCGCCGGAGACCAGCGGGTGCCACCAGTAGAGGTCGCGCCCCTCGGCGATCAGGCGATAGCCGCAGGTCGGCGGCAGCCATTCGATGTTTCGCACCGTCTCGGGGTCGAGCGGCAGGCATTCGGGAACGATGGCCTGGCGGTTCTCGTAATTGGAACAGCGGCAGGTGCCGTCGTCGAGCAGCCGGCAGCGGACCTGGGTCCAGGCGATCTCGCCGGTGTCCCAATCCTCCAGCTTGTTGAGACAGCAGCGGGCGCAGCCATCGCAGAGCGACTCCCATTCCTGCGGGGTCATCTCCTCAAGTGGCTTTTCCTGCCAAAAGGGTTTGTTGCCGAAATCACGCATCACGGAAAAGTCTCTGGCGATTCACCATGCTTTTCTGCTTATCCTTCCATATAACGTGTGCGTAGACCAGAAAGGGGCGCTGGTCCGCGGTCGGTTCGTCGCGTCAATGCGACAACGGCCCACGGGCATTATTGAACAGAACGTACGGGATCCGTTGAGCGAAAAACCAAAGCGCCGGGCGCCATCGCGGCTGATCGAGATCGACGCCTGGATCGACACCAGTCTTTGGCGTGCGTTTCGTGGCTTTTCCGTGTTCTGGGAAAGCGTCACGATCTTTTCGCGCCGATTCCGGGCGCGCGGCTTCAACAAGCTGGCGGTGGAACTCGCCTGCGAAGGCCTGACCCTCGGTCTTGCCGGTTTCGTCCTGCTGCTGGCCCTGGCGCAGCCGGCGATGAAGGTGACGGCTGCCGGCCTGCCGCGCCAGTCCGACTATTCGGTTTTGTTCCTCGACCGCCACGGCAATGAGATCGGCCGGCGCGGCGTGCTGCGCTCCGAGGCGGTTCCGATCGAGGAAATGCCGGATCATTTCATCAAGGCGGTGCTCGCCACCGAGGATCGGCGCTTCTTCGAGCATTTCGGTATCGACTTTCTCGGTCTGCTCCGCGCGATGACCGAGAATGCCCGGGCCGGCGGCGTGGTCCAGGGCGGCTCGACGCTCACCCAGCAGCTCGCCAAGAACGTGTTTCTGTCCAACGAGCGCACGCTCGACCGCAAGATCAAGGAAGCCTTCATCTCGCTGTGGCTGGAAGCGCGCCTGAGCAAGCGCGACATCCTCCAGATGTACCTCAACCGCGCCTATATGGGCGGCGGCACGTTCGGCGCGGCGGCGGCGGCGCGCTTCTATTTCGACAAGGATCTGCGCGACGTCTCGCTCGCCGAGGCGGCCATGATGGCCGGCCTGTTCAAGGCCCCGGCCAAGTACGCACCGCACATCAACCTGCCGGCTGCCCGCGCCCGCGCCAACGAGGTGCTGACCAACATGGTCCAGGCGGGCTTCATGACCGAAGGCCAGGTGGTCGCGGCGCGGCGCCATCCGGCGACCGCCGTCGACCGCTCCACCATCAATTCGCCGGACTATTTCCTCGACTGGGCCTATCAGGAGGTCCAGCGGGTGGCGGCCGACCTGCCGCAGCGGACATTCATCGCCCGCACCACGATCGACATGGGCCTGCAGCAGCTCGCCGAGGAATCGATCGAGTACCATCTGCGACAGTTCGGCAAGACCTACAATGTCGAGCAGGGCGCCATGGTCGTGCTCGACGACGACGGCGGCGTGCGCGCCATGGTGGGCGGCCGCGACTACGGCCTGTCGCAGTTCAACCGCGCCACCAAGGCGCTGCGCCAGCCGGGCTCCTCCTTCAAGGCCTACGTCTATGCGGCGGCCATGGAGGCTGGCATGAAGCCCGGCGACACCGTGTCCGACACGCCGATCACCATCGGCCGCTGGTCGCCGCAGAACTATGGCCGCAACTTCCACGGCCGCGTTACGCTGGAGCGCGCCTTCGCCCAATCCTACAACGTGCCCGCCGTGCGGCTCAGCCGCGAGGTCGGCATGGACAAGGTTACGGCGCTGGCCAAGGCGATGGGCGTCGAATCCAATCTGCGCGGCGACAAGACCATGGCGCTCGGCACTTCCGAGGTGACGGTGCTCGACCAGGCCACCGGCTATGCGGTGTTCGCGGCCGGGGGCATGGATTCCCACCGGCACGCCATCCTTCAGTTGATCGGCGCCGATGGCGAGGCCCTGTGGGACGCCAAGCGGGACATGCCGCCGCGCCATCGCATCCTGTCCGAGCCGGCGACCCGCTCGATGCTGGAAATCATGCGCTCCGTGGTTCAGAACGGCACCGGGCGCCGCGCGCAGCTGCCGATGACCCAGGCGGCGGGCAAGACCGGGACCACCCAGAGCTATCGCGACGGATGGTTCTGCGGTGTCACCGGCAATTTCACCGCCGCCGTGTGGTTCGGCAACGACTCCTACGAGCCGACCAACAAGGTCTCTGGTGGCAATCTGCCGACCATGGCCTGGCAGCGCTTCATGGAAGCCGCCCATCACGGCATTGAATTGAAGCCCCTGCCCCTGATCGACAATCCGCTGCCCAAGCCCGGCGCGGCCGATATCGCGGCCGATGACGGCGACGGCCCTGAGCTGCCGCCACGGCCGGCAACGCTGACCGGCGAGGCCCAGAAGGTCCTCTCCGGCATCGCGGAGCTGATGAGCGACGCACCGCCGCTCGAGCCGGAGGAAGTGGCTGCCGCACGCTCGTCGGATGCCGTTGCCGCGGCAACCCGTTAAGCGGCGGACGATGCGGTTTCTTCCGCTTCTCGCCCTGACGCTGGCGATCGCTCTCGGGCTTGGCGGCTGGACAGCCGACTGGGCCATCCGCAGGGCGGCCGACAATGGCAGCATCGTCGTCGGCCCATGGACGGCCAATCCTTTGGCCGGCTCGGTGGATGCCGATCCCTATGCCAAGGCGCTTCTGGCGCGCACCGGCAATCTGACGCTGGGCCTGGGCGAAGGCATCGCGTTCCACGCGGTTCGCGACTCCAGCGGCAGCACGTTGGCGCGCGACTGCGTCTATCAGCTCAAGGGCCAGACGCCGGCGGCTCGGGTCTGGACGCTGGCGGCCTATGACGCCGAGGGCCAACTGATCGATCCCGGCGGTGGCCGGCCGAGCTGGCTGGTCTCCAGCAGCCTCATGCGCAACGAGGACAATTCCGTCGAGGTGACGGTCGGCGACGGAGCGATGTCCGGCAACTGGCTCGCCCTGGCCGGTGAAGGTCGCTTCGTGCTGGTGCTGACGCTCTACGATACGCCGGCCAGTTCGAGCACCGGCATGGGCCGGCTCACCCTGCCCGACCTAGTGCGCGGAGAATGCCGCGATGGGTAGGCTGTTGTTCGCCTGTCTGGTCGGCCTGGTCGGCGCGGCGATCGTCCACATTGCCGTCATCTTCGCCATTCCCCGCGTGGCGCAGAACGATGGATGGGGACGCCTGTCGCAGCTCGGCGATCTCTACGAAGTGGTGCAGATCGATGGCGTCACGGGCGGTCCGAGCGGTATTGCCAACCCGCCGCAACGCCTCGATTTTCTCGATCCCGCCTTTGCCGTCGCCAGTTGCCGGTTCTCGATCGAGGACGGGCCGGTGCATCTTTTTGCCGGCGAGCACACCGACTTCTGGTCGGCGTCGATCTACGACCGACGGAGCAACAATCTTTACAGCATCAACGACCGGTCGTCGGTGGGTGGCGTGTTCGACCTCGTCGTCGGGACGGCCGACCAATTGTTGGACATGCGCACCAACGCCGTCGATCGTGACGAGACGGCCATTCCGGTCGAGGTCGATCTGAAGGAAGGCTATCTGATCCTGCGGGCGCTGATCGATCACGAGAGCGAGCGGGCCGACGTCGGCACCTTCGTGCGATCCACCCGCTGCGAGCCGCTCAAATCGTCGGCAACGACGAGCGGCGCGGACGACGTCACAAGCTGACGAGCTGGTTATCGCGGTCCGAACCGGCGCGGTTGGCGCGCTTTTCCGCATCCGCATCGCCCAGTGGCTCGCGACGAACGCACGGCAGGATCAAAAGCTCGCCGGGACCGGCGGCTTCACGATCCGCGCTTGGTCGCGGCGCAAATCGGCGATCTGGAAATCTGATAACGACTGACATCGTTTCCGCTCCCCTCCGGGTCATCGATTCCAGCGATCCCTACGAGACCCTTTCTCCGGCCCATATGCGATTGGTCAAGGTTAATAGGTTTCTAACCCTTATCGCCCCATGCTTGCCTCTGACTGACGAACCGCCCACCCCGTATGGCTGGAGCCTCATGAAGGACGCCGCATCCTGCATCTTTCGCGCCTTGGAGCGCGACCGTCTGCACAGCGGCTTCGACACGATCGTCACGGCCGCGGCGGCGGCGTACGCCTTCTTGCGCTCACCTAACAAGGCGCAGGCGGCGGACCTCGGTCGCCTGGTCATGGCCAGCTGGGACCGCACGTCGCCAGAGGCCCGGCAGCTCCTGGCCGCGACGCTCAGCCGCTCGCCACGCCTGCCGCGCGAGATCGTGGACGCCCTCCTCGCCTGCCCGATCGATATTTCCGAGCCGTTTCTGGCAAACAGCCCCGTCCTGATGCCTGGCGATCTCAGCGCCCTGTCCGCCCGCGGCGACCAGCGTATCGCGTCGGTGCTGGCGAAACGTTCGGACCTTGCGACGTCGACGGCACCGGGCGGCGAGCCGGCCCGTGTCGCAACGAGTCCGGAACCGAAAGCGCAGGAAGCCGTCCAACCGGTGCCCCGGACCCGGCAGGCCCGACCCGAGGCTAAACGGGGGGGGATGAGCCCTGCCGATATCGACCCGCGGGCTAAGTCAGTGCGTCCGGCGACCGACGCCGAGCAGGTTCGAGGCACTTTGGCACGGTTGGTGGGCAAAGGTGCGCAAGCGGGCCTCGGCGAACAGCGCCTGACGGTCGAGACGATGCTGGACCTCGCCATGGATGGCCAGATCGACACCTTCTACGCCCGACTGGCGCGTACCCTGGGTCTCTCCGCAAGCCATGCCGATCTCCTGCGGTCGGACGAAGATGGCGAGCGTCTGGCGGTAGCGCTGCGGGCCCTGCAGGTCGCGTCGGGCGACGCCATGTCGCTGCTGATGATGCTGAAACCGGAAATCGGGCGTAAGGTCAAAGCCTTCGATCGGATGGAGCGGTTCTATCGCGCTCTGCGCCCCGAGGATTGCCGACGGCTCCTCGGTACCCCTGTCCGGCCGTTACTCAAGCTGCAGCCGTTGAGCCAGGACATCGATCGTCCCGAGCGGCAAGAGGCGCGCCCGGCCTTCGGGCGGCGCAAGTCCCGGCCGCTGGCGACCAGTCGGCGCGCCTGATTTTCAAACCCGATCGCCGCTTTCTGAAGAAGGACACCCGCCTCGGCGGATGCCCTCAACGCATTTCATCGGAACGGCGGCTTGAGGCTCAACCGTCCTTGTGCTCGAGAAGCGCCCGGATCAGCGCCTCATCGACCTCTCCGGTCGGCTCCAGCCCGGCCTGCTCCTGAAACGCCATGATGGCGCTGGTCGTCTTGTTGCCGACGATACCGTCCGGCGTACCCGGATCGAAGCCGAGCTTGATCAGGATCGCCTGAATGTTGCGGATCGCGCGCTTCATGTCGACGGAAGCGGTTTGCTCGCCCGAAACGGACCACTCCGGCGGCACCTCGACTGCGTTCGCCGCATCGTCGGCGGGTTGCGGCGTCCACGCGTCCACCTCGGCCTGAACCGCGTCGCGCGTCGCCGGCAGCAGCGACTTGGCGACCTCCTCCATCTTGTCCTTCGCATCGGCATCGCCCGACTTCGCGGCCACGGCGAACCAGCGATAGGACTCCTTCATGTCCTGCTCCACGCCGGCGCCGCGGGCGTACAGGATGCCGAGATTGTACTGGCTGTCGCGCATGCCATGCTCGGCCGCCTTCAAGAACCACTGCGCCGCAGTCTCCGGCTCGGACTTGCCGTCGACACCGGTCGCATAGAGCACGGCCAGATTGTGCATCGCCCGCACGTTGCCCTGATCGGCGGCCAGCGTGTACCAATCGCGCGAGGCGACCGTATCGCGCTCCACGCCATTGCCCTTCTCGTAGAGCGTGCCGAGACTGTACTGGGCCGGCGCGAAACCGAGGCGGGCAGCCTGAGAGAACCAGACCAGCGCACCGTCGACATCCGGCTCGCCGTTGCGGCCCTCCATCAGGCGCAGCCCCACTTCGAACAGGGCCTTGGGGTCCGATGCCTTGGCGGCGTCCGCCAGCGCTTGCGTACCGATACCGCTCGGCATCTCCGGCGCGGGCTTCTGGGCCTCAGCGGGAAGCTTGGCCAGGGCCTTTTGCATGAGTGTCATATCGCCCGCTGTCGGTTCGGGCGCTATTTCGTCGGCCTGCGACATGGGCGCCGGCGTCGCGGCGGGGGCCGAGGCCAGGCTTGCCTCCGACAGGAGTTTTTCCATCGGGAGAGGCGGCAGCGATTCGGGCATAGGCTGAAGTTCGATCGTTTCGTCGGGATTGGCGTCGTCGGGAAGTGCGGCGGCTTCCGCTGCTGCGTCCTCTCCTTTCGCGGCTTCAGCGTCAACACCTTGATCGTCTTCGGCCGGTACGGCAGCGGCCTCGAAATTCGTTGCCTCGTCCGCCGTCGGCTGGTCCACATTCAACAGCGCACGGCCCAACGGCATCGCCATCAAGGCCAGAATCACCGCGCCCACGGCCATCAGGATCGGCTTGCGTCGCCGCCCGATCGTCGCAGCCAGGCCGCCTTTTTCAGTCTCGGCGTCGTCGGACGGGTTCGCACGAAGTTCGTCGGCCTCCGCAGCGGCAGCCATGGCGGCGCGACGCGCCGCGGCGATGAAGTCGGCCTTGCCGGCCGGCTCACGCCGCTGATCGATCTCGTTCGCCTGCGCGGCGCGGACCCGGTCGAGCAGCGCCGCTACATTCGGCATTCCCGATCCCGGCGCCAACGGCCGGTTCGCTTCCAGATCGTCGATGATGTCGGCGGCATCGGGTCCCGGAACCGACGCCAGGTGAGGCTCGCTGCGGTCCGTCGCGTCGATCTCGCCATCATCCTCCATCGGAGCGAAGGACGGCTCGATTCTGGCTTGCGGCGGGACCTCGGCCTCGTCTTCGTCCAGCATAGGACCGGTCGTCTCGTGGCCGGGATCGCTCGGGACCGCGCCGAACTGCACGATCTCGCTTTCGATCTGGTCGAGGCGGCCGACGATCTTGATCAGCGTCCCATGCATCGCTTCGAACACGTCGTTGGCGCGTTCGTCGGTCTCGCGCGCCAGAACTTCCAGCGCGCGCAGATCTTCCGACAGCCGGGCGACGTGCTCGTTGTCCCAGCCCCGTCCGGACTCGATCATCCGGCTAACCGCTTCGTCGGCAGCGGCACGGGCCGAGGAGAGCACCGTCTCGCGATTCTCATCGAGACGGTGCTCGATGGCCGACAACCGGCGATCGAGTTCCTTGTCGAACTCGCCGGAAGGCGCAAGAGCCGCCTCGCCGAGATGTTCCGACAGGCGGGCGATCTGGTCTTCGAGCGAACGGATGGTCCCCGCATCCACCTGCGGCGCCGCGGCATCCTCCAGTCGCGCCATCATCGCGGCCAGCCGCGCCTCGATGGCGGACGTGTCGATCTGCGGCTGCTCGATCTCCGCAAAAACGGCTTCCAGACGCTCGGCAAACGCCTGCACGCGCCCCGCCAGATCGTCCGCCGAGCTGTCTTCGGCGAGAGCGTCGATGCGTTGCGACAGTTCCGCGATGCGCTGCGACATTGCCTGCGCCTCGCCTTCGTCGCTCAGTCGGTCGACGCGCGCGGCCAGGGTGGCGATCCGCGCCTCGATACGCTCGATCGGTGCCATGTCCACGGGCACGGCCTGGCGCGACACGGCGATGATGGCGTGCGAGATTTCGTCGAGACGATCCTCGATTGCCTTGAACTGCTCGACCTCCGGCTCCTGTTGGCGGCGGGCCAGAGCGTCGATCCCCAAGGCGAGAGCGTGGATTCGTTCTTCCAGCGGCGTAATGGCCAGATTCTCGGGTATCCTCGCGAGAGACGCCTCGATCTGTTCCATCCGCTCTCCGAGCCTGAGAATGTTCCGCTCGATATCCTTGTTGGCAAAACGCTCCTCGAGCCCGTCCCAGCGCTCTTCGACGGCCTTCAGGGACTCTTCGCTGGCGAGCTTCTCCAGTTTGGCGCGCAGCGCCTCGAACTCGTCCTTGAGGAGACTGCGGAGGCTTTCCTCGGTCTTCGCATCGTTGGCGTTGTAGAGCGCCTGGAAGTCTTCCCAGCGCCGGGCGACCTCGCGAATATCGTCTTCCTTGGCCAACGAGCGCAACGAATCGCGCAGCCGCTGCAGCTCCTGCTTGAGCTCGGTGCGCTCGTGCGGCTCTTCCTCCGCCGCCACGGCGGCCGCGGTCATGCGACGCCGCAGATCGTTGGCGTTCGTCACGCTCTGCTCGCAGGCCTTGTCCACGGCAATCGTGCGGATCTCCTCGAGTTCGACGCGCAGACGTTCGATGGTCGCTTCGTCGGCCCCCTCGTCCGCCATCGCATCCAGCATGGCGCTCATCCGGGTCATCTCGGAAGACAGCAGCTCCATCGATTCGCCGTTGGCGACCATCCCGCGCAGGTCCATCAACATCTCCTCGACGGCGCGAAGGCGCGCATGGAACCGGAGTTCCGCCTCATGGCGAACCTCGCGGCGGAGATGGCGCAATTCGTCGGCGATTCCCGCCATCGCCCCGACGCCGGTGCCTTCTGCTCGCCAAGCTTCCACCTGGCGCGCCAAGGTGCGCAGTTGGTCGTCGAGGTCCATTCCCACCGGCTGCGGGGGCGTGGGCGAGCGCGGTCGCTCGTCCCGAATTTTCTGGTCCTGCATACGGCGCTGCATCACGAACTCGGAGGCGGCGTCCTCCCATCCCCGGCTCTTGGCGGCCTCCTGGGCATGATCCTCGACGGCGGCCGCCGCATGCGGAACCACCACGCCGGATGGCTGGCGGCGCGCTGCGGTCAACTTGGCCAACCGGGTCTCGAGGTCCTCAAGGGTACGGTTCAACGCAGTCAGAGACGAGCCGTCGCTGGTATCCTGTGCCGTCGCCTCGGTCTGCGATGTGGTTCTCATCTGGGCCATCCCTTTCTTGGGCCTCTGGGAGCGGCTTGCCGTCGACGTCTGAGAAGACCCTGGCCGGCTGAGGACTGTCGCCGAAGTTAACTTCGAGTTAAATCCACGACCTCGTCTTCACCCTTTAGTAAGGCAACCGTGACTGAAACTGGATTGCAGCCACAGGTTCCCAAGCGACCAACTGCCGCAACGTCTTGTAAGGCGCCCATAGCAACCCGATATGGTTTTCGGTCTCGTGGGACACGAACTCGGCAACCGGTCCGCATCGGGCGGCCTGACCCGCTGGATTCGAGGGTTCGGCGGAACCATGGCTGGCGGCGGTCCATCGATTCGGCTTTTGCCCGAGCTTCATCGCGAAGTTGCGCAGGTGTCGGAATCGGATCCGCTTTGGGTTCGATGCCGAAAGGCAGGATCGAGCGCGCTGTTTCGGAAGCTTCGCTTCCAAACCGTACGGATGCGGATGATGATCCAGACAGAACGGGCCGAGCGGCCAGAGACCGAAACGACGCTTGATGTGGACGTCCTGTTGGGGCTCCGTCGCGATGAGCCCGCCGGCAGGGACGTCTTCCGGATCGGCGACCTGGCGCGTGAGTTCGGAGTGACGTTGCGCACTCTGCGCTACTACGAGGATCGCGGCCTGCTCAATCCCGAGCGCCGGGGCACCACGCGGCTCTATTCGCGCCGGGATCGCGCGCGTCTGCGCATGGTTCTGCTGGCAAAGCTTCTCGGCTTCTCGCTCACCGAAGCCAAGCAGATGATCGAGCTCTACGACCGGCCGGGAGGCAAGCGCCTGCAGCTCGAAACGGTGCTCGCTCGGTTTGAGGAGCAGCGCCGGATTCTCGAAGACCAACGCAAGGAGATCGAGGAATCGATCAGGGCGATGGATGTCTCCGTCGCCCATGTCAAAGAACTGCTCGAGGAGATGGAGTCCTAAGGACAAGGGCCGACGGGCGCCGTCCTCCAATTGCGCGTCCGCCCTCCCGAATCCTCGCTGGCTTTTGCGCCATAGCCGCTCAGGTCTTTCGCCAGCGCCGCTTCAGAAAACCCTTCTTCTCGGTGTGCGGTCGCGGCGTCTTGGCCGTGCTTTCGCCGATGGTATCGGCCACCCGCGCACCCCGCTGGCCGAGCGGCTTTTCCGGATAGTCGGTCGTGTCGAGCGCTGTCTGATGCTCCATCTCGGCGTTGATCTCCGCACCGAGAATGAAGATCACCGCCGAGACCCAGACCCACATCATGAAGCCGATCACGGCGCCCAGCGGGCCGTAGGTGGCGTTGTAGTTGGCGATGTTCTGGAGATACCAGGAAAAGGCCATGGAAGCCGCCAGCCAGACGATCGAGGTCAGGATGGCACCGATGATCACCCAACTCCAGCGCGCTCGTGTGCGGCTTGGACCGAATCGATAGACGAGGGCAATGGAGCCGACCAGGATCGCGAAGGCGATCGGCCAGCGGAGCATCCCGATCAGCAGATCGGCGAAGCCCGACAGCCCGAAGACCGCCATGATCGCCGGCACCAGCCCCACCGTCACCAGAAGCAGCACGCCGACCAGGAAGGCGCCGAGCGTGAAGGCGAAGCCCAAGCCGTAGAGCTTCAGAAAACTGCGCCGCTCCATCTCGCCATAGGCCACGTTCATCGCCTCGAACAGCGTCATGATGCCGTAGTTCGCGCTCCAGAACGAAAACAGCAGCCCGCCGACGAAGCCGATCGACAACGAGGTGCTGGTCTCGCCGACCAGGCGTTCCAGCTGCGATTGGATCAGCTCTGCGCCGGCCGGCGGCAACACCGTGTTGATGAAGGCGATATGGCCGGCAATAGTGGTGGGATCGGACACCAGACCGTAGATCGAGACGAACACTGCCACGGCAGGAAACAGCGCCAGGAGCAGATAGAAGGTGGCACCGGCGGCGATCAGCATCACGCGGTCCTGAGAGAAGGACGAAATGATGCGCGCCAGAATATCCTTCCAGCCCTTCCAGGGAATGTTGGCAGGAAACTTGGCGTCGCGGCCACGCCCCGGCTCGCTGGCGCGGCGGCGCATCTCCTCCGTGGTGTTGGGCGCGAAACGCGGGCTCACGCGTAGGCCTCCGCAACCAATCCCCTTCTCCAAACCTCCGCTATGACCATCTCGATTACGCGGCCTTCCCCTCGGGCCGGCAGCGCGACGGCGCTCGGCCCCGCCTCAACAATGGTGCACCGATCGCAGAGTTCCTGGAAGAGGGTAAGAAGGCTTCAGGCCGCAGAGCGGATCGTCGGCCCTCCAGGACGAAGCAGCGGTGGCCGGGCGCCGCCGGTTGGACAAGCGGGGTCCGCATGATCGCCGGACCCGACGGCTATTGAACGAGCGACGCGGGAAACGAAGCCGAGGACATATCCGTCATTGGCGGCACCGCGTCCGATCAGGCTTTGGCTTTCTTCGGTTTGGCGCGCTTCGGCTTGTCGCGGGAGGGGCCGCCAGTGCCTTGCGGCTGCTTGCCTTTCGGCTTGAAGGCCTTGCGCTCTCGGCCCTGCCCGCCCTGCCCGCCAGGACCGTCGGCATAGGATATGGTGATGTCGTCGCCGTCGCTGTGCGCCGCGGCCTCGGCGAAGCGCTTGGCGACGCTTTCGGCGATTTCGAACTTGGTTTCGCGATCATAGATCTTGATCGCGCCGATCTCCTGGCGGGTGATCTTGCCACGCCGGCACAGAAGCGGCAGCAGCCATTTCGGATCGGCGTTGTTGCGCCGTCCGACGTCCATGCGGAACCAGATGGTGGGACCGCCGCGCTCGTGCTTCGAGAACCCTCTCTCGGCACGGTCGCGGCCAGGCTTTCCGGCCTTGGGGTCGGGGCCGAAGTTCGGGTCGAACACCTCTTCGGGGGCAGGAAGGCGAGCACGCCACTGACGCACCAGCGCGGCGGCGAGAACCTCCGGCGAGTGGGCGGCCAATAGCCGGGCGGCGGTCGCCCGATCCTCTTCGCTCGGTTCTTGCGTGAAGGCCGGATCGGCCAGCAGCCGAGCGTCGTCGGCAGCGCGGATTTCCTCGGCGGACGGTGCCGCACCCCAGGTCGCGTCGATCTTGGCGTCGGCCAGAAGTCGTTCGGCCTTGCGGCGGCGGGAGATCGGCACCAGCAGGACCGAGATGCCCTTGCGCCCTGCCCGCCCGGTCCGGCCCGAGCGATGCTGCAGCGTCTCGGCATCGCTCGGCAGGTCGGCATGGACGACGAGGCCGAGGCTCGGCAGGTCGAGGCCGCGCGCGGCGACGTCGGTCGCCACGCACACGCGTGCTCGGCCGTCCCGCAACGCATGGATCGCCTGATTGCGCTCCGCCTGGCCCAGTTCGCCCGACAGCGTCACGGCGGCAAAGCCACGCTCGATCAGTCCGGAGGACAGATGGCGGACGGTCTCGCGCGTGTTGCAGAAGACGATGGCGCTCGGCGCCTCGGCGCGGCGCAGGATGTTGGTGACGGCGTGCTCGACCTCGTTCGGCGCGATCCGAACGGCGCGGTATTCGATGTCGGCATGGCCGGTCTCGCCCCGCGCGATCTCGATGCGAAGCGCACCCTGCTGATAGCGCTTGGTCAACTGGATGATGGGTTTCGGCAGCGTCGCCGAGAACATCAGCGTGCGGCGCGAGGCCGGTGTCGCCTGCAGCAGGAATTCGAGATCCTCGCGAAAGCCGAGATTGAGCATCTCGTCGGCTTCGTCGAGGACGAGAGCCTTCAGGCTGCCGATCTGCAGCGCGCCGCGTGTCAGATGGTCGCGCAGCCGCCCCGGCGTGCCGACGACGATGTGGACACCCTGGCCGAGTTGGCGGCGCTCGGCGCGTGGGTCCATGCCGCCCACCAGCGTGGCGAGCTTGGCGCCGGTCTGCGCGTAGAGCCAGCCGAGTTCGTTCGTCACCTGCATGGCGAGTTCGCGCGTCGGGGCGACGATCAGCGCCATCGGCTCGCCGGCCTCCGGCAGCGTCTCGCCTTCTCCGAGAAGCGAGGGCGCGAGAGCGAGGCCATAGGCGACGGTCTTGCCGGAGCCGGTCTGGGCCGAAACCAGAAGATCGCGGCCGGCAGCATCCGGTTTCAGGACCGCGGATTGAACGTCGGTGAGGTCGACGTAGCCACGGGCAGCAAGGGCGGCGGCGAGCGGAGCGCTCGTCGTGGGAAGAGGCATGGCATGTCCTAGACGGGGCGGAATCGGTTAGGCGCAGGCGCGCGGCGGTTCCGCAAAAAGCAGGCGGCAAGGCGCCCGGTTTGCTGGCGGCTCTATACCAAGGCTTTGCCGAGAAGCCAATCGTTCGTGCATCGGATGACACCGAACGAAGGCCGGTTTCAGGATCGCGGGCAACAGCGGTCGGAAATCCATGTACCTCTCCTTGAGCGATCCGTCGTGACGGCTATGGACTCCCGCTGTCAAACCACATACAAGGTATTTATTCCTTTGGCCTGCGGAAGACAGTCCGATGTTCTCGCACGACCGGGTCTGGGCGGCCATCGACGCCCTGGCGACACGCTACGGAATGTCCCCCTCGGGGCTGGCGCGCCGTGCCGGACTCGACCCCACGACCTTCAACAAGTCCAAGCGCACCGCCTCTGATGGGCGCCCGCGTTGGCCGTCGACGGAGTCGATCGCCAAGGTTTTCCAGGCCACGGGCTCGAACATGGAGGATTTCGTCGAGCTGATGGGGGGTGCCGGGTCGCCGAGCCGCTTGCGATCCATCGCCGTGCCGCTCCTCGGCCTCGCCCAGGCTGGCGGCGGAGGCTTCTTCGACGATGCCGGCTTTCCCATCGGCCAAGGCTGGGACGAGATCCGGCTGCCGCCCACCGACGAAGAGGCGGTCTATGCGCTGGAGGTCTCGGGCCATTCGATGATGCCGCTCTATCGCGAGGGCGACATCGTCATCGTCTCGCCCAGCGCCTCGCTTCGGCGCGGCGACCGCGTCGTGGTGAAGACCCGCGATGGCGAGGTGATGGCCAAGGTCCTGCAGCGCAAGACGGCCCGCACCGTGGAACTCTCCTCCTTCAACCCGGACTATCCGGATCGCCAGTTCGATCTCGACCAGATCGAGTGGATGGCGCGCATTCTGTGGGCGAGCCAATAGGGCTTGCGCCCTGACCGGACGCGCCGCCCCACACCGCCCCGTCGTGGATCGCAGCCAAGCAATCAGCGGGCCGCCGCGGCGATCGCCTCCGCGCGGATCTCCTCGGTCAACTTCAGCCGCAGCGCTGAGAAGTCAGGTGAAGATTTCATCGTATAGTCCCGCGGATGCGGCAGATCGACCGGCGTGATCGACTTGATGCGGCCGGGCCGCGCCGTCATCGTCACCACGCGGGCCGCCATGAAGACCGCCTCCTCGATATCGTGGGTGACGAACATCACCGTCTTGCGGTGCTTCTCCCATATCGACAGCAAGAGTTCCTGCATCAGTCCGCGCGTCTGGTTGTCGAGTGCGCCGAACGGCTCGTCGAGCAGCAGCACCTTCGGGTCGTTGGCCAGTGCCCGGGCGATGGCGCAGCGCTGCTGCATGCCGCCCGACAGATGCGACGGCCAATGGTTCTCGAAGCCGCGCAGGCCGACGCTGTCGATATAGTCGGCGACGATCCTGCGGCTTTCGGCGGTCTTTACCCCCTTTTCGCGCAGACCGAAGCCGATGTTCTGGGCGACGGTCAGCCACGGAAACAGAGTATAGGATTGGAACACCATGCCCCGGTTGGCGCCGGGGCCCTCGACCCGCTTGCCCTCCAACCGCACCTCGCCGGTGGTCGGCCGGTCGAGACCGGCGACGATGCGCAGCAGCGTCGATTTCCCGCAGCCGGAAGGTCCGAGGATCGTCACGAAGTCGTTTTCGGCCAGCGCCAGGTCGGTCGGCTCCAGGGCGCGGACCGGGTCGCCGCCCCTCACCGGCGGAAAGATGCGGCTGACGCCGTCGATCTCGAGCAGGCTCATGCGTATTTCCAGGCGAACAGCGCGCGATTGGCCAGTCGGAACAAGGTGTCCGAGATCAGCCCGATGACGCCGATGACGATGATGCCGAAAATCATCTGCCCGGTCGCCATCAGCGCCTGGGAATTGATGATCATGTAGCCGATGCCCGACGAGGCGCCGATCAGTTCGGCGACGATGACGTAGGTCCAGGCCCAGCCGAGCACCAGGCGCAGCGTCTCGGCGATGTCGGGCGCGGCCGACGGCAGCAGCACGCGCGTGAGGATGCCGCGGTCGCGGGCGCCCAGCGTATAGGCCGCCTCCACCAGGTCGCGGCGGGTGCCGGAGACGATGACGGCGACCATCAGAATGATCTGGAACACCGAGCCGATGAAGATCACCAGCAGCTTCTGCGTCTCGCCGATGCCCGCCCACAGGATCAGGAGCGGAATGAAGGCCGAGGCCGGCAGATAGCGCGCGAACGAGACGAAGGGCTCCAACAGCGCCTCGATCGGCTTGTAGGCCCCCATGGCGATGCCCAACGGGACGCCGACGACGGCCGCCAGCACGAAGCCGCCGACTACCCGCCAGACCGTCACCGCGATATCCTCGACAAAGCCCCGCTGGCTCAGGAGATACCAGCCGTCGCCGAGCATCGTCAGCGGATCGGCGAGAAAGGTGCGCGAGACCATGCCCGTCAGCGTGACGAAAGCCCAGGCTGCGACGAACACGATGAAGAACAGGACGCCAAGCGAAACCCGCAGGCGATTGTCGATCGGTTCAAGCGGACGCATGATGAGCAACGCAATGGCTGGAGGCCCGTCTGCGCGGGCCTTCAGGATGATGATGGGGCCGCACTCTTACTGGACGAAGCTCGTGTCGACAATGCTCGCCGGGTCCGGCGCTTCCTTGATCAGGCCCATCGAGACCAGCAGCTCGCCGGCGGCCTTGGCGAAGTCGAGATATTCGCCGTCGAAGAACGACTTCGCCGCCTCGCGGTCCTGCCAGCGCAGATATTCGGCCGAAGCGCCGAACTCCTCGCCCGTCTGGTTCACGTCCGCGCCCATGATCTCATAGGCCTTGTCCTTGTCGCTGGCGATCATGTCCAGCGCCTCGAAATAGCTGTCGGCCAGCGCCTTCACGGCTTCCGGGTTATGCTCGATGAAATCCGGCGTGCAGCCGAAGGTGTCGAGCACCGCCGGATAGTCCAGCGTCGTCGCCAGGATCTTGCCGGCGTCGGGCGCGTCGCGCACGCTGGACAGATAGGGTTCGTAGGTCATCGCCGCGTCGTTCTGGCCGGCGATGAAGGCCTGCGCCGCCGGGCCGGGTTCCATGTTGACGACGGTGACGTCGTCCATGGTCAAGCCGTTCTGGTCCAGGATGTAGGCCAGGAAGAAATAGGGCGAGGTTCCGGGCGCCGACGCCGCGATGGATTTGCCCTTCAGGTCGGCGACCTCGTTGATGTCGTCACGCACCACGATGCCGTCGGCGCCGTACGACTTGTCGAGCTGGAAGAGCTGCTTGGCCGGCACCCCGTTGGCGTTCCAGATGACCCAGGTCTCCACCGTCGTTGCCGCGCACTGGATGTCGCCGGAGGCGAGCGCTAGGTTGCGGCTGGCTTGCGGAATCTTTTCCAGGGAGACGTCGAGGCCGTGCTTTTCATAGATGCCGGCTTCTTTTGCCAGCGTCAGCGGACCGAAGCCAGTCCAGCCGGAATAGCCGATGCTGACCGAAGTCGTCTGCGCATGCGCGGCGACCGGCGCCAATAGGGCGGCTGCGATAAAGCAATACGGCGTCAGCCTCATGGTCTCGTTTCCCCTGCTTACGAATTGTGCGCTGTTGAGTTCTTAAGCGATACGATGCTCGACCCTGCTTGTCCATACGCCGTAAGCGTACTGGGGTCAGCCGAGACTGCCCTTGCGGCAAGCGCTGAGTCTGCGTGACAATCTCCGACTCTGGCCCGACAGCGACTCCCGGCCGTCACAGCACTTCATAGAGGAAGTGAGCAAAGTCGGCCGGCGTCCCGCGTCCGGAAATGTCCTGCGCCGCCATGCCGACGAAGGCACCGGTGAAATTCTTGCCTTCGCCGCTGCCGGCCTCGTCCGACAGCGCGCTCGCGTCGAGCACGCAGTCGATGTCCGTCCACTCGCCACCGGCAAGGGCGTAGCGGAAACGCAGTTCGGCCCCGTCGACATCGGCGCCGAGGCGAACCGGTCCATCGACCGGCAGCCGCACCGGCGCCTCGAGCGGCAGTTTCACGCGGCCTTCCGGATAGTCGCCGTCGCAGCTCAGGATCATCAGCTCGCGCTGGCCGGCCTCGTCGGCGCTCACCGCGAGATAGTGATATTTGTGCCGATTGTACCAGGCGATCAGTCCGGCGAACTGCTGATAGAAGATGGGCCGATAGTCGAGTTCCGTTTCGGCCCGATAGCGGATCGAGGTCTGGCGTCGCGCCACCAGCGCGTGCTCGAAGAACGAGCCCGGCGATTCACGGCCGAACAGGCGCAGATAACCCGGCCGCTCGGTGAGCGAAAAGATGCGGCCGGGCTCCGGCGTCCGCAGCCATTGGAAGCAGAGCGGCAGTTCCGGTTCGTTGAACTCGATCCGCACGGGCTCGGGCGGGAACGGATGTGGCCGAAGCGCTGGCGCCGGAACGCTCTCCTGCGGCGCGTGACCGCCGGTCGCCAGTCGTGGCCAACCGTCCTCGCTCCAGACGAGTTTTTGGATCGCCGTCTCGCGGCCGAGCGGCGAGCGGCGCAGTCCCTCGAGCGGCCGGCTAGTGAGATGCACCAGATAGCTCTCCCCGTCCGGCGTATCGACCATGTCCGCATGGCCCGCCCGCTGCAGGGTGAGGTCGGGATCGTCCTTCGCCGTCAGGATGTGCTTGTCGGGATGCACCTCGTACGGGCCGGCGATATCGCGCGAGCGCGCGATCGTGACGGCGTGGTTGTAGCCAGTGCCGCCCTCGGCGGTGATCAGGTAGTAGAAGCCGTCGCGGCGATAGAGGTGCGGGCCCTCGGTGAAGCGCAAATCGGTGCCGCAGAAGATGTTCCTGACCGGTCCGACCAGACGCTTCTCGGCCGGCGAATATTCCTGCATGAGGATGCCGGCGAAGTGCAGTCCATAGCCGGGCTGGCGATGGTCCCAGACCATGTTCACCAGCCATTTGCGGCCGTCTTCGTCATGGAACAGGCCGGGATCGAAGCCGCTGGAATTCAGATGAACAGGATCGCTCCACGGACCATAGACCGACGGCGCGGTCACCAGATAGTTGTGCGTGTCCTTCCAGCCGCCCATGTTGCGCTTCACGTCGGTGTAGATCAGCCAGAACTGGCCGTCGGCATAGCTCAGGTCCGGCGCCCAGACGCCGCCCGAATCCGGATTGCCGCGCATGTCGAGCTGACTGGCGCGCGTCAGCGGCCGGGTCACCAGATGCCAGTTCACCAGATCGCGCGAATGGTGGATCTGAACGCCCGGAAACCACTCGAAGGTCGAGGTCGCGATGTAGAAGTCATCGCCGACGCGGCAGATCGACGGATCGGGATTGAAGCCCGGCAAAATCGGATTGGTGATCGTGGTTGCGTCTTCTGTCATGGCTCGCCCCTCCCTCGCGTCGCCGGCAGTGTGGCTGTACCGGCTCCCTCCCGCGATCGGCATTACTCAGACAAAAAAGTGTTCGCAGAATTCACGGACGTTGTCCATCCTGTGGAAGAGCCGCCCATTGCCAAAACCCGGTAAAACCCGGCACATTGGCACTGCGCGATTGCCCAGAGGGAACGTGAAGTTTCCCAGTTCGTCTCTTCAATTGAGCAAACCAATCGCCGGGAGGACCTATGCAGCTATCCGACGGACCGGCGCTTTGGCCGGAGCCTTCTTTCAGCGGCGCCGCCGACGGGTTGGCGGGATCGGCGGCATGAGCGCGGCGCCGCTTTCGGGCCTGCGCGTCCTGGACTTCGGCCACACGGTGATGGGGCCGACCGCGGGCCTGGTCCTGGCCGATCTCGGCGCCGAGGTGATCCGCATCGAGCCGGCGCCCGGCGGCGATCCGACGCGGCAACTGCGCGGGTTCGGAACCGGCTTCTTTCCGTTCTACAATCGCAACAAGAAGAGCATCGCCGTCGATCTGAAGGCCCCGGAGGGGCAGGAAATCGTCCAGCGCCTGCTCGCCTCGGCCGACGTCATGCTGGAGAATTTCGGCCCCGGTACGATCGATCGCCTCGGCCTCGGCTACGAGGCCGTTTCGCAGACCCATCCGCATATTGTCTACCTGTCGCTCAAAGGCTTTCTGCCCGGCCCCTACGAGAGCCGCGTGGCGCTCGACGAGGTCGTGCAGATGATGAGCGGCCTCGCCTATATGACGGGTCCGCCGGGCCGGCCGCTCAGGGCGGGCACGTCGGTGGTCGACGTGCTCGGCGGCATCTTCGGTGTCGTCGGCATCCTGGCGGCGCTGCGCGAGCGCGAGCAAACGGGCAAGGGCACGCTGGTACGAAGCTCGCTGTTCGAGAGCGCCGTGTTCGTGATGGGGCAGAACCTGGCCTTCGCCGCCCTGTCGGACGAACCGGTCCCGCCGATGCCGGCGCGCGTCTCGGCCTGGGCGATCTACAACCTCTTCGAGTCGGCCGATGGCGAGCAGGTCTTTCTCGGCATCACCTCCGACCGCCAATGGCAGCAGTTCTGCGACGCGTTCGACAGGCCGGATCTCAAGGCCGACGCCAGCCTGTCGACCAACAACCAGCGCATCGCAGAGGGCCCCCGCCTCAAATCGGCGATCGCCGACATGCTCGCCACGCTTCCGGCAGACGACATCGTCGCGCGCTCCACGCGGGCGGGCCTTCCGGTCGCCCGCGTCGCGCGGCCCGAGCAGCTGTTCAATGACGCGCACCTGGCTGCAGGCGGCCGGCTGCTCGAGACCGTGCTGCCCGGTGGGGTCAAAACCCGGCTTCCGGCCCTGCCGGTCGAAATCGGCGATTATCGCTGTACGCTGCGCGCCGATCCGCCGCCCATCGGCGGCGACACGCGCAGCCTGGTCGCAGGGCTCGGCTATTCGGATGCCGAGATCGACGACCTGATCGCCCGAGAGGTGGTCGCGGTCCCAACCGACGACCAGGACACTTGAGAGAGCGCCTCGACCAGCCGCCGATGAGTTTCCTCAGGGTTTCCGAGCAATCCGGAACCGATGGTCTCCGGACGACACGCTCAAGCGGGTCGTTCCGTCCGCCCCTTGCGACTCCCGATCATCGAGCGGTTCTCCGTCCCGGAGAACGGCATCGGGAGCCGCCGCCAGTTCGATCACGCCGCGACAGTTCGGTGGCACGACGATGCGCCAGTCGACATGATCGGTCGCGATCGTCCATTCGCTCTCGACCAAACCAGTGGGAGCCCGATAGCCCGCCTTGCAGAATCCGATGCGGTCATCGAACAACGGTCGAAAGCGGATCGTGCGGAAGCCCGGATCGTCTTCGCTCCAGTCGATGCCGGCGACGCGCGCCCACAGCCACTCGCCCACAGAGCCATAGGCGTAGTGGTTGAACGAGTTCATGGCGGCGCTTTGGAAGCCCTTCTCCGGCGTCCAACCGTCCCAGCGCTCCCAGATCGTCGTGGCTCCGTGGCGGATCGAAAACCCCCAGCTTGGATAGCTGTCCTTCAGGAGGAGGTCGTACGCCCTGCCCGCCACGCCCGCATCGCTCAGCACCGGGCAAAGATGCCTGACCCCGAGGAAGCCAGTCTGAAGATGACCATCCGCCTCGTCGATCTTGCGCAAAAGGCGCTCGATCGCCGCCGCCCGCAAGTCGGGCCGCAGCGTGTCGAAGTCGAGCGCCAGGAGGTAGGCGGTCTGGGTATCGCCGCGGATGGTGCCGTCGGCCGCGACGAATTCGGCCTCGAAGGCGCGTCGCAGATGCGTCCCCAATTGCCGATAGCCGGCGGCATCCTGGCGCTGGCCGAGCACATCCGCGATCTTTTGCATCAGATCCGCCAGATGGATCCAATAGGCCGTGGCGACGACCGCGCGGTCCGATGGAGGCCCGACACTCAGCCAGTCGCCGTAATTGTTGTAGACGGCGTTGCGGCGAATGCCGTCGGGATTGGCTCGCTCGATATGCGCCAGCCAGCGCGCGAGCTTGTCGTAATGCGCGGTCAGGAAATCGCGGTCGCCGTAGCGCAGGTAATGCTGCCAGGCCATGATTACCGGTGCGTCGCCCCATCCCGGCGCTCCCGGCTGCGGAGTCAGGCGATAGGGGTTCAGCGGCTTGGTCGGTGCCACATCGGGAAAGGCCCCGTCCGGGCTCTGGCCGTCGGCAAGGTCCTCCATCCATTTGGTCAGGAAGGCCGCGACGTCCATGTTGAAACCGGCGGTGCGCCAGAACACCTGGGCATCCGCCGACCAGCCGTAGCGCTCGTCGCGCTGCGGGCAGTCGGTCGGCACCGACAGGAAGTTGCCACGCTGGCTCCACAGGATGTTCGAGGCGAGTTGGTTCACCATGGCGTTGCCGGTGACGAGCGAGCCGACCACCGGCGCGTCGGTCTGAATTGCGATGCCGGTGAGCCGAACCCGATCGAGGTCGAAGCCCTCCGGCGCGGTCAGTTCGACATAGCGGAACCCGTGGAAGGTGAAGCGCGGCCGAAAGGTTTCGCCTCCCCCGCCCCTGGCGATATAGGTATCGGTCGAAACGGCATAGCGCAGATTGGCGAGATAGAGTTCACCCTCTTCCGTCAGCATCTCGGCATGGCGCAGTACGAAGGTGTCGCCCTGCCCGGCCGTTGCCTCCAGCCGCATGTAGCCGGCGATGTTCTGGCCGAGATCGTAGATCGCCGCGCCCGAGGCGGTGCGGTGCAGAAGGCGCGCAGGCAGTTCGGCCACTTCGCGCACCGGCTGGATGCGGGTGGCCTCCAGCCGCGGCGCGCACGGCTCGGGCACGAAGGCCTCGACCGGTTGCCAGCCCTCGATCCGGCAGTCCGCTCGGTCCCAGCCATCGATCTCGAGCCGCGCATCGTAGCGCTCGCCGACCAGGAAATCGCTGTAGCAGATCGGACCCTGGCGGGTCTGCCAATCCTCGTCGCTCGCCACCACTTCCACCGATCCGTCGACGTAGTGGATGTGGAGTTGCCCGAAGAAGGCCGGGCGACCACCGTAATGGTTGCCGGCGCGGCGCTGGTTGTGGCCGACACGGCCCGAATACCAGCCTTCGCCGAGGACGACGCCCAGCGCGTTGGCCCCGGATCGCAGGGCCGCCGTTGCATCGTAGGCCTGATACTCGACGCGCTGGTGATAGTCGGTCCAACCCGGCGCCATCACCTCGTCGCCAAGGCGGCGACCGTTGAGTGAGACCCCGTAGAGCCCCAGCGCGCTGGCATAGAGCGTCGCCCGCTCGACCGGCTTCTCCACCGCGAAAGACCGCCGCAGATGGTCGGCCGGTCGCGCCTGCCACGGATTGTCGTAGAGCGTGTCCGTCGGCGCCTCGCGGCCCGCCGGCAGCACGAAATAGCGGGCAATCCACCGGGCCAGCCAGTCTTCCGGCCTCAGACCCGTAAAGATCCGTCGCGGTTCGGCCGGAGGGCTTTCGCGGCCCGCTTCGTCCCAGACGACGACGCTCCAATGGAGCACCTCGTCGGAAGCGAGCGGCGGTCCGCCGTAGGGCACCAACAGCGTATCGTCCGAGACTGTCTTGCCGCTATCCCATCGACCGCCCCGACCGGCGGCGACATCGTCCCGGTCGGGTCCCATGATCAGCCGGTAGGCCGTCTGGCATCGATCCCGTCCTTCGCCGGCCAAAGCCCACGAGAAACGCGGAATCGCGGTGTTGAGGCCCCGCAGTTCGGCCAGGTGCTCGCACTTCAGATCGAAAGGCTGGAGAGGTTGCATGCTGCTGCTCGTGGCCGATCGTTCATCGGCCTCGGTTCCCTAAAGGGCGATGGCGCGGTCGCGGGCGTTGGCGATATGACGGTCCATCGCGTCGATCGCCCGATGCACGTCGCGCGCGCCGATCGCTTCGATCACCGCCAGATGATCCTGAAAGGCCGACGGCAAAACGCTGGCCGTCAGGGTGATGCGGTCGAGCTTGATCAGTCGGATGCGGATCGTGTTGACCGCGTAGGCCTGGGCCAGGAGCTCGTTCTGGGTCCAGGAGATCAGCAGATTGTGGAAGCCGTCGTCGATCTGCTGGCTGCGCTCCAGCGCTTCGGCGGTCGCAGCACGCGCCACCTCTTCCATCACGCCCAGATGCTTTTGCCGTTCGTCCGCCAGGATGTCGTCGGGCAGCCGGCGCACGGCCGAGATCACCGCCTCCCGTTCCAAGGCCATGCGCATCTGGAAGGCGTCGCGGATCATCGGCAGGTCGATCTGGGTGATCTGAATGCCGCGCTGCGGCATGACACTCAGTAGCCCTTCGGACTGAAGCCGCGGCAGCAATTCGCGCAGCGCGCCGATCGACAGGCCCAGCAAGGCCACCAGCTCACGTTGCGAGACGAACTGCCCTGGCCGCAGGCGGCCGTCGAACAAAGCCTCGCAGAACAGCCGGTAAGCCGACTGTTTGACCGACATCGGCTCGTCCAGCCGTCCGGCCCCAGCCAATGCGTTCGACGTCCGATTCGCCATCCTGCGCTCCGCAACCGTAGCTCGCCGTTCAGGGCGTTTCGTCGAACACGAAATCCGTCGCCTGGAACGCGGCCAACAGATTCTGGCGCTCCTCCGGCGTGAGGGCAAGTTGCGGCGGCACCATGCGGGCAAGTTCCTCGTCGCCGACATAATGGGCGAGCGCGCTCTTCAACGCGACCTGCGAGCGATAGGCCTCGACGGCCTCGATGCGCCGGGCCTGCCGCTCGACGCGCCGGGCAGTGCCTTCGCCGTCAGGGGCATCGTAGATCGCCACCAGATCGCGCGCGAAGAGGTTGGGCATGCCGCCGATCATGCCGGCACCCCCGCCGTTCAGAAGCGGCGCCAGCACGCGATCGTCGCCGGTGAACACCGAAAGCTGTGGAAACGTCCCGGCGAGCATCAGGCCGTTTTCGAGATCGCCCGTCGAATCCTTGATGCCGACGATCCGCGAGCCGAAGCGGCCGATCAGCCGCTCGATCAGCGCCGGCGTGTAGGGCACCCGGCTGAGTTGCGGAATGTTGTAGAGAAGAAGATCGAGATCGGGATGGCGGGCCCGCTCGACCATCGCCTCGATGAAGGCGGCAATCCCTTCCTCGCTCGCCTGGTAATAGAAGGGCGGCAGCACCAGCGCACCGCGGCAGCCCAAATCGGCGATGGCCTTCAGCATCGCCGCCGCGTCGTCGAGCGTCGGCGTCATGACGGCGGGGATCTGCCGATCCATGGCGGCGCCCTCGTCCCGCAAAGCCGTCAGGGCTGCGACCTTCTGGCGCGTGGAGAGCGACACGCCCTCGCCCGTGGTGCCGAACGTCGAGACGAAGCTGCACCCCACCCCCAGCACCCGCGCCACATGCCGTGCCAATCGCGGCACATCCACCTCGAAATCCGCGTCGAGCGGCGTGATCGCCGCCGCCACGACGCCCTTCAAATCCCCATGGCTCATTCCTGACCCTCCATCGACAACTGATACGATCAGTCATCCTATTACATATTGGATCAGTATTTACATCAGGAATGGATTGTTGCAAAGTGACGCCAATGCCGCTTTGGGAGAATGTATCGGCGGCATGCCCGCGTGGTCCGCCTTGGGCGGAAGTTGGAGGAGATCGAACGATGAGACTGAAGTCCCTGGCCCTGGCGGGTCTGTCCGCCACGGCGCTGGTCTGGTTCGCGGCGGCGGCGTCCGCCCAGGACAAGATCGAGCTGAAATATACCACCGCCAGCGTTCCTACCGACCTGCACACCCAGGCGATGAAGGTGTTCGCTGACAAGCTTGAAGAGCTGCAGCCGGGCCGCTTCGACGTCCAGATCTACGATTCCGGTTCGCTGTTCGCCCAAGGCGCCGATCTCGACGCCTTGCAGCGCGGCAATGCCGAGATGACCTACGTCTCGTTCCAGCTGATCGCCGACAATATTCCTGAATTCGGCCTGTTCACCGCCGGCTACCTGTTCCAGAGCCCCGAGCACTACAGGGCCGTGCTTCACAGCGACATCGGCGAGGAATTCCAGCAGAAGGTGTCGGACGAGATGGACATCCATATCCTGGATGTCTGCTATCTCGGCACCCGCGAACTGAACCTGCGCTCCAAGCGAGACGTGAAGACCCCTGAGGATCTGGCCGGCGTCAAACTCAGGATGCCGAGTTCCGACGCCTGGCTGTTCCTCGGCCAGGCGCTGGGTGCCAATCCGACGCCGCTCCCCTTCGGCGAGGTCTATCTGGCCCTCCAGACCGGTACGATCGACGCACAGGACAATCCGCTGCCGACCGTGGAAGCGGCCAAGTTCTACGAGGTCACCGAACAGATCGTGATGACCGACCATCTGGTCGACGGGCTCACCATCGCCATCAACAACCAGACCTGGGACGATCTCAGCGAGGACGAACAGGCCTCCGTGACCGAGGCCGCCGTGGCCTCCTGCGACTGGAACAACGACAAGCGCAAATCCGAAGAGGCCCGCCTCGTCCAGTTCTTCAAGGACCAGGGTCTGGAGGTTACGACGCCCGACGTCGCCGCCTTCCGCAAGCACGTGCAGGACTATTACCTGAACTTCGAACGCGCCGCCGACTGGCCGGAGGGCTGGATCGACCGGATCAACGAACTCGCGCCCTGATCGGCATCCATGTCCGAACATCGAGAGGGCGAAACGCCCATGCCCCGATGGCTCCGGATCCTCAAGACGGGCGCCGACACGGTCGGCGTCCTTCTCTTCCTGACGGCCTTCAGCGGCTTCATGATTCAGGTCTTCTACCGCTACGTCCTGAATCATCCGCTGGCCTGGACGGAGGAGTACACGATGATTGCCTTCATGTGGACCGTGTTCTGGTCCGCGGCCTTCATGGTGGGCATCCGGGAGCACGTATCCTTCGACGTCGTCTACGACGTGGTCTCGCCGTCCACGCAGCGGGTGCTGGCGATCGTCGCGATGATCTTCCTGGTGGTGGCTTTCGTGATGCTGATCCCGGCGACCTGGGACTACCTGACCTTCATGATGCGCAAGAAGAGCCCGGTGCTCCGCGTGCGCATGCATTGGGTCTATGGCTGCTACATCCTGTTCCTGGTGAACTTCTCCATCCAGGCCCTGTGGCGGCTGTGGATTCTGTTCGGGCCGCGCTGGCGCACCCAGGTCTGAGACGGCGATGATCACTGGTCGCCGCCCGACCCATCGATGCCCCGCCATGCCCCGAAGCGCGGCGGTCCCGCCGCTCGCGCCTTCCTCCGCAAGGCCGAAGGATATCTGAAATGCTCGCCGACCACGCCTTCGTCATCATGCTCGTCATCCTGATCGGCACCACGGTCGCCGGTCTGCCGATGGGTATCGCGATGATCGTGTCGAGCATCTTCTATCTGTTCATGGCCGGCCGCGACGTCGGCCTGGCGGCCGAGAACGTGCTGAACGGCGTCTTCGGCAATTTCGTCGCGCTGGCCGTGCCGCTGTTTATCTTCGCGGCCAACATCATGAACGCCAGCAAGGTCTCCGACCGGCTGCTCAATTTCGCGCTCGCCCTGGTTGGGCGGCTGCCCGGCGGCCTCGCCCAGGTCAACATCCTGACCAGTCTGATCTTCTCCGGCATGAGCGGCAGCGCCATCTCCGACGTCGCCGGTGTCGGCAAGATCCTCACCGACATGATGCTGAAGGGAAACCGCTATCCGCGCGGCTTCGCCGGCGCCATCACGGCGGCCTCGGCGGTGGTCGGCCCGATCTTTCCGCCGTCGATCCCGATGGTCTTCTATGCGCTGATCTCGTCGGCCTCGGTCGGCGCGCTGTTCATCGCCGGCGCCGTCCCAGCGCTTTTGATCTGCGCGGTCCAGGCCGTGGCGGTGATGATCATCGCCAAGGTTCGCGGCTTCCCGACCGAGGACGCCATTCCCTGGCGTCGCTTCCCGATGATCGTGCTCGCCGCGCTGCCGCCGTTGATGATGCCGGCCATTCTGCTGGGCGGCATCTATTCCGGCGCCTTCACGCCGACCGAGGCGGCGGCCGTCTCGGCCTTCTATGCGCTGCTGCTCGCCTTCTTCGCCTATCGCACGCTGACGCTGAAGGCGTTCTTCTTCGTCGTCCGCGACACGGTCAAGACCACCGCCGTCGTCACCATCGTGCTCTGCGGCGCTTTCATCTTCAACTACGTCGTCACCGTGGAGCGCATCCCCCAGATGGTGTTCGAGCTGTTCACCCAGTTCGATCTGACGCCCTGGTTCTTCCTGATGCTGTTGAACATCCTGTACCTGATCATGGGGTGTTTCCTGGACGTCTCGACCATCATGCTGGTGGTCACGCCGCTGTTTATCCCGACAGCCCAGGCGCTCGGCATCGACCTCGTCCATCTCGGCGTGGTGCTGGTCTTCAACATGATGATCGGCCTGATCACGCCGCCCTACGGCATTCTTCTGTTCATCATCAAGGCGCTCAACGGCATCCCGCTGGGCGAGATGATCCGCGAGATCTGGCTCCAGGTGGGCCTGCTCCTCGCGCTGCTCCTGTTGATCACCTACGTGCCCGAAATCGCGCTCTGGCTCCCGCGTCAGGCGGGCATGATCAACTGACCTGGAAGACGAAGGCCGCCGGATTCCGTCGGCGGGCCGATGGAGCCTTGGGGAGAAGGAGGAGACATCGATGAGACATTTCAGGACCGCCCTTGCGGCGGCGGCGGCCGCGGCCTTGGCTTGGCTTGCAGGCCCCGCAGCCGCGCAAGACGCACCCCTTCAGGTGGCCGACGGGCTGTTCGATCTCGATGACGCCCAAACGCTTGGCCTCGAGCGGCTCGTCGGCGTGGAAACCTTCACGATCTTCCATCCGGAGGCGAACACCCACCAGTTCAGCAATGGCGTTGTGGTCTTCCCGTTCAAGCATCGGCTCTATGCCCAGTGGCAGAGCTCCAGGACCGACGAGGATGCGCCGGAAACGGTGGTGGTCTACGCCACCAGCGACGATCGCGGCGCAACCTGGTCCGAGCCGGCCCAGCTGACGGTGGCGTGGTCCGGCGGCTACGTCTCGAATGGCGGCTGGTGGAGCGACGGCGAGACGCTCGTCGCTTATCTCAACGTCTGGCCCCAGGATGTCGAGCCGCGCGGCGGCCACGTCGAATACGTCACCAGCACCGACGGCGAGCGATGGAGCAAGCCGGCGGCGGTCGCCATGGCCGATGGTTCGCCGCTTCCGGGCATCTTCGAGCAGGATCCGCATGCCCTGCCCGATGGTCGCATCATCAACGCCGCCATCTCCAGCCCGGCCTGATCGCCAAGCCGATCTGGACCGACGACTCGCTGGGCGTCTCCGGCTGGACGGTCGGCACGATGGCAAACCTGCCGCATGAGGGCGATATCACGCGCGAACTCGAGCCGAGCTGGTTCCGCCGCGCCGACGGGGCGGCCGTGATGGTGTTCCGCGATCAGGGCGACACGTTCCACAAGCTCGCCGCCGTCAGCACCGATCGCGGCGTGACCTGGTCCGATCCGGTCGAAACCGCCATGCCGGATGCGCGCACCAAGCAGAGTGCCGGCAATCTGCCGGACGGCACGGCCTTCCTGGTCGGCAACCCGACCGGCACCAAGTTTCGCTTCCCGCTCGCCATCGCGCTCAGCGACGATGGCCGTGTCTTCGACCACGCCTACCTCCTGCGCGACGGCGGCGCCGACATGCAGAAGCAGCGCTTCAAGGGCAAGGCCAAGCGGCCGAGCTATGCCTATCCGAAGAGCATCGTCTGGGGCGATGACCTCTATGTCGCCTACGCCACCAACAAGGAGGATGCGGAGGTGACGCGTATTCCGCTGAAGAGCCTGACCATCGAATAGGACCGAGTTCTGCCGCCCTTTGCCCAGAGCCGCCCGAGCTGATTGTTCGGGCGGCTTTTTTGTAAGTTTATCAACCGACTGACCGATCGCTTCTGCGAGACTGATTCAACGTCTTCAGAAAACGATTCAAGATGCGCACGGTCGGCGCTTTGTCTGGCTATTTCACCGCGCCGGCGGTGATGCCGGCGATGAAGTAGCGCTGCAGGAACAGGAAGACGATCAGCACCGGCACCGTCATGACGACGGCGGCGACCATCACCGCCCCCCAATAGACCCGGTCGAGCCCGACCAGCGCTCCGAGCGCCACCGGCGCGGTCTGCGCGGCCGGCTGGCTCAGCACGAGCAGCGGCCAGAGATAGTTGTTCCAGGATTGCAGGAACAGGATGATCGCCAGCGCGGCGGTCGCCGGCAGCACCAGCGGCAGCGCGACGAACAGGAAGATCTTGACCTCGCCCACGCCGTCCATGCGCGCGGCGTCCAGCATATCCTGCGGCAGCGACAGAAAGTTCTGCCGCATGAAGAAGACGCCGACCGAGTTGAACAGCGGCGGGATGATCACCGCGGCCCAGGTGTTGGTCAAGCCAAACTCACGCGCCACCAGCACGAATTGCGGGATGACCAGCACGAAATAGGGCACGGTCATCGTCGCGATGACGATCGAGAAGATGGCGTTGCGGCCGAAGAACCGGTAGCGGGCGAAGGAATAGCCGGCCAGGCTGGTCAGGAACACCGATGCCACGGTGAACAGCGTCGAGGTCACCACGCTGTTGAACATCGCCTGGCCGAAGGGCGTCACCTTCAAGAGCGTCCTCCAGTTTTCCACGAAGGAATGACCGAAAAGCAGCGGAATCCCCGGCTGGAAGAATTCGGATTCCGGGATCGTCGCATAGGTCAGCATCAGCCAGAGCGGCGCCAGCCAGATCAGCGCCAGCGGCAGTAGGATCAGATGCAGGCCGATGGCCGAACGGCGCTGGCGCGGCGTCATGCGCGTCTCCTCAGCAGGGCCATCTGAACCAGCGAGACCAGGAGCGCAGTCAGCGCGGCCGTATAGCCGATGGCGGCGGCATAGCCGAAATTGAAACTGCGGAAGCCCTGCTGGTAGAGATACGTGCCGAGCGTATCGGTGGCTCCGCCCGGCCCGCCCTTGGTGATCAGTTGCGGTTCGGCGAAGAGTTGCAGCGTGCCGATGATCGACAGCACCGCGGCAAAGGTGATGACGGGTGCGAGCAGCGGCAGCGTGATACTGAGGAACTGGCGCCATTTCGGGACGCCGTCGACATTCGCGGCCTCATACAGATCGGGCGGAATGCTCTGCAGCCCCGCCAGAATGATGATGGCGTTATAGCCGGTCCACCGCCAGGTGACGGCGATGACGAGCACCGCGAAGGCCGCCGTCGGCTGCGCCAGCCAGTCGGGCGTCGGCAGGCCGATCGAGCCGAGCACCTTGTTGACCGCCCCGAACTGCGTGTTGAAGAGCAGCCGGAACACGGCCGAATAGGCGACCTCGCCGACGACCACCGGCGCGAAGAAGGCAAAGCGGAAGACACCGCGCGCCTTGAGCAGCGACGAGTTCAGCGCCACCGCCAGCAGAATGGCCAGGGCCAGCATGATCGGCACCTGGATGAGCAGAAAGCTGAGCGTGTGCGCGAAGGCCCGGTGAAACACCGGGTCGGCGATCAGGCGATCCCAGTTGGTGAGCGAAAAGCCGGCCTTGCGGCTGCGTGTATTCTCGAAGGAGAAGATCAGGGATTGAACGATCGGCCAAGCCCAGAACACGGCGAACACGGTCAAGTACGGGAGGAGAAAGCCGTACGCTACCACTGTTCTTCGTTGCATGCGCCACACGCCCTCTTCAAGGGTGCGGGCCGGCATCGGGCCGACCCGCACGAAGCCCGAGGGCTATTCCTGGATCGGCAATCCGGTGGCCGACGAAATCTGCTCGGCCACCGCGTCGAGCGCCGCCTGAGCGGAATCGTACTTGCCGTCGAGATAGTCGTTCATGGCGACGATCATCACCGAACGCCCATCCCAGTAATAGGGTGTCGAGCGATAAACCGGGATGTCCTTGATATCGGACAGCATGTCCTCCCAGACCTTCTGGCCGCCCCAATAGGGCTGCGGCTCGTGGATGAAGGGATCGTCGAGCGCCGGCAACAGCGACACCGGCAGGCCGCGATACTTCATCATGCCGATCTGCCCTTCGGGCGTGCCGAGCGCGAACGTCACATAGGCCCAGGCCGCGTCGAGATTGTCGGAACTCGCCGGGATCGCCAGCGACGAGCCGCCGGAGTTGGACAGACGCTGGCCACCTTCCTTGAAGGCCGGCATATTGTAGACGCCCCATTTGCCTTCCTGGTCGGGAGCGCTGGAGCGCACCGTGCCTTCGTACCAGCCGCCGCTCACCACCGACGCGATGGCATCCGCCTTGAAGAACTGGATCGTCTGATCCCAGCCGCCGGTGGCGAGGATGCCGGCGTCCCAGATCTTCTTCACCGTCTCCAGCGCCTCGACGCAGCCGGGCTGGTTCACCGTGACCGTTTCTCCGTCGTCGCCGTAGTAGAAGCAGTCGTTCTGGATCGCCAGCATGCGGAACCAGTCGTCGTTGCCGCCCTTCTCGATCGCGGCCATCTTGACCTTCCCGTCGGTCGCCTCGTCGAGTTTCTTGCCGGCCGCGATGAAGTCATCCCAGGTCTCGATGGCGGCGGGGTCGATGCCGGCCTGCTCGTAGAGATCGCGGCGATAGAACACCATGACCGGCCCGGTGTCCCACGGCATCGCGTAGGCCGTGCCGTCGTAGTTCAGCTCGGTCTGCTTGAACGCCGGAAACTTGTCCTTGTAGTCGTCGTAGCCCAGTTCACCCATGTCGGAGAAGCATTCGGGGAAGCGCTGCCAATAGAGTTCGGCCTCGCTGTTTTCGACCAGGACCACGTCCGGCAGGTCGACGCCACCCGCCGCACAGCCGGCCAGCGCCCGGTCGTGCAGGTCGGCATGGCCCATGTTCTGGACCGTCACCTTGACGTCGGGATACTGCTCGTTGAAGGCCGGCACGATGTGCTCCAGCGCCTCGGCTGCGATGTTCCACCCCCAAACCGTGATCTCGCCGCTCGGCTTGTCCTGGGCTGTCGCCGGCGCGACGACGAATGCCGTCGACGCCAGACAGGCACCGAATATGATTGTCTTGGATGTCATGGCTGAAATCCCCCTTCCCAAGGATTCTTTGTCCGTCTCGCGCAGGGCAAAAGTTTCACTGAATGGAACACAGTCCTGCCAGTCGAGATCTGGATTGAAATTGTTAGGTGGAGCCGCTAGCCCTGTCAACAGAACCGAGCCCACCCCCAGAACCGGACCAATACAGTCGGAGACCGGAGCCGATCGGCTGTTGGAAGCGGTGGCGGCGGGGGCTGTAATCGCGGCGCGGGGCAAGGGCGCCACCCTCGGAGGAGATCGTCGATGCTGGGCGTTTGCTACTATCCCGAACAATGGCCCGAGAGCCTGTGGGCGAGTGATGCCGAGCGCATGCGCGACCTCGGCATCACTTATGTGCGCATCTCCGAATTCGCCTGGTCGCGGATCGAGCCGGAGCCTGGCCGGATTGACTTCGATTGGCTCGACCGGATTGTCGCCATCCTCGGCGATGCCGGACTGAAGATCGTGCTCGGCACGCCGACGGCGACGCCACCCAAATGGCTCGCCGACCGGTCGCCGGAGATCCTGCTTGTCGATGCCCAGGGCCGCCGCCGCCGCCATGGCGGCCGCCGGCACTACGACTTTTCGAGCGACGTCTACTGGCAGGAGAGCGAGCGCATCGTCACCCTGATGGCCGAGCGCTATTGCGCCAACCCGCATGTCGCCGGCTGGCAGATCGACAACGAGTTCGGCTGCCACGACACGACGCTCTCCTACAGTCCCGCCGCCGAGGCCGGCTTTCGCCAATGGCTGGAAAAGCGCTACGGCACCATCGCGGCGCTGAACATGGCCTGGGGCACGGTGTTCTGGAGCATGGAATACCGCAGCTTTGAGGAGATCGAGGCGCCCAATCTCGTCGTCGCCGATGCTGCCCCGGCGCATCTTCTCGACTTCCAGCGCTACGCCAGCGACCGCATCGCCGCCTATGGCCGGATGCAATCGGAGATCATCCGGTCACGGACCCGGGAGCAATTCGTCACGACGAACTTCATGAACTTCTTCTTCGAGTTCGATCCGTTCGCGACCATGGACGCCTACGATCTCGCCACCTGGGACAGCTATCCGCTCGGCCAGACCGACCGGATGACGTTGCCCGAGGACGAGAACCGCATCTTCGCGCGCACCGGCCACCCGGACGTGCCGGGCTTCGGCAACGACTTCTACCGCGGCGTCGGCGAGGGTCGCTTCTGGATCATGGAGCAGCAGCCGGGACCCGTGAACTGGGCTCTGCACAACCCGGCGCCGCTGCCGGGCATGGTGCGGCTCTGGACCTGGCAGGCGCTGGCCCAGGGCGCCGAGGTCGTCTCCTACTTCCGCTGGCGCCAGGCGCCCTTCGCCCAGGAGCAGATGCATGCAGCCCTGAACCGGCCGGACAATATGCTCGACTGCGGCGGCGAGGAGGCGAGCCAGGTCGCCCGGGAGCTTCGAGATGTTGCCCTTTCTGCTCCGTCCCAGGCTCCCGTCGCGGTCGTCGCGGACATGGAAATGGAGTGGATGACCCGCTTCCTGCCGCAAAGCCACGAGTTCAGCTACAAGACCCTGCTCTGGGGCTGGTACTCCAAGCTGCGCAGCCTCGGTCTCGACGTCGACGTCGTGCCGCCCGGCCGCAATCTTACCGACTACAAATTGGTCGTCGTGCCGAGCCTCGGCACGGTGCGCGAACAGACGCTGGAGACTCTGAAGACGACGGATGCTGTCGTCCTCTACGGACCCCGCACCGGCTGGAAGACCGAGGATTTCGCCATTCCCGCCGATCTGGCGCCCGGCCGGCTGCAGGAGGTCTTGCCGCTCAAGGTCGCACGCGTCGAAACCTTGAGGCCCGAGATGCCGGTGACGGTGGAAGGCGCGGTCGGCGGTCAGGTCCTCATCTGGCGCGAATTCATCGAGAGCGATCTTGAGCCGCTCGCCCGGTTCGAGGATGGAAACGGCGCCTTGTTCGCCGCTGGCCGGCAGCACTATCTCGCGGGTTGGCCGGACGAGCGCCTGCTCGACGCGACGATCCGCCACGTCGCGGACAAAGCGGGCCTCGGCGTCGACGACCTGCCCAAGGGCTTGCGGCTTCAGCGCCGCGGCGGTCTCACCTTCGCGCTCAATTTCGGCCCCGACGCGGTCGACGTGCCGGCTCCCGCGACTGCCGATTTCCTCCTCGGCTCGCGGCGTCTGGGGCCGCAGGACGTGGCGATCTGGCGAGCCGGATGAGCCGGCGCCACCGCTAAGCAGCCCCTGCGGCACCCACCGTCGCAGGATCCCTGCCAGCGATGGCTCCCCCGCAACGGGCTGAGCCGGGCCGACCTAGGATCGTAGGGGTTCCAGGTCCTGGCGCTTCGTCGCTGCCATGGTCCGTTCCAGCGTGTCCCGATCAAGCGGCACGCAATAGACCGGCGTGCCATGCTCGAAGCGCCACCCTTCTCGAAGCGGGCCGGCATCGACCGCGTCGTAGCCGAATTCATCGAGCAGTCGGACCGCGATCGCCTTCCCTTCCGTGTCGTCTCCGGCGATCGGAATCGCCCGCCTCTCAGGCGATCCGGAAGGCCTGCCGTCGGATTCCAGATCGTTCATGGTGATTGCATTGAAGACCTTCACGATCCGTGACTGGGGAAGATGACGGGCGAGCATTTCGCTTGTCGTCGTCTCCTTGCGGTCGAGTTCTCCGATCCTCCCGTCGCGCTGCGGATAGTAGTTGTTCGCGTCGAACACGATCTTGCCGGCCAAGGGCTCGACTGGAATCTGGCTGTAGGCGACGAGCGGCACTGCGGCCAGGACCACGTCGCCGAACGCCGCCGCCTGCTCGGCCGTGCCGGTTTCGCAGCCGATCCCGTAGCGCAGGCTGAATAGGGTTTCGGGTCCGCGCGAATTGCTGAGCATGACCTGATGCCCGTGCTGAACCGCCAGCTTGCCGACGGTTCGCCCGACAAATCCAGCCCCGATGATGCCGATCTTCATAGTCTTCTCCAAGTTCGATGAGTGAGCTTGGCACGGTTTAATTCGGCGCCTTTTTGCGATAAATATCCAATATAGAACCATACTCCCAACCAACAGTAGGCAATCAATGGATCGGCTAACCAGCATGTCCGTCTTCTTGAAGGTTGCGGACCTGGGTTCCTTCGCGGCGGCGGCCCAAATGCTCGACATGTCGCCTCAAATGGTCGCCAAGCACGTCGTCTATCTGGAAGATCGCCTCGGCACAGCGCTCATTCATCGCACGACGCGCCGCCACAGCCTGACCGATGTGGGTCGCGCCTATTATGATCGCTGCAAGTTGGTTCTGGCAGAGGCCGAGGCCGCAGACCTGCTGGCGCAGGAGATGCACACCCGCCCCAAGGGCCTCCTGCGCGTCAACGCTCCGGTGACGTTCGGAGCCATCTGCTTGGCGCCACTCGTCACCCGCTATCTGGCGCAGCATCCCGAAATGCGGGTCGACCTCTCGCTGACCGATCGCTACGTCGACGTGGTGGAGGAAGGGTTCGAGGTGATCATCCGGATCGGCGAGATCGACGACACCGCGCTCATCGCCCATCCACTCGCCCCCTATCGGCTGATCGCCTGCGCCTCGCCTGGATACATCGCCAGGCGGGGGATGCCCGACGTGCCCGACGATCTCGTCCGGCACGACTGCCTGCTCTTCGGCTACGGCGGTTCGACGGTCTGCCGCTGGCAGTTCACGTGCGCCGGAAAGTCCACGGAGATCGAGGTCGAGGGGCGGTTTCGCAGCAATGACTGGCGAGCGCTGCTGCATGCGGCGATCGAGGGATATGGCCTGACGCTCGGGCCGGAAAGCGTTCTGGCCGGAGAGATCGCGGCTGGCCGGCTGGTTCGTGTGCTGCCCGGCTTCGAAGGCCCTGCTTGGCCGATGCATGCGGTCTATCCGGCGGGGCGCCGGCCAACCGCCAAGGTGCGAAGCTTCATCGAGACGCTGCTCGACGAGTACGGCGCCGGATGACCGTCGGTGCGGCTGTTACCGCAGCCGCATCCCCTCGGGCGTGAACAGGCGCACGTCGCCGGGCGCGAAGCCAAAGCTGTTGACGCTGCCGCTCGGCGAATGGAACACGCCGTCCTGCTTGACGACGACGCGCTGGCCGGACGGCAGCCGGCCGTAGACGTAGGTGACGCCGCCCAACCGTTCGACGACCTCGGTCTTCACCGGCAGCTGGATCTGGCCTTCGCTCGGGGCATGGAAATGCTCCGGGCGGATGCCGACCTGCACCTTCGTGCCGGGGTCGAGCGTCGTCTCGGCCAGTGGCACGTCGGCGACCACGTCGCCCGGCAGCCCGATCCGGCCGTCGGCGAGCACCGTGCCTTCGATGAAGTTCATCCGCGGCGATCCGATGAAACCGGCGACGAAATCGTTGTCGGGGTTCTCGTAGAGATCGATCGGCGCGCCGATCTGCTCGATCCGGCCATCGCGCAGCACCACGATCTTGTCGGCCAGCGTCATCGCCTCGGTCTGGTCGTGAGTAACATAGATCATCGTGTTGCCCAGCCGCTGATGCAGTGTGGCGATCTCGACGCGCATCTGCACACGAAGCTCGGCGTCCAGGTTGGACAAGGGTTCGTCGAACAGGAAGACCTGCGGCTCGCGCACGATCGCGCGACCGATGGCGACGCGCTGGCGCTGTCCGCCGGAGAGTTGCGAGGGACGCCGGTCGAGAAAGTCCCCCAGTTGCAGGATGTCGGCGGCGATCATCAGGCGCCGTTCGGCTTCGGCCTTCGGCGTGCCCGTCGTGCGCAGCCCGAAGGTCATGTTTCCGCGCACCGTCATGTGTGGATAAAGCGCGTAGGACTGGAACACCATCGCCACGCCGCGTTGAGCCGGTTCGGCTTCGTTGACGCGTTTGCCGCCGATGCGGATCTCGCCCTCGCTGACCTCTTCCAGTCCGGCGACCATCCTGAGCAGCGTCGACTTTCCGCAGCCGGACGGGCCGACGAAAACGCACAGCTCGCCTTCCTGCACCGTCAGATCGACGCCATGGATGACCTCGACCCCACCGAATTGCTTGCGCACTCTCTCCAGTTCGACCTGGCTCATATCACCAATCCATCCCGGGAGAGTTCCATCCTCGCCCCCTGTTGCTCGAAGTCGACGAGTTGAATGGCGGCCGCCTCGGCCACCGCAGCGGCGGCTTCCTGCACCTGGGGTGCATGGCCCTCGATCGCCGCCAGCGTGCTGGCCCGGACGTTGGCGCTGATCGAGATGGCCCCCAGCAGGCCGCCTGCCTTTGAGACGACCGGCGCTGCCAGGCAGACCACGCCGTCCTCGTTCTCTTCGTCGTCCAGAGCATAGCCACGTGTGCGGATCGTCTCGAGCTCGCGTCGCAGATCGTCGGCGGACGCGATGGTCTTGTCCGTTTGTGGGCGAAACGTCTGCTGCTGTAACGCCGCGTGCAGGTCGTCGTCAGGCAGCCGCGCCAACATCGCCTTGCCCAGTGCCGTGCAATAGCTCGGCGCTACTCTGCCCGGTCGCGACAGGCGACAGGCCATCATCGGGGCGGCCAGCGTGACCAGATAAAGCACCTGTCCGCCTTCGAGACACGCCAGATGCGTGGTCAGGCCGATCGTCCCATGCAGGAGTTCGAGCACCGGGCGCGCCGCCTTGGCCAGTGACGCGCTTTCCCACGCGGCATAGCCGAGACGCAAGGCGCGCATGCCGATGCTGTATCGCTGGGTTTCGGAATGAAATTCCAGCATCCGTTCGGCGCGCAGCTGCTGCAACAGCCTGTGCAGCGTCGCCTTGGGCAGCGCGACGCTGCGCTCCAGCTCGACGAAACGCAGGGGCCGGCCAGCCGTCGCGATCACGTCCAGCACATACAAGGCCCGGGAAACGGGGCTCACGAGATCCGACGTCGGCTTCGCCGCCAAGTCCGGTATATCGGGCGTGGAGGGCGTCCTCGCCATGGTGCGCGGCTTCCCCGTGTTCATTGCAGTAGCTTGGGTCCAGGCACCATGTCTAGGAGAACGAGCCACCGATTTCAATGAACAAGACAGAGTTCCAGTCGTTGGACCTTCCGCTCTCGCCCGCTTGCCGGGTCCGGATGAGCATCGGCTTTAAACCAGCGTTGCAGGTGGCGGAATAAATGCCGCTTGGCTCGGCCGAACGAAGAGCTGCGCCTGCTTTCTGCCAGGCGGAAGAAAAAGAAGCGAAGACTTCCGCGACCCCGATCCTGAAACTATTTTATCCGACGCCCGATTTTATTCGATACTGATGACGGCCGCGACTGTCGGGAGCGGCATGTCGCCGGGGCCGAATGACGATCCGGGGAGAAATAGACACTTCGTGTGGCCGCACTCAGCCGGCCGCAACTCCGAGCCTGGGGGCACCGCGCGACGGCATCGAGGCCGACGCGGTGTCCGGGCGACTTGGAAGAATTGAGGGGGGAGACAATCCATGCAGACCGCCAAGATCAGGTCCGTCGAGGCCTTGCAGATCGGATGGGAACCGAACGAACCGCCCGGCCGGCACAGCGCCGTCGTGCGCATCACCACCGAGGACGGCATCATCGGCTATGGCGAGGCCTCGCCCATGGAAGGCGGTCTTCATTCGCTCGGCATTGTCCAGCGCGATCTGGCGCCCAGGATCGTCGGCGCGGATCCGTTCGATCAGGGCGTCCTCTACGACCGACTTCTGCATACCTTCATCAAGCTCGGCCCGGAAGGCGCGCTGACGGGGGCGCTCGCGGCGATCGACCTCGCTTTGTGGGACATCAAGGGCAAGACGCTCGGCCTTCCCGTCTACAAGCTGCTGGGTGGCGCCTGGCGCACCCGCCTGCCCTTCTATTCCTCCGTCGGCGGCAACGCCGTGCGCACCGTCGAGGAGACGGTCCGCGCGGTCGAGACCCGTTGGCTCTCGGAGACGCCGGCGGCCATCAAGATCCGCTGGGACGGCAACCGGGCTCGCCAGGACGAGGACATTCCGGGCGACATCGCCAAGGCCAGGGCCGTGCGCAAGCTGGTTGGCGACGACTTCCCGCTCGCCTTCGACGCCAACAACCAATACTCGGTCGGCGGTGCGATCCGCGTCGGCCGAGTGCTCGAAGAGCTCGGTTATCTCTGGTTCGAGGAGCCGGTGCAGCATTACGACGTGCGCGCCATGGGCGAGGTCGCGCGGCGGCTCGACATCACCGTTTCGGCCGCCGAGCAGAGCTACACGACCCAGGCTATGGTGGACCTGATCAACGCCGGGGTGCGCATGGTGCAGCCGGACCTGGTGAAGATGGGTGGCATCACCGGCCTGGTGCAGTGCGCGGCCATCTGCTTTGCCCACGGCGTCGAGCTGGTCCCGCACCAGACGCAGCCGACATTGGCGCACGCGGCCAATCTGCATGTGCTTTCGACCCTCATGCGTCTGACCAAACCGGCCGAGTTTTCCGATCCTTCGACGCGCATGCACCCGGCCTTCGTCAATCCGCCGAAGCCCGTCGGCGGGTTTTTCGAGCTGCCTCGGGGGCCCGGCCTCGGTCTGGAGGTGATCGACGAAGAGCTGGACCGACGGCGGATCGCCTGACGGGCCTCCGCCACGTCCGTCTACTTCCTCTCGGCAAAGCGCACCGCGCGTTGATTTTATGCGCACCCTGTATAATATCGAGATCTCGGGAGGCAGATCCGAACCATTTCGGAAGGGAGGAACCGTGGCTTCAGTCGAGCTGCGAAACGTGCGCAAGAGCTATGGCGCGGTCAACGTCATCGATGGCATCAATCTCGCCGTGGACGAAGGCGAGTTTCTGGCCCTCGTGGGGCCGTCGGGCTGCGGCAAGTCGACCATCCTGCGGATGATCGCCGGCCTGGAGAACATCAGCGGCGGCGACATCTGCATCGGCGGGACGGTGGTCAACGACATGACGCCGCGCCAGCGCAACGTCGCCATGGTGTTCCAGAGCTACGCGCTCTATCCGCACATGAACGTCGCCAAGAACATGAGCTTCAATCTTGAGCTCTCCGGTAAGCCGAAGGCGGAGATCGCGGCGCGCGTCGCCGAAGCCGCACGGATGCTGGAACTGGAGCCGCTGCTCGATCGCAAGCCGAGCCAGCTTTCCGGCGGACAGCGCCAGCGCGTGGCCATGGGCCGCGCCGTGGTGCGCGATCCCTCGGTGTTCCTGTTCGACGAGCCCCTGTCCAACCTCGACGCCAAGCTGCGCGTCCAGATGCGTGGCGAGATCAAGGCGCTGCACCGCAAGGTCGGCACCACGTCGATCTACGTCACGCACGACCAGGTCGAGGCGATGACGCTCGCCAACCGGGTCGTGGTCCTCAATCGCGGCGTGATCCAGCAGATCGGCACGCCGATGGAGCTCTACCGCGATCCGCAGAACATTTTCGTCGCGGGCTTCATCGGCTCGCCCGCGATGAACTTTCTGGATGGCACGGTGGTGCGGCACGGCGGCGGGCTCAAGGTGCGCAGCCATTCCGGCGTCGTCTTCGATTTCGAGCCGGCGCAGGCCGCCTGTCCCGACCAGCCGGTCAGGATCGGCATGCGGCCCGAGCACCTGCTTCTCGACGGCGAAGGCAGTGCGCTCACCGGAACGGTCGACTATGTCGAGCCGACCGGCGGCCAGACCTTCGTCCATCTCGATATCGGCGGACAGCCGCTGACGGTGGTCGTCAGCGGCGCGGTCGACGTGCCGTCCGACGGGTCCTTGACCGTGACCATCCCCCGGCACGACGTCCATGTCTTCGACGCCGAAAGCGGCGAGCGGATCAGCGGCGAGCGGCTGAAATCGGTGGCCTGATCCGCCGCCGGCATTCCCTTCCCCCCGACATCTCCCCATGGTGTTCCGCCCTTGGGCGGGACGCCTGCGCGGGCGCCTATTTCACGGTGCCCGCGGTCAGCCCGGCGATGATGTGCTTCTGGGCGACGAAGAAGGCGATGACCGTCGGCAGGATGGTCAGCGTGATGAAGGCGAGGATCAGCTGCCACTCCGTCGCGAACTCGCCGCGATAGACCATGATGCCGAGCGGCCAGGGATATCTCGATTCCGAGTTCAGCATGATCAGCGGGATGATGTAGCTGTTCCAGCTGTGCACGAAGGCGATGATGCCCACCGTGGCGATGATCGGGCGCGATAGCGGCAGCGTCATGTGCCAGAAGAATCGCAGATAACCGCAGCCGTCGACGAAAGCGGCATCGAACAGTTCGGTCGGCAGACTGCGGAAGTAGTTGCGGCACAGCAGGATGCTCATGCCGAGACCGAAGGCGACCTGCGGCAGGATCACCCCCCAATAGGTGTCGAGCAATCCGAGATCGCGGATCCGGATGAACAGCGGCAGGATGGCGGTCGCCGCCGGAAACATCAGGCCGATCAGGAAATAGTTGAGCAGCATGGTCGAACCGAAGAAGCGGACATGCGCGAACACGAAGGCGGCCATCGCCGACAGAAGCACGGTCAGCCCGACGGTGAGCGCCGCGATGAACAGCGAATTGCCCATCTGCAGCCAATAGCGCTGGCTCGTCAGGATGTCGGTGTAGTTGCTCCACTGCCAAGCTTCGGGCAGTCCAAAGGGATCGCCGCGCAGATCCGCCATGGTCTTGAAGCCGCCGAGGGCGGTCGTCAACAACGGGATGATGACGATGGCGCTCACCACCACCAGAGCGGCATAGAGATAGCTTCGCGTTCCCAGGCTGAGGGTGCGGCCGCCCCCGGCCGTCGCCGCGTCGATCGGCGGTGCGGTGTCGTCAGTCATGGCGCATGAACACCCGCTTATAGCTGAACGCCATGGTGACGCAGATGACGAACAGGATGACGCCCACGGCGCTGCCGAATCCCACCTGCATGCGCATCACCCCGAAGGTGTAGAGGAAGGTGACCATGGTCTGGGTGGAGTTGAAGGGACCGCCGCCGGTCAGGGGCATGATCATGTCGAAGAGCTGCAGCGAGCCGACGACGGCGAAAAACACCGACAGCCGCACCGTCGAACCCAGCAACGGCAGGGTCACGCGCCGGAACTTCTGCCAGCCCGTGGCGCCGTCGATGTCGGCAGCTTCGAGGACGTTCTTGTCGATGGCCTGCAGCCCGGCGATGAACAGCATCATGTGGAAGCCGAAATACTTCCAGACGATGACGCCCAGGATCGCGTAGATCGCCACGTTCTGATCGGCGAGCCAGTACGGAGCCTCCACCCCCAGCGCATGGGAAACGCCGGCCACCAGGCCGAAATCGCCATCGTAGACGAAGCGCCAGATCATGCCGGCGGCCACGTCGGCCAGCACGTAGGGCAGGAAGAAGATCAGGCGGAAGACCAGCGCACCCTTGATGTGCTGGGACACCATGGTGGCCAGCCACATCGCCAGCGGGATCTGCACGCAGATCGAGATGACGATGATCAGCCCGTTGTTGATCAGCGCCTGCCTGAAGGCGCCGTTCCTGAAGATCAGCTCGTAGTTCCTCAGGCCGACCCATTGCGTCGGCAACCCGTAGCCGTTCCAGTTGTAGAAGGAATACCAGGCCGCCTCCCCCATGGGCAGCACGACGAAGAGGCTGAACAGAAGCAGGGCCGGCGGCAGGAACAGCACCAGCACGGGGAGCTTGGTCCGCAGGCCGTTGAGCTGCTTCTGGCTCAATCCGAACCGTCTGGATCGAGGCGTGGCAAAGGTGCCGGCAACGCTGGGCAGTTCGGTCATTTCAGCCGTCTTTGTCGCATGGCGTCTGGGCGAATGAAGCGGCCGCCCTGCTCTCTGGAACGAGCGGCCTCCTCGAAGATCCGGGGCCGGGGGATCCGTGATTTTCGGAATCGACGGATCCGGCCAAGACCGGACGGCGAGCCGTCTGCGGCTGGCCGTCCGACAATGGCCTACATTTCCATCGAGAAGGCGTCCTGGATTTGCTGAACGGCGTCCTCGGGAGAAATCTGCCCGGCAACGATGCCGACCGACATGTCGTTGACGACGCGTCCGACATTGGGACCGAGATCCTGGTCCAAATAGTTCTGGTGCCAGGTTTCCTCCGCCATCTGGTCGGCCGCCTGCTTGAGCAGCGGATCCGTCACCGCCTCGGCCGCGCCCTTCGTCGTCGGCAGGATCGCGGTCTTTGCCGCCAGCAGCTTCTCGTTTTCCAGGTTGGTGTAGAATTTGAGGAAATCTTCGGTTTCAGGCGGCGCGACTGCTGTGACGGCCCAGCCGTTGAGCCCGCCGAAGTCGTCGGTCGCCACGCCCGGCGCTCCCTCGACCACCGGGAACGGGAAGCGCCCGATATTGTCTGCGGCAAGCCCCTTGCCGTCCGTGGAATTGCTCGCCTGCGTGAAATACGTGTTCTCGAAACCGAGCAGGATGGCGGCCCGGCCGTCGCCGAATGCGGCCAGCGTGTCGTTCCAGGTGGCGCCCAGATAGCCGTTCTGGAACGGTTCGAGCTTGCCCAGGTCGGCGAGAAGCTCGCCCGCCTTGACGAAGGGTTCGGCGGTGAAACCGTCACCCTCATGCGCCTTGGTCTGGTCGAAGAGCTCCTTGCCGGCCTCGCGCATGGCCAGGTAGCTCCAGTAGAAATGGATCGGCCATTTGTCGCCACCGCCGCCGGCGATCGGGGTGATGCCGGCGTCCTTGAGCTTCTGCACGGCGGCGACGAAATCGCTCCAGGTCTTGATCTGGGTGGCGTCGACGCCGGCCTTCTCGAACTGCTCCTTATTGTAGAAGAACGAGACCACGCCCGACTTGAACGGCGCGGCCCAGACCTTGTCGTCGAAGGTAAGCCCGTCCACGGCCGCGGCGTTGAGCGAATTGCGCCATGCACCGCCGTCGGCGTCGAGAGCAGCCGTGATGTCGCGCAGCGCGCCGGTCTCGGACTGCGCCTTCAACACGCCGCCGCCCCAGCTATAGAACATGCTGGGCGCATCGTCGGACTGCAGCAGGGTCGGCAGCTTGGCCTTGAACGCCTCGTTTTCCAGGAACTGGAATTCGATCTTCACGTCGGGATGGTCCGCCATGTAGCGGTCGGCGATGTCCTGCCAGACGGCCAGATTGTCCGCGTTGGCTTCGACGTGCAGCCATCGGATAACGCTCTCCGCCGAGGCGTCCGACACCCCCGCGGCAAGAGCGATGACGCCGCCACCGGCCAACAGCAGTCTACGGGCCGTACCGCCCCCGAAAATCCCCATCATTTCCTCCCTTTGGGTTTTCTACCCTTTGTGTACAAATTAATCTCTGAGGGAAGCCCGCTGTCAAGAGACGAACCGTCTATAAATGCGATAAGCCGCCTTTTGAGGGCTTGAACACCAAGCTCCGGCCCAATGCGCACAACAAAAGCGACACGCCGGCTCGATTTTATCCGCAGCGCGTGATAATTGGGCTCGGCATTGAAAGTTCCACGCCAATGAAAACTGCCGACCCCGAATTGATGCGCGCCATCAACCGCTTTCACGTGCTCGATACCGTGAGGCGGGCCGGAGCGATTTCCCGCGTCGAAATCGGCGAACGAACCGAATTGTCGGCCACCACCGTCTCGGCGATCACGGCCTCGCTGCTCGATGACGGGCTGATTTCCGTGCGCCATGAAGGGGATCTGCGCAACGGCAACGGCCGCGGCCGGCCCCGCGTGATGTTGTCCATCAATCCCGATGCGGCGCGGGTGGTCGGCGCCAAAATCGGATCCTGCCAAATGGATTTCGTCGTCACCAATTTCCGCGGCGACGTGCTGTCCAGCCTGGCCCTGCCGGTCAGGGTCGACCGGCTGCCGGTCGATGTCATCGTCGATCTCGTGGAAGACGGCGTCCGGCGCTGTGTCATGGATGCCGGCTTGGCGCTGACCGAGTTGACGGCGGTCGCCATCGCCCTGCCCGGCGTTATCGAGCACGGCACCGGTCTCGTCCGCTCGAGCAGCATCTTCAAGGAAGCCAACGTCGCGCTTTCGACCGCCCTGGAATCGCGCCTGGAGATCGCCACGGTCGTCGAGAGCGACGCCAACGCCGCCGCCATGGCTCAGCACTGGTTCCGGCATGGGCGCACGCTCGACGACTTCGTGCTGGTCGCTGCCGAGGAGGCGCTGGGTCTCGCCGTCCTGCACGGTGGCCAGATCTTTCGCGGCGCCCAGGAGCTGAGCCTGACCCTCGGCGACATGATCATGGGTGCCGACAGCGATCGCGCCGCCAAGCTGCATGAACTCGCCGGAGATCGTGCCGTGCTGCCGAGCAGCCACAGCGATCCGCGTATCCGCGAGGCCATTCGCCTGGGTCAGGGCATGAGCCTGGCAGCGGAACTCATTCGAGCGGGTGACGAGAACCTGCGGGAGGCTGCAACGCGCGCCGGCGCCGCACTTGGCGTCGCCATGGCCAACCTCGTCGGCCTGTTTGCCCCGCCACGGGTCATTCTGGTCGGCGCCATGCTGAAGCTTGGCGACCATCTGCTGGAGCCGCTGCGGCGCTCGTTCGCGGCTGGGTTGCCGAAATCGCTGCAGAACGTCGCGGAGATCGTGGTGGACGAGGCGGAGGACGCGGTGTGGGCGCGTGGCGCGGCCGCCGTCGCTCTCAGCGAGCTGTACGGCGCACCTTGGGGGACGACGGGGCCTGCACGGCGCACGGCCCGGCCGAGCGTATGGATGGAGGAACACTGAAATGACGGAACCGGTTGGAATTGGAATTATCGGACTGGGCAACATCTCGCCGGCCTACCTGAAGGCGGCGGCGTCGTTCCCCATTCTCGACATCCGCGGCATCACCGACATCAATCCAGCCGCGGCCGAGGCGCGCGCGGCAGAGTTCGGCCTTCGCGCCATGACGGTCGACCAGCTGCTGGCCGATCCCGCGATCGAGATCGTACTCAACCTGACCATCCCGATCGCCCATGTCGAGGTCGGACTGCGGGCACTCGATGCCGGCAAGCATGTCTATTCCGAGAAGCCGTTGGGCGTCGTCTTTGCCGAGGGTCGACGACTGATCGAAGCGGCCAGGGCGAAGGGGCTGCGGGTCGGTTCGGCGCCGGACACCTTCCTGGGCGGCAGCCACCAGACGGCGCGCCACATGATCGATCAGGGGGCGATCGGTCGCCCGGTCGGCGGCAGCGCCTTCTTCATGTGCCCCGGCCACGAGCGCTGGCACCCCAACCCGGCCTTCTACTACGATCGCGGTGGCGGCCCGATGCTCGACATGGGGCCGTACTATCTGACCGATCTGATCAATCTGCTCGGGCCTGTCGCCAAGGTCGCGGCCTTCGCGGTGACACCCCACGCCACCCGCACGATCACGTCCAAGGAGCGCTACGGCGAGGTCATCCCCGTTCACGTGCCGACGCACGTCGCCGGCACGCTCGCCTTTCGCAGCGGCTCGGTGGTGCAGATGGCCACGAGCTTCGATGTCGCCGGCCACAAGCATCTGCCGCTGGAGATCTACGGCACGGACGCAACGCTGATCGTTCCCGATCCGAACCGTTTCGGCGGCCAGATCGAGCTGATGGAGAAGGGCGGCGAATGGGCCGACATCGCCACCAGCCAGCCTTATGCCGACGGCAACTACCGTTCGATCGGGTTGGCCGACATGGCCCAGGCGGTCCGGGAGAACCGACCTCATCGCGCCAGCGGCGATCTCGCGCTGCACGTGCTGGAAGTCATGGAGGCGTTTCAGCGGTCGTCGGAGGATGGAACGGCCGTCGAGATCAGCACCACCGTGGCGCAGCCGGCCCCGTTGTCGGCGTCGCTCGTCGACGGGCGGATCGGCCAGGTCTAGACAAGAGGAGGATTGTCCAATGCGCGAAGCGCTCATCGTCTGGGGAGGATGGAGCGGGCACGAGCCCGAGCGATGCGCCGCTATCATCGCCGGCATGCTGGAGGAAGACGGGTTCAAGGTCTATCTGGAAAACACCACCGAGGCCTTTGCCGACCCCTCGATCAAGGACCTGAACCTGATCGTTCCGATCTTCACCATGTCGAAGATCGAGAAGGAGGAACTGGCCATGCTGACGAGCGCCGTGCGCGGCGGCGTCGGCCTGGGCGGCTACCATGGCGGGATGGGCGACGCCTTCCGCGAGGCCGTCGAATATCAGTACATGGTCGGCGGCCAATGGGTCGCCCATCCGGGCCAGATCATCGACTATCGGGTCGACGTGGCGCGGCCGGAGGATCCAATCATGGAAGGCATTTCCAGCTTTCCCTATCACTCCGAGCAGTACTACATGCACGTCGATCCCTCGATCGAGGTGCTGGCCACGACCACCTTCAGCGGCGATCACGACGACTGGATCGAGGGCGTGGTGATGCCGGTCGTCTGGAAGCGCCGTCACGGCAAGGGCCGCGTCTTCTACTCCTCGCTCGGCCATGTGGCGAGCGAGTTCGAGGTGCCGGAGATGCGCACCATCCTGCGGCGCGGCCTCAACTGGGCGGCCCGCGAGTAGGCGGCGGCCCTCATTCGGGCACTGGATCGCTGGCAGGTCTCAGCGCTCGATGGCGACCGTCGAGCCGAGCGGTATGCCGACGGCCTCGACCGAGGCCGCATCAGACCGTTTTGCGCCGTCGAGCCGAGTAGCGTCTGGGATCCGGGGCTTTGCATCCGCCTTGCTCGATCCCGAGAGCCTACGGCTGTTGCAGAGGTGGGGCGCATCCTGCCGGGGTCCTGAAGTTGCGCCTCGACGAAGACTTACGAACGATGCTCTGACGGCGTTCGGCCTGCCGGCCAGTCCGGCAGGGCCAATTGCTCGACCTGCTGCCGGGTCAGCGACAGAAAATCCCGCATCGCCGTGCGCTCGATCTGATTGTCCGGGTAAGCCGGCCCGGACAGGACCACGCCTGCGGCTTCGTCGACCCCGATGCTGACGACGCCGAATTGACGGAACAGTGGGGCGAACCCGCTCGAAGCCGACGTCAGCAGGCGCGAGCCACGCATCAGCACCAGAGCATGCATCATCGTATCCGCGCGGACGGCATAATCGCGCTGCGTATCGCCGTGCGATGCCCGGGTCTCCTCGACGAAGCCGTGGCTGACCCATGAAAACCGGGCGTAGTCGTTCGGTCCCGGATCGGGCTGCGAGGCGAGCGGATGGGTGGCGTCGCAGTAGACATAGGTGCCCTGCCGGACCAGCGGCTCGAACTGCATCGGAGCCATCGCCTCATAGTTGGGCAGCGGCGTCCCAAACACAATGTCGTAAATGCCGTTGCGCAAGCCCTCGTAACGTGTTCGGTCCTCGATGACGTCGAGGCGGACCAGCACGTCGGCATGGGTTTCGGCGAAGCGGTTGATCACGTTCGGCAGGATCACCAATCCCCAAAGATCGCCGGCCGCGATGTTCAAGGTCACCTTGGCGCTTCCCTGGAGAAGGCTGATTTCCTCGCGCGCCTCCTCCAGAGCCCGCAGAGCGCGCACGGCCCGGCCGTAAAGCGCCGTTCCATACGGACTGAGAACCACGCCCGCCCCGGTTCGCACGAAGAGAGGCACGCCGTAGCTGTGCTCGAGTTGGCGGATGGCTCGCGACAACGCCGGCTGGGAGATGTTCAGCCGTTCCGCCGCCCGCGAGATGGAACGCCGATTGGCGACTTCGACGAATTGGCGCAATTCTCGCATGACCAGCCCCATGCAAATCCTGCATACCGCATAGCGAAATTGCAGTTGACTGCCAATGGCTCCCATGCACTTCATTTAGCCGTCGGAGCGGGCTCGCGGGAGGCGAAGATCCGCGCTGGATATCAAGAACACGACTGCGAAATTGCTAAGGGTTGCTCGCCTCGTATCACGAAGGCGCATACCAGCCGCCCGGCGGACAACCGACATCCGTCATAAAAAGAATCGTGTCCGGCAGGCCGCGCCACCTCAAGGGGCGTGGCGACAAAGGGAGGATTTCGATGACTGGACATCAAAGCCGGCGCCGTGTCGCCTTGATCTTGACGCTCGTTTCGACGACGGCGCTGATGTGCGCAGGCGGAGCTCTTGCGCAAGAGCCGGTGCAGTTGACCTTCCGCCAATTCGATCCGCCCAGCGATACGCAAGGGTTGGTCAAGGCGGTCGACGCCTGGAACGAGAGCCATCCCGACATCCAGGTCAAGATGGAGACGATGGGTGGCAGCGACACGCTGGCCCAGCTCGCCCGCGAGATACCCGCCGGCGGCGGACCCGACGTCCAGCATCTGGCGTTCATATGGACGCGTGATCTGGCCAAGTCGGGCCTGCTCCTCCCCCTCGACGACCTGATCGCGCAGGATCCTCCGAATGTCGGTATCGACGATTTCCTCGCCCTGGATCTCGCCCGGGAGGGCGACAAGATCTACGGCGTGCCGTGGACGGCCGACACCTTTTCCATGGCCTATCGGCCCGATCTGCTGGAAGCGGCCGGCATCGACAGCTTTCCGTCCACTTGGGACGATCTGACGGCCGCCGCGAAGACATTGACCAAGGGCGATCAATACGGCTTCTGCTTTCCCGCAGGCAGCTCGCCCGACAGCGCCTTCTGGTTCCTGGCCAACTACTATCTGTGGAGCAACGGTTCGACGCTCGTCGACCAGGATTCGTCCGGTGCGTGGCAGATCGTGGCCACCGCTGACGACCTCGCCAAGGACATGGCCTACTTCAACGGCTTCTTCGAGGACGGATCGACCTCCGAAGACATGATCACGATCAACAGCTGGACCGATCCGGTGATCGTCGGAGGCCTGGCGCGCGGCGATTGCGCCATTACCTTCTTCCCGCCGCAGACGTTCCGGGTCACCGAGGAACAGTCGCAGGAGCCGTTGATGACGGCGGAAATTCCCGCCGGCTCAAAAAAGCGGATCTCGCATCTCGGCGGCCGGGCCCTGGGCATAAATCCCAACTCGGAGCACCCCAAGGAGAGCTGGGAATTCATCAAGTATCTGCTGAGCCCGGAAACCTTCGAGAGCTACAAGCAGTATCCGGCCCAGAAGTCGATCCTCGACGCGATCGACTTTCCGGCTTCCGAGGACGGGTTCGTGAAAATGTTGCCGCAGGCGATCACGTTCGAGCGGTACATTTCCTCGCCGATCCGGGTCACCAGCCTGCAAAAGGTCGTCAACGCCCGGTTCGGCGCGGTCTTTTCCGGCCAGAGTTCGCCTGAGGAGGCCGCGGCGGCCCTCGTGAGCGATCTGGAAAGCCTGCTGGAACGCGGATCGAACTGACCGTGATGTCGAGCCAGACGATCAAGAGCGCCGGCGTCGTCCGGCGCCCTGCGAGGCGGCGCGGCCCTTCGAGCCGGACCGAGCCCTATCTGCTCGTTCTGCCGGCCATCGCGGTCCTGGCCTTGTTCTTCGCCGGGCCGGCCGTCTACAACATCGCCCTCAGCTTTCAGCGGATCAGCCTGTTCGAGCTCGGAAAAGGCGGCGAATGGGTCGGTCTGCAGAACTTCGTCGAACTGGCGGGGGAACCGGCGACCTACCGCGCCTTCGTCAATACGGCGTTCTGGCAGACCTTCGTCACCGTCCTGGTGCGCCTTTTGCTGGGGCTCGCCATCGCCATGCTGCTCAACACCTCGGTGTTCAAGCGCTGGGGGATCGTCTGGCTGACCCGCTCTTTGATCCTCATTCCGTGGGTCACCCCTCCGGTGGTGGCCGTGGCCGCCTGGAAATGGCTGCTCGATCCGCGCTACGGCGTCGTCAATCAGTTGATGGTGCAGTTCGGCTGGATCGACAACGGCATCCCCTTTCTCGCGCGCACCTCCACGGTGTGGGGCGCGGTCGAAACGATGATCGTCTGGCGTGAACTGCCCTTCATGATCGTCGCCTTTCTCGCGGCCCTGCAAGCCATTCCCAGCGAACTCAAGGAAGCTGCCCGCGTCGACGGCGCCTCGGAATGGCGCATCACTCTGTCCATCGTCCTGCCGCTGATGCGGCCGGTGATCGCAGTGGTCGCGATGCTCACCACCATCTGGACCTTCAACAACTTCGTCTATGTCTGGCTCGCTACGGGAGGCGGTCCGGGCAACTACACACAGGTTCTGGCGACCCAGATGTATTCGACGTCCTTCGTCGACTATCGCATCGGCGCCGGCGCGGCCATCGGCGTTGTGATGAGCCTGATCATGTTCGTCTTCGCGCTCTTCTATTTCCTCTTCGTGTTCCGCGAGCGATAGGATGCCGATCGGATGAGCTCGCGTTCCCCCAAGCGATCCGCCCTCTTCTTCGTCCGCGACGCCGTCACGGCAGCGGCGGGGCTGATCGTGCTGCTCCTTATGGCATTCCCCTTCATCTGGGTCGTGCTGATCTCGCTGAGGCCGAATTCGGAGGTCTTTACCCGGACGTTTCAGTTGATCACCGACGTGACGCTCGAGAACTATCGGGCGTTGCTCGTCGATTCGAATTTCCCGATCTACGTCCGCAACAGCCTGATGGTCTGCATCACGGCGACGATCATTTCGGTCGTCATCGCCGTACTCGCCGCCTACGGCTTTTCGCGCCATCGCGATTTCCGCGGGCGGCGGGTTCTGCTGGTTCTCGTGGTCACGACCCAGCTCTTCCCCTTCGTCATCCTGATCACGCCGATCTACACGCTGTTCTTCCGCCTGGGGCTGATCAACAATTTCGCCTCGCTGATCATCTCCTACACCGCGATCACCCTGCCGTTTTCGATCTACCTGCTGCTGGGCTATTTCGACACCATTCCGCGCGAGCTCGACGAGGCCGCCAAGATCGACGGCGCCTCGACGTTCAATACGATTTTTCGCGTGATCTTGCCGGTGGCCTGGCCGGGCGTGGTGGTCGTGGCGATCTACGCCTTCGTGGCGGCGTGGGACGAGTTCCTGTTCGCGCTCACCCTGATGACGTCGGAAGAAAACAAGACCGTCCCCGTCGGCCTGGCGAGTTTCTTCGGCGAATACACCACCCAGTGGAACCTGGTGATGACCGCCTCGGTCATCTCCACCGTGCCTACGCTCGTCCTGTTCATGATCATGCAGCGCCGGCTCGTGTCCGATATCGCGGCGGTCGCAATCAAGGCCTAGCCAGGACCGTCCTGGCCGTCTCTTTGGAGCGGACCGAATAGAATGAACATCATCCTCGTGCTGATCGACAGCGTGAACCGCAACGACCTCGAACCCTATGGCGGCACCGCCTTCAAGACACCGAACCTGGCCGCCTTTGCCGAACGGGCCTTGCGCTTCGACAACCATTTCGTCGGCAGCCTGCCCTGCATGCCGGCGCGCCGCGAGATCTTTTCAGGCTTCCGCGAGGTACTCTGGCGCCCTTGGGGGCCGCTCGAACCGTTCGACCACCGCCTGCCGAAGATGCTGCGCGAACTCGGTTACGGCACCGCCATCGTCACCGATCACTACCATTACTGGGAGGAGGCGGCGAATGGCTACATCCAGTCCTTCGAAAGTTCGGAGCTCATCCGTGGCCATGAGCTGGACTTCTGGAAGCCGCAACTGCCCGACGCCGACCTGCCCCAATGGGTGCAGCTGATCGAGCGCTACCGGCCCGGCCTGGGTCGACGCTATTACAGCAACGTCGCCGATTTCGACGACGAGCGCGACTTCTTCCCCGCCAAGGTGATGTCGGCGGCCTGCGAATGGCTCGGCGAGAATCGCGATGGACGCCCGTTCTTCCTGCAGGTCGAATCCTTCGATGTGCACGAGCCTTTCGATGCGCCCGAACCTTATGCCTCGATGTATGGAAACGGCGATGACCGCGATCGCTTCGACCTGTGGCCACCCTATCAGGACGCGGCTCGACAGGCGGAGTTCATGGCGGCGACCAGCGATGAAGAACTGGCCTTCATCCGCTCGCAATACGGCGCCAAGCTCACGATGGTCGACCATTGGCTGGGCGAGCTCATGAAGACCCTCGATCGAGAGAACCTCTGGGACGACACCGCGGTCATCGTCACCACCGATCACGGCCACGATCTCGGCGAGCGGGGCAATTTCGGCAAGCAGTATCCCCATTTCGACAGCCACGCGAACATTCCGCTGCTGGTCTGGGATCCGCGTCATCCCGGCGGCGGACGCGCGGCAACGGGCCTTACCGCCACGATCGACCTCTTCGCCACCCTTTTGGAAATGGCCGGCGGCACGGCGCCGGAGAACAGTCATTCACGCAGCATCGTTCCGCTCGTCGCCGGCGATTCAAGCCAGGGCCGCGACGCCGTGATCTATGGGACCTTCGGACAGGGGCTCTGTTGTACCGACGGCGAATGGACCATCATGCAGCCGCCCGATCGCTCGCAGCCGCTTTATGCCTACTCGACCATGATCCCGCATATGCAGTCCCCAGCCGGATATGCCGTCAACCATGGCCGCTTCATCCCGGACGTCCCGATGCCGCAATGGCAGATCCCGATGCCGATGGACGGAGCGACGGCCAGACGGCCCGGCGACGACAAGCCGATGTTGTTTCATCGCGCTGCCGATCCCGGCCAGGAAAAAGATCTGTGGGACGAGCGGCCCGACCAGCGCGAGCGCATGCTTTCGTTGATGGCGAACCTCGTATCGGAAAGCGGTGCCCCGGACGAACTTTACGACAGGCTGCACCTGCGTCGTCCCTCCGAGTGACGGCTTGGCGCGGGAGGGTTCGCTTCGCTACTCGCACCATCCTCGGACCGCCTGCACCGATTCCGGCGTTCCGCAACATCCGATGTCGACCCGCATCAATCGGCGAATTCGGCGGCGTCGGCCTCTTTCAGGACGAGGCCGAGCCCCGGCTCGCCATTGGTGGAAACTTCTCCCTGTCGAGGGACAGGCGCGCCATCGAACAGCATCGGTTCGATCCGCACATGGTCGTGGAACCACTCCATGTGCACGGCCGGCCCGGCGGCCAGACACGGGTGAAGATGAAGCGCCGGCGCGCAGTGCGAAGAAAGCGGCACTTCATGCGCCTCTGCCAGCGCCGCAACCTTCATGAATCCGGTGATCCCGGCGCAGCGCGTCGCGTCCGCCTGAAGAATGTCGACGGCGCTGGCCTTGAGCAGATCGCGAAACGTCCAGAGCCCAAATCCGTATTCGCCGGTGGTGATCGCCATGCCGGTCGGACCGCGGTCGCGCATCAAGCGTAACCCCTCGATATCGTTGGAGGACACCGGCTCTTCGAACCAGCGCACGTCGAAGGATTTGGCCTCTTCGGCAAAGGCCAGCGCCTGTTTTCGCGAGAGCGCGCCATTGGCATCGATGAAGAGCTGAGTTCCGGAGCCGATCGCCTCCCGCGCGACGGTCATGCGGCGCGGGTCGGCGGCGGGGTCACGGCCGACCTTCATCTTGACGGCGAAATGGCCGTCCGCGGCCCAGCCTGCGAGCTGCTCCCGTAATTGTTCGTCGTTGTAGGATGTAAAGCCGCCGGACCCATAGGTGGGGATCGACGTCCGCGCCTTGCCGAGCAGATCGGCGACGGGAAGCCCGAGAAGCTTGCCCTTGAGATCCCAAAGCGCAGTGTCGACCGCCGCGATTGCCATCGCCGCCAGGCCTTCATGGCCGAGATTGCGCAGCTTAACCTGCATCGCATGCCAAAGTGCCTCGATGCCGAGCGCATCGTTGCCCTCGACGACCGATGCGAGTTTGGTCTCGATCAGCCGAACGATCGAGGCGTCGCTGTAGCTATAGCCGATCCCGGTCTTGCCGCCGGCCGAAACGCTGGCGAGGACGAGGGTCGTCGAGTTCCACTCGAGGGTGCCGTCGGATTCCGGCTTGTCGGTCGGGATCGTAAAGGCCCGCGCGCCGAGCTTTTCGATCGGCACGCGGCTGTCGGTGAGAGCCATTGCCGACGCCTTATGAGAAGACGCGCTTGATGGTCTGCTTGATGATCCCGGCATCGTCGGGGTCGCCCTTGACGATCGCCTCGGTGAAGGACTTCGCCTGTGACAGGGTGATATGCGGCGGCAGACTGGCGACGTCCGGATCGACATACGCGTCGATGACGCAGGGTCGGTCGGCAGCGAGCGCCGCATCCCAGGCCGGGCCGACCTGCTCGGGCTTGTCGACCTTGATCCCCTTGAGGCCGAGCATCTCGGCATAGCCGGAGAAGGAGAAGGCAGGCAGGTCCTGGGTCTCCGGCACCTTCGGCGAATCGGCCATGGCGCGCAGCTCCCAGGTGACCTGGTTGAGGTCGCCGTTCGACAGGACGCACACGATGAAACGCGGATCCGCCCATTCCCGCCAGTACTTGGAAACCGTGATGAGATCGGTGATGCCGAGCATCTGCATCGCGCCGTCGCCGGCAAAGGCGATCGGCACGCGGTCGGGATAGGCGAACTTGGCGGCCACCGCATAGGGAACGCCGGGACACATGGTGGCGAGCGTGCCGGAGAGCGAGCCCATCATGCCGGGCTTGAACTTCAGCGCCCGCGCATACCAGTTCGCCGACGATCCGGAATCGGCCGAGATGATCGCGGTAGCGGGCAAGCGCGACGACAGCTCCCAGAACACCCGCTCCGGATTGACCGGATCGGCCTCCTTCATCGCCCGCTCTTCTTCCTCGCTCCACCATTTGGCGACGCGCTTTTCGATCTCCTCGCGCCAGCCCCGGTCCTCCTTCTTCTTCAGAAGCGGGATCAGGCCTTTCAGCGTCTCTGCGGAATCGCCGGTGAGCGCCACCTCCATCGGATAGCGGATCGACAGCATGGTTGGGTCGATGTCGATCTGAACCCCTCGCGCCTTGCCGATCTTCGGCAGGAATTCCGAATAGGGAAAGCGCGAGCCGATCATCAGGAGTGTGTCGCAGTGCTGCATCATCCAGTCGGACGGCTCGGTGCCGAGCAGGCCGATGGAGCCCGTCACGAATGGCAGATCGTCCGGCAGCGCGGCCTTGCCGAGCAGTGCCTTGGCAACGCCTGCGCCGAGGATGTTGGCGACCTGCGTCACCTCGGCAGCAGCGCCCAGCGCGCCTGCCCCGACCAGGATGCCGACCTTCTCGCCGTCGTTGAGAATCTCGGCGGCTCGCTGCAGGTCGGCGGGCGCCGGCGCGACCTGCGCCGGCGTATAGGCTTCACTGGTGTGCACGGTACCGTGTGCCTGAGGCGGCTCCTCGACCGCCTTGGCCTCCTGGACGTCGTTCGGGAAGATGACGCAGGTCACGGTCTTTCGCGACTTGGCGATGCGGAAGGCGCGGTCGATCAGATGCTTGGCCTGGGTGGGCGACATGCAGGTCTCGACATAGTCGCTGGCCACATCCTTGAAGAGCGTCTGGAGATCGACCTCCTGCTGATAGTTTCCGCCGAGCGCCGCGCGCGACTGTTGGCCGACGATGGCCACCACCGGCTGATGGTCGAGCTTGGCGTCGTAGAGGCCGTTGAGAAGATGGATCGCGCCGGGACCGGAGGTCGCCATGCACACACCCGGCTCGCCGGTGAACTTGGCGTGGGCGCAGGCCATGAAGGCCGCGCTTTCCTCGTGACGGACCTGAATGAAGTCGAGGGCCGTCTCGCCGTCGTCGCGTCCGATCGCTGCCACAAGGCCGGAGATGCCGTCGCCCGGATAGCCGAACACGCGCTTCACGCCCCAGCTCTTCATGCGTTGTAAGACGAAATCACCGACTGTCTGGGCCATGATGCTAAATCCCTTCTTGACCGGGGAGCGGACGCTCCGCACCGGTCGTGCACAAGGGCAGACGTCATCGCCGGTGCGCGTCTCGCGCAGTCGGCGGCCTGCCGCTTGGTAAGGGAATCGATCAATCGGGCCGGCCGTTCCTTTCCTTTCAGAGATTTAACCTTGGCCGGATGCGAATGGCTCGACGCCGGCGCCTGGCGACGAGGCCCGCCTTTCCAAGATTTAAGGCGCGGTCCCGCGAACTCGGAACGCGGCCGCATCATTACACCCAAGCACCAGCCCCTTAAGACAGGCCAAGAGGAGTGCTGCTTTCTCATGTCGCTCGTCCACCGCGTTTCTCGACTCCCCCGCAGACCTCGGACACGGGCTCTAGAAGCAAGGCCGGCGCCGCTCATGAACCAGCCGCCCATGCCGGCCTCGACGCTCGTCAAGCTCGCCGGCGGCGGTCTTGTCGCGGCAGGAGTGATCGGCGCTCTCGTCGCACGCCGCGAAGGCCTGTTCGACCGACCGTCCAGGCCTGCTCGCTACGCCGCGCTCGGCGCGGCCCTCCTCGCCGGTAGTGTGCTTGCCGATAGCGCCATGGAGCATTACCGGGCCAACTACAGGAAGCCAATGATGGGTGTCGCGCCGCTGGCCGCCGCAGCGACATTGGCCGCGGCCGTCGCCACGGCCTTTTCCAGGCGCGCCCTGACGATCAAGAGCGCCATCTTCGGGGCGAGCGTTACGACCGGCCTTTTCGGCCTGGGCTTTCATCTGAAGAACATCCTGGAGCGGCCCGGCGGGCTCTCCTTCAACAACCTCTTCTATCGCCCGCCGTTCGGTGCGCCGGGCGCCCTCGTGCTCGCGGGGGCCTCGGGCCTTTGCGCGGTCGCGGCCGAACGGGCAGCCGCCGGGCCCGGAATGGCGCCGCCCCGCTGGGAGACGGGCCGGGCCTTAGGGCTGGTGACGGCGGGCGGCCTGTTCGGCCTGACCGCCGAAGTCGGCCTCCTCCACTTTCGCGGCGCGTTCCAGAACCCGGTGATGTACGCCCCGGTGACCGCCGTGCCGTTGACCGGTGCCGCCATCGGCATTGCCAGCCTCGGCTCCGGCGTCAGGCGCCACGAGGCGGCGCGCCAACTCCTCAAGCTCACCACTGCTCTTGGGCTCGTCGGTTCGGCGTTTCACGCCTATGGCGTCTCGCGCAACATGGGCGGCTTCAAGGCCTGGACGCAAAGCGCCTTCCAGGGCCCGCCCATCGCCGCGCCGCCGAGCCTTGCCGGCATGGCGCTGACCGGCTTTGCCGCGCTCGACCTGATGCGATCATCGTCACGAGGGATCGGCCATGACTGACCAGGAAACGCCAAAGGCGCCGTTCGAGACGCCCTATCCGAACTATGACGTGCTCGACAAATGGGATTCGCCGTCGTTCAACGACCAGACCCGCAAGGTGGTCGCCCATCGCCTGGCGAACGTTCCGCGCCGACGTTTCCTGAGCCCCGAGCAGTACAAGCTCGTGCGGGCGCTGATGGATGTGATCCTGCCGCAGCCCGAGCGAAGTGAACGGCACCGGATTCCCGTCGAGGCCTTCATCGACGAAATGCTTTACGACAACCAGGGCTCGGGCACCCGCTATGCCGACGTTCCGCCCATGCGCGAGGCCTGGGTCAAGGGTCTCGCCGCGATCGAGCATGAGGCGCGCGCCCGTCACGGAGCTACCTTCGAAGCCCTTCCCGAGGACGACAAGCGCGCGCTTCTGGCCATGATCGACGAGGGCAAGGTCAATCCGCAGGCCTGGAACGGGCTGAAGCCTCGGCGCTTCTTCCGCGACATCCTGCTCAAGGAATCGGTCAAGCTCTACTACGCCCACCCCACGGCCTGGAACGAGATCGGCTTCGGCGGCCCGGCCTCGCCGCGCGGCTATCTGCGCCTTGGCCCCGATATGCGCGATCCCTGGGAGGCGGAGGAAGCCCGCACTCCGCAAACCGTGGAGACGTTCTCATGAGCGGCATCGTCTCCGATGCAGAGACGCGGCCGCGCGCCACGGGCGGACAGGCGCCCAACGTCTTTCGGCCCGACGAATGGGTGCCAATGGCCGAATTCTCCGACACCGAGGCGGTCGATTTCGCCATCGTCGGGACAGGCTGCGGCGGCAGCGTTCTCGCGGCGCGGCTTGCCGAGGCCGGCCATTCGGTCGTCGCCTTCGACGCGGGAGCCTTCTACCGGCCGCTCCAGGATTTCGCCTCGGACGAAAAAGAACAGGAAAAGCTCTACTGGCGGGACGAACGCATTTCCGGCGGCGACAATCCGTTGGAGTTCGGCTCCAACAATTCCGGCAAGGCCGTGGGCGGCTCCACGGTCCATTTCCAGATGGTGACGCTGCGCTTTCGCCCGGAATGGTTCAAGTCGCGCTCGCTCCTCGGCTACGGCCATGACTGGCCGGTCGATTGGCGCGAGATGTGGCAGTACTACGCCGAGGCCGAGAACGCGATGAAGATCGCCGGTCCCCTCGCCTATCCCTGGGGGCCGCATCGCGGGCGGTACCCCTACCGCGAGCACGAGCTGTCCGCCTCCGCGCTGGTGCTCGCCAAGGGCGCGGAGGCGCTCGGCGTCGACTGGGCGCCCACGCCGACGGCCTCGATCTCGGCGCCGCGCGGCGAGGCGCACCCCTGCGTCTATCGCGGCTTCTGCAAGATCGGCTGTTCGACCAACGCCAAGCAGTCGATGCTCGTCACTTTCGTTCCCCGAGCCTTGAAGGCCGGGGCGGAAATCCGCGACCTTGCCATGGTCGGCCGGATCGACAGCGGGCTCGACGGCCGCGTCAAGGGCGTTCACTATCATCGCGGCGGCCAATGGCGCTATCAGCGGGCGAAGGCCGTGATCGTCGCCGGCTATTCGATCGAGACGCCGCGCCTTCTCCTCAACTCAACTTCGCCGCAGCATCCCGACGGCCTCGCCAACTCCTCCGGCCTCGTCGGCAAGGGCCTGATGGCCCATTCCAACGACGCCGTCTGGGGCGTGATGGACGAGGAGATCCGCTGGTACAAAGGCCCGCCGTCGCTCGCCGTCTGCGAGCACTGGAACTATCAGGACGAAGGCAAGGATTTTTTCGGCGGCTATTCGTTCATGAGCCAGGGGCCGCTACCCACCGACTTCGCGACCACGCTCGCCACCAGCAAAGGCGTTTTCGGTCCCGAGCTGCGCAAGTGGATGGGCCTCTACAATCACATGGCGGGCCTTAAGATCGTCGGCGAGACCATGCCCCAGGACGAGAACCGCGTCGAACTGTCGGACGAGAAGGACGAGCTCGGCCTGCCGATTCCCAAGGTCACCTTTTCCTACTCCGACAACGACAAGCGCCTCGTCGCCCATTCGCGCGATTTCATGACCCGCATGATGGAGGCGGCCGGCGGCCGGCACCTCTTCGCCACGGGCGGCACCGCCCACCTGATGGGCGGCTGCCGCATGGGCGACGATCCGAAGACGAGCGTGGTGCGCTCCGACGGACGAACCTGGGATATCCCCAACCTCTTCGTCTGCGACGGCTCGCTGTTCCCGACAGCCGGTGGGGTCAATCCATCGCTCACCATTGTCGCCAATGCGCTGCGGATCGCCGACCGGATCATCGATCTCTGCCTCAACGGCGAGCTTCAGCGGGGTCACCATCTCTAAGTGCCAAGCGACACCGATGGGCCTGCCGCGCCAGTCGCTGCCGTCAGGAACGCCTTTTGCGATCGAAGCCCACACCTGCCGTCGACCGAGCCCCCACGGCTTCAGATGTCGGCATGATTGCCCTGGCCCGTAAATTCCGGTCAGAACTGCAGGACCTCCCCGAAGACATACCGGTCGGAGGGATCGAACCATAGATGGATCTCGCGATGGCGGTGATCTTCAGGGTAAGGGGTTTTGAGAAAAAGACGCGTGCGCCGGTCGCCCGTCCAATTCCACCAGCCAGACGATGATGCGCAAACCTTTCCCATGGCTATCGGTCTGCGGGACAAGCCGATCGCTATTCGCGCAGATGGTCGGCAAAGGTGGCCCCTGCGTAATCCGACCGGAAAAGTCCGGCTTCGGCGAGGCGTGGAATCATCTCGTCCAGCGCGAGCCGCATCGAGCCGACAGAGCCTCCAGGCAGGGCGACGAAGCCGTCGATCGCACCGGCGTCGGTCCAATCGCGGATCGCTTCGACGGCATCGTCGACCGTGCCGATCACCTGCCAGTGGGCCGAGCCGATCACTTCGGGTCGATCCAGAAGGTCGGCGACCGTCGGCTGCTCGCGCAGGATCAGCCGGCGCAGCAGGTCCGAATGGGTCCGGCTGCGGACGTTTGCCGGGAGCTCTGGAAGATCGTCGGCAGTGATCCGCCTGTCGACCGGCCAGCCGGCGAGGTCGAGCCCGACCATCTGCCGGATCGAGGCCAGTTTTCGAGCCGGCGCCAGCCGCGCATGCGTCTCATTGAACAACGCGCGAGCCTCCGCGCGGCTCGGCGCGAGATAGAGGCTGAGGCCGGGCAGCAGGCGGATGTCGTCGGGCGACCGGCCGTGGTTTGCAGCTCGCTCCCGAAGGTCCTGACGCAACTCCATCGCCGCCTCCTTGTCGGGGGTCGAGGCGAAGATTGCATCGGCGATCGCGGACGCGAAATGGCGGCCCTGAGGTGATGCTCCAGCCTGAATCAGCGGGATCGAGGTCTCGCCGAAGGCCGGCAGGTTCAACGGCCCCCTGACCTGAAAGTGCTGGCCGCGATGGTCGATGGCACGGACCTGCGCCGGGTCGGCATAACGTCCGGTGGCCCGATCGAGCTTCAAGGCTTCGGCCGGATAGCTCGCCCACAGACGCCGCACCACCTCGGTGAACTCGGCCGCCCGCGCATAGCGATCGTCCGCAGAAGGCATCGCCTCAAGGCCGAAATTCTCGTTGCCGTCCAGAGCAGTAACGATGTTCCAGCCAGCGCGGCCCCGGCTGATCCAGTTGAGAGACTGGATCTGCCGCGCCACCACATAGGGCGGATAAAACGTCGTGGAGACGGTGGACAAAAGGCCGATATGCGAGGTCGCGTGAGCGATGGAGGCAAGCAGCACGGTCGGGTCGAGACTGCCGAAACCCGGACCGTTCTCCAACATGGCCTCGTTCAGATAGAGCGTGTCGGGGCGGAAGACGAAGTCGAGCTTGGCGGCCTCCGCACGCCGCGCCACATCGATCGCGAAGGCGCTGCCGTAGAGGTCTTCGATCGCGCTGTCCGTCCTGCGCCACGCATCGCCGCTCAACCAGGTGGGGGCCAGGGACATGCCGATATGAAGCCTCTTGGCCATCCGCGTTGCGCTCCGTTGATCATGCGTGTGGATTATCGTCGCGGCACGCAGACGTTCGCGATCGCGGAAGGGATTCCGCATTGCTGAATGTAATACTCTTGTTTAGGGTCCGCGCAAGCGCGTGAAGGGAATGGAGCAGCCGTGCTCGAAACGAAGAACGTGACGGCCTCCTATGGCGAGGCTCCGGTTTTGCAGGACGTCTCCGTCGAGTTTGCAGCGGGTCGGCTGACCGCCCTGGTCGGGCCGAACGGCTGCGGGAAATCCACCCTGCTCAAGGCGATCATGGGCTTCGTTTCGGTGTCGCGCGGCGAGGTCGTGCTGGGAGATCGCCCGATCCGCGACTTCGGGCGTCGCGCGCTCGCCCGGCGCATTGCCTATCTGCCGCAGGAAAGCCACTGCCCGGATTACATGACGCTCGGCGAGCTGGTCGAACTCGCCGGCTATGCGCGCTATTCGTGGATCGGCGGCCCCTCGGCGCAGGATCGGCTCCTGTTTCGCGAGGCGCTCGACATCGTCGGACTGGCCGATCTGGCGCATCGGCCGGTCAACGCCTTGTCCGGCGGCCAGCGCCAGCGAGCCTTCATCGCCATGGTGCTGGCCCAGGACGCCGACATCGTCCTGATGGACGAACCGGTGAACCACCTCGACCTCAAATATCAGTATGCGGTCCTCGATCTGGTGCGCGATCTGACGCTGCGCCACGGCAAGACGGTGATCGCGGTGCTGCACGACCTCAATCTCACGGCCGCCTTCGCCGATGACGTCGTGATGCTGCGCGACGGGCGGGTCATGGCAGCCGGCCCGGTAGCCGCTACGGTCAACCCGGCGACGGTCGAGGCGGTCTTCGACTTGAAGGCGGATATTTTCGCACGCGATGGACGGCTGGTCTGTCTCCCGTTCCAGACCGGCCGCCCCGCGCTGTGCGCATGAACCGCCGGGTCATTTTCATCTTCAGCGCGGTGATCGCGCTGCTGATTTGCCTGATGGCGGATCTGTCGATCGGCGCCATCGGCATATCCTGGCGCACCGTGATTGGCGCGTTCGTTCGGTTCGACGCCGACAACTACGACCATTTCGTCGTACTCTATCAACGTTTCCCCCGCGCGCTGATCGCCGTTTATGTGGGCGCTACGATGGCGACGGGAGGCTTGGTGCTGCAGGGGCTGACGCGCAATCCCCTGGCGGCGCCCGCGACGCTTGGGATCAATGCCGGCGCGACCCTCTTCGTCGTGGCCGCTGCCTACGCGCTCGGTCTCGGCGCGGCGGCACTCGGAGTGGCAGCCCTCCTCGGCGGCGTCACAGGCTTCCTGTGCTGTCTGGCCGTAGCGCGGCTGGCCGACCCGTCCCGCGATCCCCGCGGCTTGGCGTTGATCCTGTCGGGCGCCCTGGTTTCCATGCTCTTCATCGGATTGGCCAACGCCTTCCTGCTGGCCGACCCGGCGCGCCGCACCGATTTCCTCGGCTGGGTCACCGGCAACATCAATCACGTCTACGCCGACCGCCTCGCCCTGGTCTGGCCGATCGGGCTTTCGGCGCTCTCGGTGCTGATGCTATTGGCGCGTCCTCTCACCCTGATCACGCTGGGTGTCGACAAGGCCGCCTCTGCCGGAGTGGCCGTGGCTCGCGTAACGTGGCTGGCGCTGGCCGCGGTGACCCTGGGATCGGCGTCGGCCGTCGCCATCTGCGGGCCGGTCGGCTTCATCGGCCTGATCGTTCCGCATATGGTGCGCCCCTTCGTCGGCTCTTCGCTGGTGCTCGCGCTGCCCACCTGCGCCGTGACAGGAGCCGCGGTCTGCCTCGTCGCCGATCTCATCGCGCGCCAGGCCCTCGCACCCTACGTGCTGCACACCGGGCTGATCATGGATCTGCTGGGCGGGCTGATCTTCGTGCTGATCGTCCGGCGCTTCTATCTGCAGCCGGGCGCGAGGTCCGCGCCATGAGGCCGGATCGCGCCCTCGACGGCACGGCGCTGCTGCGGCTGAAGAGCGGCTTGCAGCTCCGGCTCGGCAATCTGGCCGCCGCTCTCGGCCTGGTTGCCGCGGCCGCCGCTCTCGGCGGCCTGTCGATCGGCATCGGTGTCACGAGCATAGGCCCCACCACGCTCCTCGAAGCTTTGACCGGAAGTGCGATCGGCCAGGATCAAGCCTTCGCGTTATGGACCGTGCGGCTGCCGCATATCCTGATCGGCTTCATGGCAGGCTGGTCGGTGGCGCTCTCGGGCGCCATGCTCCAATCGCTGGCGCGCAATCCGCTGGCCGATCCTGGCTTGCTCGGGCTCAGCCAGGGTTCGATGGTAACCATCCTCGTGCTCCTCCTCGCCGTGCCGAGCGCCCCGCTTGGACTGGTTCCCTTGGCCGCGATCGTCGGAGGCGTAGCCGTGGCAGGGCTGTTGATCGGACTGACTAGCGGCGGCCGCGGCGACGGGCTGGCGATCCTGCTCATGGGTATCGCGCTCGAGTCGGCCCTGTCGTCGGTGACGTCGATCCTGATCCTCTATACCCCGCCGGAAACGTCCTACGCGGTGTCGGACTGGATGGCGGGCTCGCTGTTTCAGGCGAGTTGGGCGGCGATCGCCGCGCTGGCGCCCTGGTTCGCGCTCAGCCTGCCGGCGATCCTGCTGATCGGCAGAACTACGCCGGCTTATGATCTTGGAGACGAGATGGCGATGGCGATCGGCGAACCGGTCCGCTGGTCAAAACCCGTGATCCTGCTCGTTGCGGTCCTGTTGACGTCGACAGCGGTGACGGCGGTCGGGCCGCTGGTCTTTCTCGGTGTGATGGCCCCGCATCTGGCCGAAGGCATCAGCCGGGCGTTTGGACGGGCGCGTCTCATCCTGTCGGGGTTGATGGGCGGACTTCTGGTGGTCGCCGCCGACGCTTTGACACGAGCCTTGGCCAGCGACATCGCGTTGCCGGTCGGCACCAGCGTGACCGTGATCGGCGTTCCCCTGTTCGTCATCTCGCTGCGGCTCAGGGCACTCCGCAGGCTCCAAGCCCAGTGAAACCGAATCCATGAAGGAAAGAGTCGGAATGCGCGCGAGCATCTTTTTTGCCGCCCTGTTGGTTACCCAGACCGCCCTTGCGGCCGACAAGACCGCCACCGACGCTGCCGGCCGTTCGGTTTCGGTGCCCGAGCACCCCGAACGGGTCGTCGTGCTGCACGAGCCACTGATCGGCGTACCGCTGGCCGATCTGGGCCTGGCGCCGATCGGCAGCTACGGCCGCGACGATGCAGGGAAAACCTTGATGTCGGTCGGTTTCTACGAGGCGGTCCTCGGCTCGCGGGCGCCTTCCCCGTTGCCGAAAGGGATCGGCGCGCTCGGCAATCTGGACCTGGAAAAGGTACGGGCGCTCGATCCGGATCTGATCGTCGGCACCGAGCATGATCTCGACAAGGCCGAAAGGCTGTCGACGGTGGCGCCCGTCTATCTGCAGCCGAGCAGCACGGGTCTGGTAAGCGGCTTCGCTGCGGAGGGCATGCTCGCCGACCTCGTCGGTCGGCAAGAGGAATTCACGGCGCGCCAGGAGACCTATCATCATCGCGTCGACGCGGTCCGGGCGTCCTTGCCGGTCGATCCCAACTGCCAGACCTATCTGGCGATCTTCCTGACGGACCAGATCAACGCGGTGGGCGAGATGTCCGGTGCGATCCAGGCCATCGAGGATCTGGGCTTTCGACGCGCCGACCTCGGCGAGCCCGGTGCGCCATCGGCCTTCGGCTCCACCCTGCTCGTGCCCCTCAGCGCCGAAGTCTTCGGGCGGCTCGATCCGGATCTTCTGATCGTGATGAACAGTTACACCGGCAGCGATCGCGACGAGGCGGCCATCCGGGCTCGACTGGACCGGATCGTGCCCGGCTGGGATCGGTTTCTGAAGCCCGCCCGCGAGGGTCGCATCGTGTTTCTGGATTCGGCCGAGGTGACCACGCCGTCGATTGCCAGCGCGCTGAACACGTTGGAAGCCTTCGAGGAATGGGCCGGAGCAAGGCAGCCATAGAGATTGTGGCCCGTCGAGCGTCCTGGCCTTGAGCATCGCAAGAGCGGAACGTGATTGGGTGGCGCTCCCTCTTCGACGCATCATCCCGAACGGCCTGCGACCGTTCGGGATGATGATTGGCAGCGAGCAGCGCCGGCAAGACCCCTCGATCCGGCTCAGAAGGTCAGCTTGATGCCGGCACCGAATTCGCGTGGCGACAGCACCGCGGCCTCGGTCATGCCGGACGTCGCTCTCGTCCGGCTCGCCTGCAGATAGGTCGGCGAGTGATCGTCGAAGATGTTGTTGACGTAGCCGAAGATCTGCGCGTTGTCGTTGACCTGATAGCTCATCCGCGCATTGGCAACCGCATAGGAACCGACGAGGTAGGCCTTGGTGTTGGCGCTGTCGGAATAGTAGTCGTCAGTGTAACGGACTTCGGCCGACAGGTTGAGGTCGGGTACGATGTCCCAATCGAAGCCGAGACTGAACATAAAACCGGGAGAACGGGCCAATTCGTTGCCTTCGTAGCTCTCGGCCGCAGCGGCGAAGTCCGTAATCTTGGTCTTCAGCAGGCCGAGGCCGCCAGTGAGACCGAAATTCTCGAACAGCCGATAATTCGCCGACATCTCCAGGCCGTAGGAATAGGCTTCGTCGGCGTTGATCGTTCGGTACTGGGAGTAGCCGTCCACGGTCTGCTGCACCAGCAACTGGGTGTTCTCCATGTCCATGTAGAACAGGTTGCCTGTGAGATAGAGCTTGTCGTCCAGGAGATGGGCGCGTGCGAACAATTCATAGTCCCACAGCGTTTCTTCGTCGAAGGGCACCCATTCGCGACCGTAGAGGTCGAGCGAGACGCCGCCTGGATTGTAGCCACGGCTGACCATGCCGCCGACGGTGACATCCGGCGTCAGGTCATAGGACAGAGATACCTTCGGCAGCACCGCATCGAAAGTTTCGTCGTAGTCGATGTCGGCCGAATAGATCGCATAGGTCCCCTCGCGCCGGATCCGGTCGTGCTGATAACGCAGCCCGCCCGTCAGGGTCCACCGGTCGGTCAACCGGTAGCTCAGCTCCGAGAAGAGCCCAAGATTGTCCTTGGTGTCGTCGAACGCGGTCATTCCGTAGAGGTAGGCATACTGATCGAGCGTCTCGTCGGACGTCGTATGCGCATAGTAGGCACCGGCGACACCACTCAGCGTGTCTTCGGCGTCGCCGAACGTGACTCGCGTTTCGTTGGACACATTGTGAACGTCGGAGGCCGCGCTCGCCTCGTAGGACGGCTCGGTCGTGCGCCGGCTCTCCACATAGGAATACTGAGCCTGGTCGTAGATCTTGATGCCGTTCGCAAGGTCGTAGCTGAGATCGAGGATGCCCGTCTGGCTGTGCACCTTCCAACTCGGCCAAGCCGTCACCGGGCTTTCGAGATCGTCATAGGGCTCGAAGACCGCTTCGTAGGTCGGGCTCTTGTTCTGAGTGTTGGAATAAGTGAGCTTGGCTTCGAAGCCCGGGAGCGCATCCGGCTGCCAAAGCAGCTTCACCCGGCCGTTGATATCTTCGAGGTCCTGTTCGGTATCGCCGACCGTGAAGGCGGGATTGGTGTAATCGACGTAGGTATCGCGCCGGTGGTAGTCCAAGGCGATACGAGCCGCCAACTGGTCGGTGAGCGGTCCGGAAGCGGCGAGCGACGTGCGCAGGCGGGCATCGCTGCCATATTGGACCTGCAACGTCGCTTCGGGGATGAAGGTCGGATCCTTGGTCTTGACGATGATGGCGCCGGCGATGGCGTTGGCGCCCTGCGAGGTGGTCTGCGGCCCGCGAAACACCTCGATGCTTTCGACGTCCCACAAGGACGAGGAGCCGAAGACGAAGGCGTCGTAGCCCAGATAATGCCCATCGACGTTGATCGTGGCGCGCGGCACCGTACCACCGAGAAATGCGAACGTTCCGGTGTTCGGACCTTGCGTATCCTGGCCGCGGATCACCGGCGCCTGACCAACCGTCGTGCCGTAGACCACGTTGGGAATGTCCTCGATCGCGTCGGCGACGGAGGCGTTCCCCACCTTCTTGTCGATCTCTTCCGCGCTCAGAACGGCGACCGAACTCGCTGTATCGTCGAGGCTGCGTTCCACCTTTTCGCCGCTGATGACGACGGTCTGCAATTCGATCGTCTCGCCGGCCGCCGCCGTGGCCTCCTGAGCCAGACCCGACGTCATGGTCGCAACCGACAACACACTCGCACTTCCCAGCAGCTTGGCCAGCGACCGCGAACTCATCAACGCCCCCTAAACATGATATCTTTAATCCACTTTCCACAATACAGAGAGCATTCCACTATGCAACATGCGGTGTGGCCGATCGTTCACGCTGTTGCGCAATTGCAACGGCGTGGCAGCGGGGGGACTCGCCCAACTCCGGGCACGACGCGCATCGATTTCCTCGTTGCCCAGACGGACAGGGAGACCTAGGTTGAGCGGGGCTTGGAGATATGACGCCGCATCCCGGAAGCGCCGATCGGGGATCGAGGAAGCCGGCGGCGCCGAGCGTCCGTGTCCATTCGCGAGGGGCGTTGCTGCCTGCCAATGATCGATCCATCTTCGGCTCCCCACGACTCCGCGCTCGGCAAACGCGCCGGGACCATCCAATCCGTTTCAACGGCGGCGCGCTTCCTGACCATCCTGGCCAATGCGGAGGAGCCGCTTGCCTTGGGTGTGCTGGCTCGCCGCGCGGGAACCGGCAGTTCGACCGCCCATCGCTACATGCAAAGCCTGATCAAGGATGGGCTGGCGACGCAGGACGAAGCCAGCGGTCTGTACGACCTCGGCCCGCTCGCCTTGAGCATCGGCATCGCCGCGTTGAAACGGATTAATCCCGTCGAGATCGCGGCTCGCCATATGAAGGACCTGGCGGATCGCATCGCCGCCAGCGCCGGCGTTGCGATCTGGACCGAGCGCGGCCCGACGCTGGTGCGCTGGTATCGCAGCGCATACTTCTCGATCAGTTCGCTCGGACTGGGCGACATTCTGCCACTCGACAACACCGCCTGCGGGCTGGTGTTCCAGGCCTTCCTGACGCCCGGCCGGGTCGACATCGCGCGGCGCCAGCAGCCCGATCATTTCCGCGGCACGCCGCCCTCGACGGACATGTTGGCAATGATCCGAGCCAACTGCATGGCCGAACTCACCGGCCATCTTCTACCGCAGATCAGGGGGCAGGCCGTACCGGTGTTCGATGCGCAACAGGAGATCGCCTGCGTCATGACGACGGTCAGCAATCTCGGTCAGACGCCGAGTCAAAGCGACCGGGATGCGCTGTTCGACACGGCGAGAAGCGTGGCGCACGAGACGGGAGGCACGGCGGCATTCGGCTAGCAATGCTGCCGTGCTTCAAGGCGCGGCGCTCTCAGTGATCGTCACCGTCCTCGTCGGCCTCTGCATGTCCCTTGCGCCAGTACGCCACCGCCAGATGATCATCCCGACTGAGACCGCGCTCCTTGCGCAGGTGGGCGCGGATCGATTTGAAACTATCGAATTCGCAGGCCGTCCAGACGAAATATGAGGTGCCGTCGTTCGGCAAGGCGGCTTGCCGCACGGCTTCGGCCAAGAGAACTCCCGGCTCCGCGCCATTGCGGTGCAGCCAGCGGATTTCGATCCCGGTCCGGTTATCGATCGCCTGCTCTTCCTGCGCTCCTTCGACTTCGATGAACGCCACACCGCGCTTCGACGCAGGAAACGCCTCCAGGCTGCGGGCGATCGCCGGTAGCGCCGTCTCGTCGCCGCCGATGAGATACCAGTCGCGGTCGCTACGGATCGAACCACCGAATGGCCCCGCAAAGCCGACCATGTCGCCTTCCTTGGCACGCTGGGCGAAGGCTGCTCCAGGACCGGCATCCGCGTGCAGCACGAAATCGATGTCGAGTTCGCCGATGGTTGGGTCGCAGCGCCGAGTGGTATATCGGCGGATGGCAGGGCGCGGCTTGTCTTCCGGCCAGCGCAGCAGACCGTCGCCTCCCACGCTCGGCCAGACCAGACCTTCGCCTTCCCGGGGGATGATCAGGCCGAGGTGGAGGCTGTCGTTGACGGCGAAGCGATCGAGGTCGGCGCCGGTAAATGTCACTCGGCGCATGTGCGGCGTGATGGTTTGAACCTTGCGGACCTTGGCTGGCCGGAAGTTTGGCGGCGTGACGAGATCGCTGCCGTCGCCGATCCAGGTCAGATCCGGCACCGCCGGCTTGGCGAAGTGCTTGATATGACCGGCCAGGGCCATGCGCATGTAGTAAAGGCCCGAAAGATCCGCCGACTCGGCTCTCAACTCGATCCCGCCGGGCTGCTCACGCAAGATGCCACGGCCGAAGGGAAAGGTCACCGTATGAGCCGTTCCTTCCCGTTCGATCCGGGCGTCGTGCTCGGCCAGATGCTCACAGACGGCATCGATGATTGGGCCGGAGTCCGAAACCGAGACCAGGGCTGTGGCGACAAACTGATTCATGGAGATTCTTTCCATCCGCCTCGAAAGCGGCCTAGCTACACAGGACGCGAGAGATCTTGATAAGCTGACCCGCCCGCAGCGCCCTTCTGGGCTGGGTCCGCCACTCGCACCTTCGAGAACGACGGCTACTGCTCATCTAAAGTTGAGAGTCACAGAAAGCTTTTTGGATCGAAACTGTCAACGGCCATTTGCCCCTGCCCCCGAATTCTGTTGCAGAGCCGCGATCTCGGCCCTGGAAGCAGGAGGCCGGAGCCGTCGTCTCGCTCGCGTATCGGGGCGCGAGACCTACGCGGAAGAGACCGGAAACGGACAGCCGCCTTGATCGAACTGTGAGCCCCGATCCGGCGCCCGGAGTTTCAGCCCGTGACGATCACTCAAGGGGAACCACAGTGGCGGTAAATTCAGGAACGAATGTATGAACGAAGCGTCCGGGATGCGGAAACTTGCCAGCGAACTGCGCCACAAGGCATTCGGCGAGGTTCGGAACGATGTGGACCTCATCGCTTCATCGAGCAGCGTCAACAAGGCCTACTTGTCCGGGTACGTGAGCATGGCCCACGATACTGCTCCCCTGTATCGATCGGCCGTTCTCGCGACGCGCAACGGCGCATCCCTGGTCACCAGCGCCGCCGATGCGGGCCCAGCCAGCGAACTCCTCAGCGGAACCGGGGAGATCTACCGATATGGTGAATTCTACTTCGAAGCACTCGACGACAGCGCGCCGCCGCTTTTCGATCGGCCCTCCCATCGAAGTTTCGAGGATGCATTCAAAGATGCCCTCCTGGCGCTTCGGCCTTCTCTTGGACGAGTGGGTGTGGACCGGTCGAATGACGACGTCCTTTGGGATCTGTGCCGAACCGTTCTAGGGCAAAGCGTGATCGTCGATGCCACGGCCGCATTGCGGGCAGCCCGAGAGACCAAGTTGCCGGCCGAAGTCGCGCGAATTCGCAAGGCCGCGCAACTCGTCGAGAATGGATATCGCCGGATCGTCGAGGCCGCCTGTCACGGCATGAACGAAATCGAACTTTCGGCCCTGGTCACGGAGTGCATGGCCGCAGGCGGCGCGATCCCGCGTTTCGTCTCCGTGACCTCGGGGCCGCGGTCTGCACTTGCCGATGCCTATCCGACGCGCCGGGTCATCGGTCGCGGAGACACCGTCAGGATCGACGCAGGGTGCACCGTCGACGGCTACTGGTCCGACATCGGCCGTACGTTCGTATTCGGTGAACCGGACGCTCGGCAGCGCACGACATACGATGCGCTCAAATTCGGCCTCGAAGCCGCGCTTGCGGAAACACGGGCCGGTGTCGAGGCGCGTCGGCTGTTCCAGACCGCGATGGCGACGGTGCGTGGGCACGGCATTCCCGCATACCGGCGGCAGCATTGCGGCCATGGAATCGGACTGAACGCCTACGATCCTCCCACAATAAACGCGATCGACGGCACCGTGCTTCGGCCGGGCATGTGTCTCTGTCTGGAAACCCCTTACTATGTGCTCGGCCTCGACGGGATGATGGTCGAGGACACGGTGCTGGTGACCGAAAGCGGCTACGAGCCGATCACGACCCTTTCGCGTGAACTGCTGATCGTCTCCTAGACGCTGTGAGGAGAGCGGCGCATGAGGCGCCGCGCTCCGGCCCTGGGAAAATCATACGCAATTCATTGATTTTGCTTCTTAATCGACCGCGAAACCGGGCTTTGGGTTCGAACGCCACGGGGTCGCTTTTTGCCGTTGACAAATTGGCAGCCGCCTGTAGCTTCATTTGTAACTACAATTCAATGGAGAGCCTGAGCATATGAAGACAAGAGGCAAAGGAGCCTTCATCGGCGCACTCATTGCGGCTTCGATCGCGTCGGCCTCCGCCGCTGATGCACGTGACCTGGTGCTGGCCAATGAGGGTGGATTTCCACCCTATAACAGGACCATGGCGGACGGCACGCTCGAGGGATTCGACATCGATATCGGCACCCGGATCTGCGCGATCATCGATGCCCACTGCACCTGGGTCACCAACGAGTGGAGCGGCATCATCCCCGCCCTTCGCGCGAAGAAGTTCGACGTCATCATCGGCGGCATGGGAATTACCGAAGAGCGCAAAAAGAGCGTAATCTTCAGCGAGCCCTATGCGCGGTCGTACTCCCGCTTCGGCGTGGTCGAAGGCAAGGAAATCGATACCTCGCCCGAGGGACTCGCGGGCAAGATCGTCGGCGTCCAGCAGGGCACGACGAATGCGGCCTACATGGAAGCCCACTATCCGGATGCCAAGCTGCAGCTCTACCCGGCGATGGATGCCCTTTTCGCCGATCTGAAGATCGGGCGCATCGATGCGATGTTCGGGGGCATCGACGAGGCGGGCGACCAGAAAGCCGGCTTGGTCGAAATCGGCAAGCCCGTCGCCGTGTCCGAGGGCATTGGAATGGCCTTCCGCCCCGAAGACACCGCCCTTCGCGATGAGTTCAACGCGGCCCTGATCCAACTGAAGGCCGACGGAACGTGGCGCGCGCTTTCCGACAAATGGGGTATCCCCGTCTACGATTAGCATTCCTTTGGGAGAGGGACCGAATGCCTGGCAGGGCATCAGCCGCCCGCAACGCCGGCGGCGCTGATCCAGCGCGGAAACCAAAGATGCCCGAATATGCTTGACTATCTGGCGGCAGGTTGGGGGTGGCAGTTTCTCAAAGCCATCGGCACCAGCCTGACGGTCGCCGCTTTCAGCTTCAGCCTCAGCATGCTGATCGGTGTGCTCGGCACGCTTCTCAGCCGCAGCGGCCTTCGAGGAAGCGCGGCGGTGGTGAACCTCTACACCTACATCTTCCGCAGCCTGCCGGACATCCTCCTGCTGATCCTCATCTTCTATTCGATCGACGGCTTTCTACAGAAGCTCCTGATTCTGCTGCCCGGTATGGGAAGCGCAAAGATCAGCCCCTATGTGCCGGCGATCGCCTCGACCTCGATCGTTCTCGGTGCCTATGCGACCGAGCTCTTCAAAGCCGGTTGGGCCGGCATCCCGCGAGGACAGTACGAGGCCTGTTGGGCCTTGGGTCTCACTCGGCTCAAGGCCCTGATCCTGATCATTCTTCCGCAGGTCTACCGCAAGATCATCCCGCATCTCGGATCGCTTTGCCTGATCAGCATGAAGGAGACTGCGCTCCTCAGCATCATCGGCATCCCGGACATCGTCCGCACGGCCTCGCTCGGCGCCCGCTCCACCGGCTCGCCCTTCACCTTCTACGGAATAGGCATCGTCATTTTCGTCATGTTCGCAGTCACCGTTTCGCGCTTGTTTTCCTGGCTCGAACAACGGGCACGGCAATCAGCGGCGGGCCTGTGATGCAGATCTTCGTCGGCTATTCGCGCGAGATCTTGGCTGGTCTGGAAACGACGTTGAGCCTGTTCACGGTTTCCCTCGCCATCGGCTTCGTGCTCGCGGCCGTGGTCGCCGCCTTCCAGATCCGCTTTTCAGGAAGGGCGTCGCGACTGGTTTGGAGCGTGATGTTCGGCATCCGGGGCGTGCCGATGCTCCTTATTCTCTACGTCGTCTATTACGGCTTTCCGCTTCTGCCGGTCGTTCGCGAAACGGTGCTCTGGACCGTGTTCGCGAGCCCGTTCTGGTGTGCGGTCATCTGCCTCTGCATCGTCGAGATGGCCTTCACGTCGGAGATCATCCGAGGCGCCTACTACCAGACCCCGAAAGAGCAGGTCGAAGCGGCGAAATCGCTCTCGCTCAGCCGTTTTCAGACGTTCCGGGTGGCCATTCTTCCGGCGATGCTGAGGAACGGATTTCCCGCATACACGACCGAAGTCATCATGCTCTGCAAGAGCACGGCCCTGGCCTTCACCGTCACGGTCATGGACGTCATGGGCTATGCCAACGAGATCCGGGCGCGAACGCTCGACGTCTATGAGCCGCTGTTGATCGCCGGCTGCATCTATCTCTGCATCGCGATCGTCGCCCGACTGATCCTGGCCGCAATCTTCTCGCGGATCGCCGTCTCCGGGAACGAAAAGGCAGGGACCTCATGACGGCAGCCTTCATCGCCATGGCAGAACGAGAGTTCCCCGGAGAGGACGAAGGTCCCGATGCCGGTTCGATCGAGATCGAGGCTGCCGGCAAACGGTTCGGCGCGTTTCAGGCGCCGAACGGTGTCCGCTTGGAGGTCGACCCCATGGTCTCGACCCGAAACTTGAAAAACAATCGGAACGACACGCATGACACTGCCTTTCGACACACGGTCGCTCGCCACCGGCCAGCGTTCGTTCGGACCGGGCAACCCCGCCTACCCGCTCTTGCCTGCGATGCTGCGCGGCTGCACCGAGACCTCGACGGAGGACATGCAGTTCCCCCTCGAGATCTCCTACGACTACGCAAGCGTCACGAGCGCAAGGTTTGCGCGCGGCAGTATTTGGAGCGACTGGGAAGAGCTTCTGCCGCCGCGTCATCCGAAGGTGGACATGCCGGTGGGCGGCACGCCGCTCGTCGACGTCTCGGCTCTGGCTCCCGAGCGATTTGCCGACCGGCGCGTCCTGGTCAAGGACGAGAGCCGAAATCCGACATGGAGCCACAAGGACCGCCTGAACACATTCACCGTCAGCGCCGCGCTCTGCGAAGAGGCGAAGACGATCATCGTTGCCTCTTCGGGAAATCACGGTGTCTCGGCGGCGGCAATCGCCAGCCGGGCCGGGCTGAACTGCATCGTCCTGACCATGCCGGAGGTCAGCGGCGCCTTCCGCGACATGATCTTCGGATATGGGGCCTATCCGGTTTTCCTGGCAGCCGATGCACGTTGGCCGGCGATGCGTGCACTCCAGGAACTTCCCGGTTTCTATCCGGTCAGCAACCTTACCTCGGTTCACACCGGACACCCCTGGGGACCGGAGGGCTATAAGACCCTGGCTTACGAGATCCTCGCCGATCTGGACGGCGAAGTGCCTGCCGCGGTCGTCGTACCCACGGGCTATGGCGAGATGCTCTACGGCATCTGCAAGGGCTTTCGCGAGGCCATGCAGCTTGGCCACACCGATCGTATGCCGCAACTGATCTCGGTCGAGCCTGCGGCCCGTGGCCCGCTTTACCACGCGATGAAGTCCGGACTGCCAGCCGCAACGGTCGAGGCGCGGCCCACGATCCAGTCCGGGACAGCCACGACCGTCAACGGTTACCGGGCCGTCGCCGCGATCAGGGAAAGCAAGGGCAGAACTCTTCTGGTCACCGACGATGCCGCGCGCCGTGCCAACAGGCTGCTGGGCCGACAGGGCCTCTGGCAAGAAGTGTCGTCGAGCGCGACGCTTGCGGGTCTCGATCAGATCGAGGCCTTCGACGGCGAGGGCCCCGTCGTGCTCATCGGTTGCTCGACAGGGCTCAAGGAGCCGACCGCACCGAGGCGCGTAATGGAAGTGACCCCCGACCTGGCCTCGCTGCGCCGCTATCTGAAGACAGAGTTCGGTTTCGAACTCTGATCCCTGGCCGGGGTTTGCCGAAGGAGGCAACCATGTCCGATATCGAAGCCGTGCTTGCGGAGATCGACGCCAACCTGGATAGGTCGACCGCCAAGCTTCTGAAGCTCATGTCCATTCCGTCGATTTCGAGTGAGCCCGCCGGCGCACCTGGCATTATGGAGGCGGCCGTCTGGCTGGAACGGGAGCTTGCGACGCTGGGTTTCGACGCGAGGGTCATGACCACGGCGGGTCATCCCCTGGTTCTCGCCCATTCAGCGGGAGCCGCCGAGGAAGCCGGACCCCGGCTGCTCTTCTACGGGCACTACGACGTCCAGCCGGTGGGCGATCGTGCGCAGTGGAGCCGCCCGCCTTTCGAACCCGAGATGGTCGAGGAGGACGGACTTCACCGCATATACGGGCGCGGCGCTTCGGACAGCAAGAGCCAGCTTTGGAGCTTAATCGAGGCGCTGCGGGCCTGGAGGACCGTGAAGGGGCAATTTCCCGGCAGGATCACCGTTCTGCTCGAGGGCGAGGAAGAGTCGGGTTCGGCAAGCCTGCCCGCCTTCATCGAAGCGAACGCCGAGGCGCTGCGATGCGACGTCGCCTTCATTTGCGACTCCGACATGTGGTCTCCGACAGAGCCTGCCGTTACCACCCAGCTCAAAGGCCTGTTGCACGAAAAGGTCACCATCTTCGTGCCGAACCCCGACCTTCATTCGGGCTATTTCGGCGCCGTGACCGCCAATCCTATCCGCATACTGAGCGGGATCCTCGCGAGCCTTCACGACGACGACGGTCGGGTAACGATCCCAGGTTTCTACGACGGCGTTCGCGACATCCCCGAGGATCTGCGCGAACAATGGCGCCACCTTTCGGAAGACGCCCATATCCTTGAAAGCGCCGACCTGCGAGGCGGCGTGATCGAAAAGGGGTACGCGCCGCTGGAAGCGATCTGGGGACGCCCGACGCTCGACATGAATGGCATCACCGGCGGCAACCAGGGGCCGGGAGAACGCTCTGTGCTGCCGGGTTCCGCCTCGGCGCGCCTCTCGTTCCGCCTCGTCGACGGGCAAGATCCCGTCAGCGTCCGCGAAGCCTTCCGGCGGTTCGTTGTCAGCCGCGTCCCGTCAGGTTGCAGAGCCATGTTCGAGGGGTCTGAAGGCAGCGGAGCGGTGGTCATGTCGCCCGACAATCCCTTCGTGCAGGCCGTCAGACGCGGTCAAGAAGCCGAATGGCGCAAACCAACCATTCTGAAGGGCAGCGGCGGGGCCGTGCCTTTGGCACAATTGTTCAAAGACGTGCTCGGCGTCGATTGCATCGTGATCGGCTTCATTCTTGCGGACGACGCGATCCACGCACCGGACGAACGTTACGACATCGAGCGTCTCCACAAGGGGATACGCAGCTGGGCCCGAATTCTGGAAGAGATCGAAACCATGCCGCGCTGATTTCACAGTCGCGTTCGACGGAATCTCATGAACTCATTTTCCCCGACCACTGCCGATTGAGCGACCTGTTGCAACTGTCCGGTTCTGGGAAGGGTCACCCTTGAAACCGTCCGTTCGGAGCGTTTCCTTTGTCCGGCTCTGGGTCGGAAATACCAGCGCGGGCATCGCCACCTGGGCGTTGCCTTTCGTTCTGGGCTTCGCCGTTTCGGCCGGGTCCCTTTCCGCCGCGCATCTGGGAATCTGTCTGGCGATCCGTACCGTGGGATTCCTGATTGCAGTCCCGGTCGGCGGTGTGCTGGCCGATCGAACGGGACGGCGGCTTCTCATCCTCAAAGCCAGCTTGATCGCGGCGTGCGGGACTGTTCTCATCCCGGTGACCTTGGGCAACGAGAGCATCGTCGGCAGCGTGCTGTTTGCTTTCGGGATGGTCCTTTCGGGAGCGGGGCAAGGCGGCTGCCGACCAGCCCACCAATCCCTCATCGCGCTCATTGTCACGCGTGCCAACCTGCAACCGGCGAACGCTGCGCTCAGTCTCTCGATCCGCCTCACGAATCTGGTTGGACCGGCCGCGGCGACATTGATCGCCACGACGCTTGGGCTCGAGGCCGCGTTCCCGCGTGTCTTCCTTGGACTTCATCGTCTCCTACGGTTTCGCGCCGGTGGGCTTGGCCGCGATCGTCCCCCTTTCCGACCGGTTCGGCATCGCACCGGTTCTTCTGACCACCTCGGTGATTTGCTTCGGCGCGCCGCTGATCGCCAGTGCGGTGCCGGCGGCCTCAGGTTTTCGCGTGTCCTCCCGCTCCAATCCAAAGCGCGGATGACCGGCTCAATATCAGTCTGTGTTCAATTCGAACGGTCGCGTTTGCGGCATCGGCGGGAAAGGAAGGCGAATGACAAGCCAGGTTTGGACCACGATCGACTTCGACAAGCGGGGCGTTCAGTCTGACTTCGCCCGGGTTCTCAATTCCTCGAACAGTTCGGCCTATGGCTGGATTCCAGTTCCGATGATCTGTTTCAACGGGGGACCGGGACCGACCGCCCTGCTAACGGCCGGAACTCACGGCGACGAATATGAGGGGCAGATTGCACTGCGTCGGGTGATGCGCGCGCTTTCCCAGACCAAGGTCGCCGGGCGCGTCATCGTCCTGCCGGCGCTCAATCTCCCGGCAGTCGTCGCGGGTAAGAGAAACTCGCCGCTGGACGACGGCAATTTGAACCGGCTGTTTCCCGGCTCGGAGGACGGAACCGTCACGGCCCGGATCGCTCACTATGTCACGGAAGTGCTTTTCTCGATGGCCGATTACGTTCTGGATCTGCATTCAGGCGGAAGCTCGCTCGACTACATGCCGGTGGCGTTCGCGCACCGGGGGCGGACGGCAGAACAGACGCAGCGTATTCAAGCTCTTCTGGAGAGTTTCGGCACGCCAAACAGCATCCTGACGGATGGGCGTGGCGGCGGCGGCGGCTCTACCCTCTATGCTTGCGCCGCGGCTCGCGGCCTTGCAGCACTGACGACGGAACTCGGTGGAGGGCCGGGACTGTCGCGGGACGGGCTCGCGCTTGGCGAGGCCGGCGTGCGCCGGGTATTGCGCGATCTCGGGATGGCGCCGGACCTCGAGGCGCCGGATGTCGAGCCGACACGGATGTTGCGGATGCTTCCGCCAGAAACTGCAATCTATGCGATGTCCGACGGCTTCCTGGAGCCTTGCGCCGCGGTCGGCTCGAAGGTGCAGGCGGGTGACCTCGCCGGTCTCCTCCACCCGCTGAACGATCCGACCGGCGATCCGATCGCGTTGCGCTTTACGACGGACGGGCTCGTGATCTACCGCCGGTTTCCGGCATTGACGGCGGCCGGCGATGCCTTGTTCGGCCTCGCAGCGCCCGCCTGATCGAAGGTAGCGCGCCAGGCGAGCCTGTCGATCCGGAGCCGGATCAGCCCGTATTGCCGATGGGTTGCAGCGGATTGAATTCGCCGACGAATTCGTTGTTGTTTCCGGGGAAGGACAGCCTGACCCAGGTCAGAACGTCGTCATAAACCCAGCTCCGCCGCTCCGAGACGAGCACGGGTTCGCCCGGATCGAGGGCGAGCGCCTGCACGATCCGGCGGTCTGGGCGGGCGGCGCGGACCGTGTTCACGAGCTTGGTGCAAGGCAGCCGCGACAGCAGCCATTCGTTCGGCAGCGCTTCCTTGAAGGTCACGAATTCCACCTCGGGAATCACCGATATGCGGATCAGCCGCTCTTCGAAGACCTCGCCCGCACCGTTCGCCTTGTGAAGCAGGGTCAGCCGTAAAAGGCGCTCGTCAGGCTCGACGTCCGTCCAGATGGGAGCGTCCCGGCCCTTCACGATGTTGTGGTCGAGGATTTCGTGACTGTAGGACCGTCCAGCGTTCTCGATCTTCTTGCGGATGTCGATCACTCCGATCACGGCGTGATTGTCCGTCCGCTCGCTCACGAATGTGCCGTGACGGCGCCGGCGCGTGACGACCTTGGAACTGGCAAGGTTCTTGAAAACCCGTATCAGAGGGGTCCGCGATACGCCGAGGACGGCCGCCAGTTCCTCTTCGGGGGGCAGGCGATGGCCCGGCGGCCATGCCCCGCTCTGGATCTTGTTGCGGATCGCCCGTTCGATCTGTTGGTAGGGCGGCCCCTCCCCATCCAGCTGCAGATCCAACGATCCGCCGTCGTGATTGTTCTTTGTCATGATGCCACCCTATTGGCGGGAATCGCCAAGACAAAGGGAAATCGGAATGCGGGTCGAGGGCGACATCCGAACCTCCTATCCGCCATGGCGCAACGATGGAACGCAACCGCAGCGCGCGTTCGCTTCAGAGATATCCTCCATCTGTGCGGAGCCGGTGCCGCTTGTCCGCCGCGGCCGCCTCGCAGCTGTCTCGAAAGACACGTCCACAACCCTCTGGAGCAGCCGCAACATCTCTTAACAACTCACAATCCGCAATCGAAACGGGATCGATAGAGATATCCGCAACGTCCACGGCGAAGGCGGAAAGCCGCTCGCCATATCCGATCTGCCGGAGGTCTTCATGTCGTTTTCGTTCCGCAATGCCGCCCGTTTGCCCGTCGTTGGTGTGAGCGCCCTCGCGGGGGTGGCAACGCCGTTCTTCGATGCAGCGCTCGCCGCCGATGCGGTCGAGGGTGACGCGATCCCACTGCCGGTTTATGAGGCACCTGACCCCGCGCGATTTGGAGGCCTGCGCCAGCAGCTCGGCGAATGGGACGTGATGCTCGGGGCCGGTGCCATGGTCGAGCCGAAATACGAAGGCAGCGACGAATTCGAGATCACCCCCGTACCCTTCATCTCGGCAACCTTCGGCGATCGGCTGACGATCGATCCGGGCGGCGTGACCGCCGACCTCTACGAAACCGGTCCCCTGAAGTTCTCGGCCACGCTGGGATACGAAGGTGGCCGCAATGAAGACGATGCCGACGAGTTGGACGGCCTTGGAGATATCGATTTCGGCGTCACCGTCGGCGGCCGCGCTTCAGCGACGTTCGGGCCAGCGGAGTTTTATGCCTCGGTGGAAAAGACGATCGAGGGCAGCGAAGGCCTTCTCGGTGTCGCCGGCATCGAGCTGACCCACGCCTTCACGCCATCCCTGCTCCTTGGCCTCGGCGCTTCGGCGACCTATGCCGACGACAATCATATGGAAGCCTATTTCGGCATCGACGCGGACCAGGCCCGGCGGTCCGGGTATGAAACATTCGACGCGGAGGCCGGCTTCAAGCGGGTCGATTTCACTGCCTCGGCGACCGTCGCCTTCACAGAAAACTGGTTCGCGCGCGGCGAGGCGGACGTCGGCATCCTTGTCGGCGACGCCGCCGACAGCCCGATCGTCAAGGAAGAGGTGCAGCCGTCGGGCATGCTTCTGATCGGCTATCGCTTCTGAACGGTTCGAGGCGCAGCCGGTGTCCGCTCCGGCTGCGCAATCGCCAGCTTTCCGAAAACGAGGGACTGTCATGGCTCGGCAGAGACCTGCATGGCGTTCGGTGTCGCATTGGGCGGCGAGTTCGGCCGTCCTGACGCTTGCCCTTTTCATGCCGTCATGGCCGAGCTCGGCCAGCGACGCGCCGGCGCCGAGTGCTCCGACGGTCAGCGTGGTCCATGCGCAAACGGGCGAGATCGCCAACCACATCCGGCTGACCGGTTCGCTGGTGCCCCGTCACGAAAGCTTGGTGACCGTCGACCTGGAACGCGGCGCGCGGATCGTCAGCATCCTCGGCGAGGTCGGCGATAGGGTCGCGCAGGGATAGGTGCTCGCCCGGCTGGACGACACTTCGATCCGGATCGAGCTCGACGTGAATTCGGCCAACCTTCAGCGTGTCGAGGCGGCGATCGCCCAGGCGCGCAGCCAGATCGCCGATGCGAAAGTGGCGCAAGAACAGGCCGATTCCGCTCTCGACCGCGGCCGCAGGCGATCGAGGATACGCAGGCCGTCGCCGCGACGATTTCCGAACGTCTCGCCGAGGTACCGGATGTCCGCTCGGTGTTCGTTCAGGGCGGCGCCGACGCTTCCGGCGTGCGGGAAATGCGCCGCATGGCAGCGCTTCTCGATCTGGGGCCGGCGGAAGACCGGGACCGCCCCCTTTCCGCCATCGAGCCGGAGGTCGCCGCAGCCCGTATCTTCGAGCGTCGAGCCGGGCGAGAGTTCGACGGAGCTTGTCCGGGGTTGCCGATATCCGCTTCGAAATTCTCAATAACAGAGGTGGTCGCGACGTCGCCTTTTCCGTCCTCGGACGGGACGGCGCGGCGGCCAGTACGGCGGCGGATCGCATCCTGAAGGAGCTCGCCGCGAAGGCGATCGCAGTCGACGTGACGTCGAGCGGCCTGGCCGAGCGGCCGGTCCTGGCCATGCATGTCGACGCGGATCGGGCGGCCGATGCCGGCATCTCCGCCGAGGCGATCGCCGCGACGTTGCGCGTGTCGACGATGGGCGCGTCGGGCGAGGACCTGCCCGTGTTCGTGGACGGGAGCCGCCGAATTCCGATCCGCCTGCAATTGTCCGACGAGGCTCGCGACGATCTGAGCGTCCTCAAGGCTCTGCGGATTCCATCCCGGACCGGCACTCCCTTGCCCTTGTCGCAGTTCGCCGACATCGCCTTCGGAACGGACGTCTCGACCATCGAACGTCTCAATCGCGAACGGCGGATCGATATCGGTTTCGATGTGCCGGAAGGCGTGGCCCCGGCGAAGGGCTCGCAGCCGCCCGATCGCTCCCATGCCGGACTGGCCGGTCCGGTCGAACGCAGCGTCGACGTTCATGTCAGCCGCATCCGCCAGAAGATCGAGGCCGATCCCCGCGAGCCGGTTCTCCTGAAGACGATAAGGCTGGGCGGCTACATGTTCACCGCCCAGGTCGAGTCCGCCTGACGCGGCTCCTCAGGGCAGGAGGACGAAGACCGGCATTGGAGAACGTCTGTGTCCCGCAAATGCCCGCCGCAGGTCAAACACCCCTCTCATAAGAGGCCGGCGCTGATCATCGCCTGCTGAGCCGGATGCATTTGCTTGGCTGCCCGAACTTCGGTGCCCGGCCGCGTGAAGCCGTCTCAATTAGCGGCTCCGAAGAAGCCCATCGGTCGTGGCGAAAGCGGCATGCGGAACGGCCGGCGGAACGTCTCCTGTCCATTTCTCGACCGAAACCAGAGCCAGCTGGCCGGCGCAGCCCTGGCTGAGGGACGAAGCACCGCCGTCGGAGGTGACGGCATTGGGATTGCCGTTGACGCAGGTCAGCCCCGCGCCGGGAAGTTCGACGGGCGCATACCAGGCCCCGGTGGACAATTGCACGATGCCCGGGGCGATCGCGTCGGAAACCTCGGCCGCGGCGAGCACGCTTCCCCGATCGTTCCACAGACGGATCACGTCGCCATCCGCCACACCCAGACCGGCAGCGTCCTGGGGATTGAGGCGGGCCGGTTCACGTCCCGCGGTCTTGCCTGACATCGACGTGTCGCCGAAATCGAGCTGGCTGTGCAGGCGGCGCGCGGGCTGGTTGGCGACGAGTTGAAACGGGTGCTTTGCCGCCAGGTCCGCACCCAGCCATTCGCGAGGCGGAAGCCACGCCGGATGGCCCGGCAGTCCGGCCTTGGCGACGACGTCCGACCATATCTCGATCCGGCCGCTTGGCGTCGGCAAGGGATGGGCGACCGGGTCGCGGTGAAAGCGGCGGATGATCCCCTCCTCCTCGCGCAGCGGCAGAGCCACGATGCCTCCCTGACGGAACGTATCGAAATCAGGGGCTTCCATGCCGCGCTCGACCAGTGCGGTACGGGTCGGCTCGTACATCTCGCGCATCCACTCCACCGCATCGCGGCCTTCGGAAAAGGCCGGCGCGCAGCCAAGCCGCTCGGCGAGCGAACAGAAGATGTCGTAGTCGTCTCGCGGGCCGGAAGTCTCGTCGCCACGACGTTCGACCAGCGGCTCCATGGCGAAGAGGAAGGGATCGTTGCCGCTGGCGCCGATATCTTCGCGCTCGGCGGTGATCGTGGCGGGAAACACGATGTCGGCATGGCGGGTCGATGCGGTGGCGACGCTGTCATGCATGATGATCGTTTCGGGCCGGGCGAACGCCGCCCGCAGCTTCGACAGGTCCTGATGGTGATGAAACGGGTTGCCGCCGGCCCAGTAGACCAGGCGGATGTCGGCGTAGGTCCGCGTCTCGCCCTTGTAGGTGTAGGACTTGCCCGGGTTCAGAAGCAGTTCGGAAATCCGCGCCACGGGGATGAAGTCGTCGACGCCGTTCCTGCCTTGCGGCAGCGTCGGCAGCGGCACGGCGAGCTTGTCCTTGCCGATATTGCCGATCGAGCCGAACCCATAGCAGAATCCGGCCCCCGGCAGGCCGCCCTGCCCGAGCATCGCCGCAAGCGTCAGGCCCATCCAGACCGGCTGCTCGCCGTTTTCCGAGCGCTGCAGCGAATAGGTGACGCTGATCAGCGTTCGTTTGGCCGCCGCTCGGTCGGCGAGGTCGGCGATGGCCTCCGCCGGGACACCGCAGATCGCCGCCGCCCATTCCGGCGTCTTGGCAATACCGTCCTCCTCCCCGGTCAGATAGGCTTCGAACCGGTCATATCCGGTGGTGTAGCGCTTCAGATAGGCTCGGTCGACGCGCCCGGTCGTATGGAGCCGATTGGCCATCCCGAGCATCAAGGCGGTGTCCGTCGCAGGGCGAGGCGCGAGCCGGGTCAGGTTTGCGACATCCGCCATGTCGTCGGCGAGCGGACTGATCGAGACGAATTCGCAACCCCGTTCGGCGGCCGCGGCGATAACGGAGCGCGCGACATGCTGAGAATTGCCCCCGGAGCTCACCGCGAGGTTGCGCAGCGGCAGGCCTCCGAAGGAAATCAGAAGTTCCGTATCGTCTCTCAGTTCGCTCCAATAGGGATGGTCCCGGGTGAGAACGGAGGAATTGCCCCAAACGAGAGACAGGATCACCGAGCCTGCACCGGTCGAATAGGTATCGACGCTCCGGACATAGCCGCCGAACGCCGTGTTCAGGAAGCGATGCACCTGGCTCTGAGCATGGTGGAACCGCCCCGCCGACGACCAGCCGTAGGAGCCGCCGAAGACATGCGCGCCGGGTAACGGACCGCCTTCCCCGTGATCCGGCCCCGCGCCAAGGCGGCGCAGTTCGGATGCGGCGAGATCGAGCGCTTCGTTCCACTCCATCGCGACATAGCCTTCGCTGCCGCGGCGGGCATCTGGACCCGGCCCGTCCTGGAGCCAGCCGCGTCGGACCAGCGGCTTTTTCAGCCGGGCAGGATGATCGATCGCCGCCGGGATGTTGGCCAACAGCGGCGAGGGATCGGGATCCTGGTCAAACGGCTTGAGTTCCAGCCGTCCGTCGCGCATGCACGCACTGAAGGCGCCCCAATGGCTGCTATGCTGGCGAAAGCGTTCGATCGTCATGGTCCGCACCTTCTCATTGCGATCATACCCAAGGGTGGGCCGGATGCGCTCACCTTCGCCGAAGCGGAAGACGCATCGACGACGGCGAGATGCTGGCCGTCGTGCTACCGACAAGCTCGGCTTCGTCTGTACCGATCTGGCCCATGCCCGCCACGTCGACGCAAGGCCAGCCGGGGCCGGCCGGCGGGTCGGCCGGCCGCGAGACAAAACGCATTGTTTCGTTCATAGAGCGCGAGGCCTCCTCGATTAAGGCGTTTGGCCGGCCGGCGTCTCGATGAAGTGAAAGAGCTCATCGGCCTTCCAGGAGGCATTTGCGTCGGCAAAGCGGTCGCACCAGTCGACCAGCCCGGCCGGGTCCGTCTGGAGGGGCGTCAAGGCGAGCACGGCACGGGTGCGCTCGATCATCGCCTCATGCGACCAAGGCGCTTCCGGGTCGCCTTGGCGAAAGCTGCGCTCCTCGCTCAAGTCACCCGTCTTGCCATGGATCGTCACACGGGCGGGGCGCTCGGCAGGAAAGCGAGCGGTAAACGCCGGGTCCTCGCGCAATTTGACGGTGTCGGCGCGGCTGCGGATCTGCGCGTCGGCGAGAAGCGCGTCGTTCAAGCCCGAAAAGCTCGGCGGCCTGGCGCACAGAACGGCGGCGATGCAGAAGGCGGTCGCGAATTTCGCATCGGCGACGGTTTGCGGATTCTCGCCCACCGCAATGGCCAGGGCGCCGGCGGGAAGGTCGACGGTAACGGGCGCGTCGCCGGCCGCGAATAGCGGATCAGCCTTGGCGAGCGCCGCCGCGCAGTCGAGCGCGGAATGCATCTGCCCGCAGACCGGCCAACCCTTGACGGTCACCCGATGGATCATCGGCTCATCGCCGGGGATGAGCCAGTCGGGATCGCAGTCATCCAGCTTCCAGGCTGCACGCATGCCGCGCGGGCCTTCGAGGATGCGGACCGCGCTAGGAATGCCGGCTTCGGCAAGACGGGCCGCGGCGATGCCGTTGCGCACCGCGGTTGCGGCATGGAAGGCCTTGGCTGCCTTTGCATCGTCGTCCAGAAAAGCCCACAGCCCGGCGGCTTGGGTTCCCGCATGACCGAGGGCGGCGAGCGTCGCCGCCTCATCGAGGCCGATGGCACGCGCGGCGGCGGCGGCAGCGCCCAGGCTGCCCGCCGTCGCGGTCGTGTGGCAAATCCCATAATGCCGCGCGCCGAGATAACTGCCGACCCTGAGCACGGTTTCGATCCCTGCCACGATCGCGGCAGCGGCGGTCTTCGCATCAAGCCCCCTCGCCTCGGCAAGCGCCATGACGGCGGGCACCACCGTGATTCCTGGATGCGAGGTCGAATCCCGATGCGCGTCATCCACTTCGAACAGGTGGCTGATCGCTGCATTGGTCGCCGCTGCTGCGGAGAGCGGATGTCGCCCCGGCGTCGCGACCACGCTGCAAGGCCCCGTGGCACCCGACTCCAGAAGCCCCTGGCGATAGGCATCGAGAAGGTTATGCCCGGTGCCCGCCAGAAGCGCCGACGACCAGTCGAGGAGCGTCATCCATAGCCGCTCCCGCAGCCTTTTGTCGTCGCCATCGAAGCGAGCGGTGGCGATGTAGCGGGCAAGCGGCTGAAGCGCGGGTGCCGTCATGCCTTGCCCATTGCCACCGGCAGGGCGAGGCCGGCCTCCGGCGCCTTCGGATCGATCCGATTCCGCCTGGCTTTTTTCGTTTCGATCGGCCTCGGCGAACGAGCCGCCGAGGCGCAGTTGGGAGCCAACAGGATCACGCCAGCTCCTCTGACAGCGTGTCGCGACGCCGGCGACGCGCCAGCAGTGGCGGCAGGAGGAGCGAGAGGATTGCAACGACAAGGATCGCGCCAGAGATCGGCCGAGTGAAGAAGGGCCAGACCGAGCCCTGGCCGAAGGCGAGCGCCAGCGCCAGCTGCCGTTCCGCCATCGGCCCGAGGATGAGCCCGAGGATGACCGGCAGCACCGGCACGCGGGCGATGTGCAGGAAATAGCCGAGCAGTCCAAAACCGAGGAAGCAGTAGACATCAAACATGCGGTTGTTCAGCGCATAGCTTCCGACCGTGCAGAGCACCAGGAGCACGGGAATGACGTACTGGCGCGGCACGGCGATTGCCCGGACGACCAACGGGATAAAGAAATGATAGAAGACGGTGCAGAAAAAGAAGGCGATGAAGAAGGAAATGAAGACCACCCACACCACATCGCCATGATCGCGGAAGAGAAGCGGGCCGGGGTCGATTCCGTGCAGCATGAAGGCGCCGAGCATCATCAGCGTCGAGGCATCGCCCGGAATGCCGAGGGTGAGCATGGGGATGAGCGCTCCGCCCATGGAGGCGTTGTTGGCGGCCTCCGGCGAGGAGATGGATTCCGGCAGGACTCCGGTGCCATAGAGCTCCGGCTTCTTCGAGGCGCGGCGCGCCTGGCTGTAGGCGACGATGTTGGAAAGGCCCGGCCCGACGCCCGGCAGGATGCCGATGACGATGCCGATCAAAGTCGAGCGGCCGAGGTCGCGCGGCCGCGAGACGACTTCGCGGAAGGCGGAAAGGAAGCGGCCAAGTTCGAATTTCACTTTCAGGATCGTCGCGTTCTGCCCGATGTCGTCGCTGTCGCGCAGGAGCTGAGGGATGGCATAAAGGCCGATCAGCGCGGGCAATTCGTTGAACCCGGACTCGAGGGCCGTGAACCCGAAGGTGAGGCGCACCTGACCGGAGGCTTCGTCGAGCCCGACGAGCGCCAGGGCAAGCCCGATGAAAGCGGCCATGAAGGCCTTGACGGCGCGGCCTTTCGGCGACATCGCCGAAATGCAGGAAAAGGTAAAGACGACCAGCGCGAAATATTCCCACGGCCCGAAGCGAAGGGCGACCTTGGCGAGGAGCGGCGCGATGAAGACGAGGGCGAAGCCAGACAGAACGCCGCCGATCATCGAGGCATAGACGCCGATGCCGAGCGCCCGGACCGCCTCCCCGCGCGCCGCCATAGGGTGGCCATCGAGGCAGGTTGCGGCCGAAGCGGGCGTTCCGGGGATATTGAGAAGGATTGCGCCGACCAGGCCGCCCGAAATCGCGCCGCAATAGACGCCCATCAGCAGCGAAAGCGCGAGATTGAGGTCCATCGCATAGGTCAGCGGCACCAGGAGCGCGATCGCCATGGTGCTCGTGAGCCCCGGGATGGCGCCGATGACGAGACCTCCCGCAACCCCGATCGCCGTGACGAAAAGCGCCATTGGCTGAAGAGCGGCGGCGAGACCTTGACCAAAGAATTCATACATCGCAATCGCTCCGTTCAGGGCAGGAAGGCTTGCAGATAGACGACCAGCAGAACGTAGACCGCGCCGACCGTCGCAGCCGATATGGCGGCGGCGAGAAGCACGTCCCCAAGACCGCGTCGCGGAGAAAGGGAGACGATGGTGGCAAAGCAGAAGATTGCCGTCGCATAGGTGAAATGCAGCGTCTCGATGAGCAGCAGATAAGCGATGAACAGGACGAGCAAGGTCACGCGCTTCGAGGCGAAGGCCCGCGACCACATGAACGAAAAGCCGGCATCGTTCGCCGGTCGGGCCGCGAAGATCACTCGCCCGGTTTCGACGACGCCCACCAAAAGGCCGGTGCCGATCACCAGCCATGGATAGAGCTTCGCCGACACGACCGCAGAATTGAGGTCGCCGAGCCGGGATAGCCTCGAGGCTGCGACCAACATGACGAGAAGGTATATCGCCGAAAACAGAAGATCGTTCTTGCGCATGGCTGTCGAGTTCCGTGGCTAATGGTCGTTACTGGCTCAAGGGCCGCCGGTCGCGCCGCGTTCTGGCGTTGCTGCTGGGCTGAACGGAGGCCCGGCCATGACGCCGGGCCTCCACGACGCCTTATTGGCTTTCTGCCAGATTGAACTTCTTCGCCAGGCTTTCGATTCGCGCGTAGCGTTCGGCAAGCGCCTTGTCGAGTTCGTCGCCCGATTTGGCCGAGACGGTCATCGACTGGGAATTGAGTTTCTCCTGGCAGGTCGTGTCATTTGCGGCTTCGATCCACGCCTTGCTCAGGGTATCGATCACGTCCTTCGGGGTATTCTTCGGCGCAAAGGTCGTGAAGATCATGGGAAACTGGCTGTCAACGCCCTGCTCTTCCGCCGTTTCGGCATTCTTCAGGCGCGGATCCCGCATATCGGAAAGAATCGCGACGGGCTTCAGGTCCCCCGAGTCGACATAGGGCGCAGCCGCGCCAACGGCGGTCGGCACCAGCGTCAGATTTCCCTGCATCGATGCGACGATGCGCTCCTTGTCACCCGACATCGGGATCGTTCGAAGGGTGGCGGGATCGATGCCGGCGGCGTCGAGGAAGTCGAGCACCGCAAAATGCGAAAAGCCGGCAAGCGCCGTGCCGATCGTGTACTTGCCGGGGTCTGCGGCGACCATCTCCTTCAACGACTTTTCGCTGTCCATGCCGTAGCTCGATCCGGCGAAAATGCCGTAATTCATCGCCACGGTCTGGGCGACCGGCGCGAAGGCCGTGTAGTTGTAGTCGGAACGGCCGGTGGCCTTACCCATGTCGGTGCCCTGATGGGCCCAGAGCAGTTCGTAGCCGTCCGGCCGCGCGTCGCGGACTTCCACCTCGCCGATCTTGCCGCGCGCGCCGGTGACGTTCTTCACCAGGACCTTCTGGTTGAGATGCGATTCCAGACATTGCGCAAAGACGCGGGCCGAGACGTCGGAGCCGCCGCCGGGGCTGAAGGGAACGACGAGTTCGATGGGCTTGTCCGGGAAAGCGAAGGCCGGCACGGACATTGCCGTCGTCAAGGCCAATGCGAAGAACAGTCGTTTGGTCATTTCGGTCTTCCTCCCTTTGAATGCCGTTTGGCGGTGTTTTTTCGCCGCGAATGGACTGTTCGTCCCCCCGCGCGGCGCGGGTGGCAAGGATCAGCCGCCGGCGGCGGCGACCCAGGACGCGTTTTTCTCCCGAGCGATCACTCGGTCGATGCATTCGCCGATCGCGCCGAGATAGGCCTCGGGCCGCGTCAGATCCTCGAGTTCCCGATCGGTGAAGGCGTTGGCGATCTCGTGATGGTCTCGCAAGGCGGCCGCGAAGCTCTCGCCGCTCTCGATGCCTTTCATCGAGGCTTCGTAGAGCCATTCATGCGCGGTGTTCTTGCCGACGCGCCCCCCGAGTTCCAGCATCACCCGCTCCGACAGGAGATAGCCGCGCATCGTGTCGACGTTCTTGGCCATTCTCGCCTTGTCGACGCGCAGATCCTTAAGAAGCGCGCCGGCCTGGAAGAGCGCCGCCCCGGTGACCAGAACGGCTTCCGGCACGGCCTTCCATTCCGACTTCCAGGCGATGCCGTCGCGCTCGTGCTCCTGGACCATGGCCTCGAGCATCATCGCCGCCGAATAGCGCACCGAGCGCGACAGCATGGCGACGTTTTCCGCAGCCACCGGGTTGCGCTTGTGCGGCATGGTGGAGGAGCCGAGCTTACCCGCGGTGAAGCCCTCTTCCACTTCGGCGAATTCGTTGCGCTGGAGATTGAATAGCTCGTTGCCGATCTTGCCGAGAGTCCCCGCGATTATCGCGAGCAGGGCGACATATTCGGCGATCCGGTCACGCGCCGGCGCCCAGCTGATATCGGTGGCGCCCAGACCGAGCTTCCTGGCGACGCGTGCCTGGATCTCTCTGGCCTGAGGCCCATAGCTTGCCTGGCTGCCGACGGCGCCGACCAGCATCACGACAAAGACCCGGGGCTCGGCCTGCGCGAGCCTCTCGGCATGGCGTGACAGCTCGTCCAGCCAGATCGCACATTTATGCCCGAAGGTGATGGGCAGCGCCTGGATGCCATGGGTGCGCCCGACCATGATCGTATCGCGATGCTCGCCCGACAGACGCAAGAGCTCGCGGCCGATCACGCCGAGATCGCGCTGAACGATCTTGTGCGCCTCGTGGAGCTGCAGGATCAGCCCGGTATCGACCACGTCCTGGGTGGTCGCCCCATAGTGCAGATTTTCCGCTGCCTCGGGGCTGATGCTCTTCTGCACTTGCTTGAGAAGCGGCACCAAAGTGTGCTTGATCCGACGCACATCCTCGGCCACGGCGAGAATGTCCACCTTCTCGATGTCGCAGGCGGCGGTGATCTCTTCGGCCGCGGCCTTCGGAATGACGCCGAGTTCGGCCTGGGTTTCGGCGAGAGCGGCTTCGAAATCCAGCCATTTCTGCAGACGATTCTCCTCGGAGAACACCGCCCGAAGTTCGGGGGTGCTCCAAAGATGCTGCATCGTATGCATGTCGAAAACGGATATCGACACGATCAGGCTCCTCCCCAGCCCAGCCTTTCCGGCTCGATTTATGCCCCGCCGCGAGCCCTTGTCGCCAACCCGCTGCGGACCACCGCCGCACGCTTCGACCTCACCCTTCGGCGGTCGGGTTCCGCCTTGTCCTCCGGCGCGCCGATCATAACTTGACTCCCAACGACGTTTCATTATATGAAATATCGTTCATTTAATAAAACAAGATGAAAGGTACTTGTCAATGGGTGGGAACCTGGCGGGCAACGGGGCCGCATCGTGACGGGCGGAAAAATCGTTCCCCCGAACGGGGTTCTGGAGCGCGCGCTGTGGCTGATGTCGCAATTCTCGATGTCGCGGCGGCGTTTGCACTTGCGCGAACTGGCTGCGCTGTCGGGGCTCGACAAAGCGACGGCCTATCGGGCGCTCAAGGTCCTGGTGGAGTGGAACTATCTCGAGAGGGGTACGGACGGGAGCTATTCTCCGGGACCGGCGAACCTTCGATTGGCATCATTGTTCAAGGCGACGTCGAACTTCATCGCCAGGCTGGAAGGGCCGATCGCCGCCATCAGCCGACGGGTCAACCAGACCGCAGCCTTCTTCGTGCGCTCCAACGAGGAACGCATCTGCCTGGTGCGGGACCACGCCTTTCAGGATTTCCGCTATTTCATCGAGGTGGGCGGCTCGGTCGCCCTCGACGAAGGCGGTGCGGCGGCTCAGCTGCTGCTCGCCTTCACCGACGAGGACAACGACCGTCGAGCGAAAACGCGGGCCGATGGCTATTACATTTCGCGCGGCGAGCGCAATAAGCACTTCGCCTCCGTCGCCGTTCCGCTGTTTGAATCGGACGGGCTCTTTCTGGGTGCGGTCACCATTACCGGCATGGGCGTCGATCTCGCCGACGAGGATCTGATCGGCTTTATCGACGTCGTTCGCCAGGAGGTCGCTGCGGCGGGATTCTCGGCGTGCTTTCCTCAATGATCCCAGCCTGAGCGCGGCAACCGCATCGAGACCGCCTGCCTGCCGTCTTCCGAAGGCTGCAGCGGACAGATGAGCCTGATCAGCGAACGCCTCTTGGCGCGGTCATTCGGCTTGTCAGCGTCATGACCGATGATCCGGGATATATCGAGCTGGATCAGACACCCCTGCAGACCATCGAGAACCCGTTCGGTACGAAATTGCCCCCCATGTCTCCGGGTCGGACCAAGGGATGGCGGTCGCGGAGGAGCGCTGCCGTCATTTTAGCGCTTTGGCAAATTTCTTCGCTGACAGGGCGCCGCGCGCGTGGCACATCTCCTTGAGCGTGCCGAGCGGGTCGGTGACCACGGCCAGCATCTCGCCGCCGGGCAGCTCCTTGGCCAGAAGCCGATGCGATTCTTCCTCGAAGTGCCAGCGGACGCCGTCAGCCCAGGCGACCTGCCCGTCCAGATGCAGCGGCGCCTCGGCCACCATCCGGTCGCCGTCCCACAGATACGCCGTGCCGACCACAGGCGGGCGGTCCGCCGGTCCGCCGGTCCGCCGTCAGCGGCATCGTCGTTGGCAGCAGCCGGCATCGCCCGTGGACTGCCGTCCTCGCCCAGCAGCGACGGCCAGCGCCAGGCCAAGCGCTCGCGCTCGGCGCCGCTGAAGC
>NZ_JAZHFT010000019.1:0-89755 GCF_036541425.1 Consotaella aegiceratis
CAGTCGGCCATCGACCCGCAGACGACGAGGAGCAGGATCTCCGGCAATGGATGATAAATCCGCCGGACGTCGCGCGGATCCTCGATCTCGCCGAAATGCTCCAGCAGAACAGCCAGACGCGACTTGGCGCCCAGGGCATCGGCAGTAGGCGACATGGCGGCGGCTCCTCGAATCAACCGCCGCCATGGAATCAGTCTCTGCGCAACCCGTCACCCAATGTCATTTGAGTTCGGAGCCCTGGTGGTAACGATGCACAACTTGATTCAGCAAACCGTTTGAGTATTGTATAGCCAATGTTAAAGAGTGGCGGTTGAGGGGCCGCTGCTGATTTTGATGTGCAGCTTTTGGGGGACAGCGATGAGTGGCAGAACACTCACACGGGCCGATCTCGCGGAAGCGGTATTCCGCAAGATTGGATTGTCGCGGACCGAGTCCGCTCATCTCGTCGAAACCGTTCTCGAGGAGATCTGCGGGACGATCGCTCGCGGCGAATCCGTGAAGATCTCGTCGTTCGGCTCCTTCGTCGTGCGCGACAAGAACGAGCGGATCGGCCGCAATCCGAAGACTGGCGAGGAGGTCCCGATCTCCCCCCGGCGCGTAGCGGTGTTCAAGCCGTCCAACGTGATGAAAGAGCGGATCCTCTCGGCGCATTGCCGGCGCCAGCCCACGCAGAGCGCGCAGGCCGAGCCGCTGGAAACCATGAAGGCGGCGGCCGAATAGGCCGCTCGTCGTTTCCAGCCCATGGCCGATAAAAGCGTCGACGCGTTTCGCACCATCAGCGAAGTAGCAGAGAGTCTGGAGCTCCCGCAGCACGTCCTGCGGTTCTGGGAAACGCGCTTCCAGCAGATTCGTCCTCTGAAGCGGGGCGGGGGCCGCCGCTACTATCGGCCCGAGGATGTCGAACTTCTGAAGGGCATCCAATACCTGCTCTACGACAAGGGCTTCACGATTCGCGGCGTACAGCGGATCCTGCGTGAAAACGGCAATCGTTTCGTCATGGCGATCGGATCGGGTGATCTGAGCGGTCTTGATTCGGCCCAGGGCGAACCCTCGCCGGCGACACCACCGCCGCCGGAAGCGGACGACACGCACGTCGAGGACATCGACCTGATCGTCGGGGAGACGCCCGTTTCGCGTCCCGCCTCCGCCGCGCCTCGGGCGCGCGAACCGCGAGTCGGCGATGACATCGGTCCTTTGTCGCGCGAGGAGACGGCAAGTCTCAACGACGTGGTTCTGGAGCTTCTCGAGTGCAAGCGCCTGCTCGATCAGGTGCGATAGCGTCGGAACGATCGCGGCTGTGGCTCAAGGCGATCCCTGCGATGATGTCGGCATAACCGCGTTCGCCGCAGCGAGGTCGGATTGGCCGAACAGATGCTGGGCGAGTTCCAGGCTTTCGAACCTCGGCCGATAGAGGGCGATGGTCGAAGGTCTATCGAACGAATCCCACTCTTCTTACAAATCTGACAAATCTGACAAACTGCGCACCGTCCATCACCTTTCGAGCGCCGAATCATTTCGGCGCTCGACGTTCATGGCAGTTGCCGGCTCGTCAAAACCGTTTGGACAGCTTGGCGGCGAAGGATTGGTCGTGTGAATCGCCGTCCAACCCAAGACCCGGCCGATAGTCGAAACCGATGTTCCAGCCGTTGTCGAACTGGGCGTCCAAACCGAGCCCGACGCTGAGTCGATCCCGGCTATAGGCGTCCTCGTCAACGCTGAAGGGGAGGCTGCCGGTATCGGCGTAGCCCGCCGGAACGGAACTCGAGCCTTCGAAGTCGTGGCTAAATTCCAGCTGGCCGTGTGGGGTCAACACCCCGCCGTCGAATGCGAAATCGGATTCCATTCGCATGCCCAACAGGCCCGCGAAGGTCTCAACGGACGCCTCTCCGAACGAGAGATTGTCGCTGCCGCCATGGGTTTCCGTGAAGCTGTCGAGCCTGGTGTAGGAGCCTTCCAGGCCGAAATACGACGCAAACAGAAAAGTATCGGTGCGATGCTCGTAAGTCGCGGTCAGGGAGCCGAAGACCTGATCGCCCGGACGACGCCCCTTGGCAAAATCGCCGGTTCCGGTGATGAAGCGGCGGCTTTCGAAATCGAGAGCGCTGTAGCCGACGAGGCCGTCGATGAACAGGCTGGCGACCGGTTGATAGCTGGCATAAAGCGCGCCGCTGTAGGCCGTGGCTCGGCTTCAAGTGCCGTTATCCTTGATGTCGGCGCGGTCGCGCCCGTAGCCAAAGCCGATACCGTCGACGAATTGCGGCGAGAAGCGATAGTCCACGCCCAAGCTGACGCCGACCATGGTCTGTTCGAGATCGATGCGGCCCGAATCGTTGTTGCCGAAATTGACGAAACCACCCGCCCAGAACACGGCGGTGCTGGCGGGGCACAGTCCCGGCGCGACCATCGGTATAAATGGGGCGCCATCGGTTGGATAACAGAAGGCAGCGAGACCGGCGGCGGGGATCGGCGCGTCTTCCAGGAAGGCCAACGGGTCCGTCGGCGCGTCCGGGACACCGATCGAGATGTCCGTTGAGTTTCCTTGACGCGTTGCTTCGTCGTGCGTGCGTTGCAGACGATCGCGGAAATTGCGCTCGACCGTTTGGATTACTCCGCGCCGCGGCAATCGCCCCGCTGCCGGCGAGCTTCGCTGAGGACGTCGTGCAATCGGCCCCGCAAAGTCTCGACGTGCTGCATGTTGTCGATCGGCGTGATCGACCGCTCAACCTCGCGGATAGCGGGCAGCGGTACGTCCGCCCCGTAGTGCGCATAATGCGAAACGACAGACTCGAGCAGCCCATCGAAATCGGTGGGTGTCACCCGAAGATGCAGCGTTGGGTTTGTCCGGAAAAAGCCGCGTAGTTCCTGATTGATCCGGTCGACAATCGGCAGGAGCCGTTCGTCCTGCTCGAGCCTCACTTCCGGCGCGCGCAGACGGTCGCGCTCGGCAAGAACTGATTCCGAAGGCTGTCCGTCGACGGCGGCGACAACGCGTCGGAAGAGCTCGGAGCCGAAGGACACTGTCCGGTCCCAGGTCCGGGCGGCAGGCACGAAGAAGAAGCCGAGTTCGCGGATCAGACGAGCGGGAAGCGGAGTCGCCGTCTTCAGTCGCGGCGCCTTGATTCCAGAAGCTCGAGGTTCGCCGCCACCCAAGCAAGGTACTCGCGGATGGCATCCTCGTTCCTGGTGCAATGGCCCCACTTTCCGATCCGCGTGACGGTCAGAAAACCCGCTTGTCGTAGGATGTCGATGTGACGGCTCGCTGTCGGTGGCTTCACGTCGATGGCCCGCGCGATGAGAGACATGCAGACGCCCTCCGTGCCGGGGTCCGCCGACCACTGGTCCGGAAAGTTCGCATCCGGGTCGGCCAGCAGACGCAGGATGGTCATCCGAACCGGGCTCGACAGCGCCCTGATCTGCGCCTCTCTGTCCATTGCAAGGGTCTGTTTGTCCATGAGGCTTCTCGGCGACGGCTCCATATGGACGACACATAGCACATTGACGAAGCGTGCGGCTCGATTCTACATTTAGCGAAATGACTATTTGTTGTGACGCGTTCAATCGCTGGAGGCCCCGTGCGAACCAAACTGGAAGAGCCGAAATTCCTACCGATACTAGCGCTCGTTGGAGCGGCCTTTATCGGTGCGATCATGGGCGTCTTCGCCAGGGAACTGGCCCAGGGCCTTACCGTGGTCGAGCAGGTCGCGCTTCGCTCGCTCCTGGGAGCGGCGGTCCTGCTCTGCATCTGCTGGCGGGTCATCGACCTTGGCAAAATCCGCACGGCACCGCGCCAGGACCTGTATCTGACCACTGCCCGCGCCGTGGCGATGTTCGTCGTGGCGATCTCGCTCGGCACGATCGCCTTTGTGGAGGGCAACTATGCCTCGGTCGCGATCGTCATGGCCCTGCCGACCCCTGCCGTTCTGAGCATCGTCATGTTCGGCGAGCGGATGTCGGTGCGCGATAGCATGTTTGTCGCTCTCGCCTTCACGGGCGCGGCCCTGACGATTCTGGCCGGAACTGGACTCGGAACGGGGATCGGTCTGACGCTCGACGGGCCGCTACTCTGTGCGCTGGTAGCGACATTGTTCATGTCCTGGGGCATCCTGTCGCGAAAATGGCAGTCGCCCCATCTGACGAATTACGAGACGACCTTTCTCATGCTCCTCGTGGCAGGGCTCGTCATGGCGATCGCGGCTGCCGGGTGGTGCCTATGGACGGGGCGCGTGCCAGGTCTGTCGCTCTACTTGCTCGGCGTCGGGACGGTCGCGGGGCTGGCCAATATCGGTTTCCTTCTCGCCACGAATTACGCGATCCCGCAACTGAGAGGTGTCGTCACGAACAATTTGCTCGCCCTTCAACCCGTGTTCGGGGCCGTCGTCGGTGTCATAATGTTCGGAGAGGTTCCGACAGCTTTCGGCCTCGTCGGTTGCCTGTTCATCCTCGTCGCTGTCCTGGCCATCGCCAATCCGACGCTTCTGTCCCGCCGAGGCGCAGTCGCGAATATGACGGGTCGCTGATCTATGTCGACAAAAAATACATGGAGATTCGCGACCTATGTCCGATCAGGAACCGGGCAAGCGAAATCGAACAGAAAGGCTTGAAAGCATGATCATCTCCTATGGCACGCATCATCCGACGATCGATCCGGATGCCTGGGTGGCGCCAGACGCGACGGTATCTGGAAACGTCACGATCAGCGCCATGCTGAAAGGGCTTGCGCAGAAAGCCCATATTCTCTAGGGAAATCTCCTGTCGGAGCGTGGCGCAGCCTGGTAGCGCACCTGAATGGGGTTCAGGGGGTCGGAGGTTCGAATCCTCTCGCTCCGACCATTTTCACCCAATATCTTAGAGCGGTTTCTTGCGATCCTGCATGAGCGGGCCGCATTCTGTTCGCCGGGGGGCGACGCGCTTCCGGCCGCTTCGGGGGCTCCGTTCGGCGAACGATCGGTGCCCCGGTCATTTCGCACTACTATTGCCCGGGCCTTATCGAGAACAACGGATGGAGCGCTGCTCGGTGTACCGACGGGGCCGGAGATCGCATCAGTTTTCCGGAAGGCCGGTGCGCGTCTTTCGTCCGAAGCTAATCCCTCGGCCAGATCTTCGGCGCATCGAGGTGGTGAGCGTCGGCTTGCGTGCGGCCTTCGATTCGCCCGACGATGGTTTCCGCAAGCCAACGCCCGGCAAACCGGAAATCCTCATGCGCGGTGTCGATGGCCGGCCGGAACTTGCGAATGAGGTCGGAGGATTCCTTGACCACGACATCAAAGTCGCGGCTCAGTTCATAACCGGCGCTTTCCGCTCCCGCGCTGACGGAAAGGGCCGCGGTCGCGCCGGCACAGACGAAGCCGTCGGGGCGCCGGCGCGAGCCCATCATCCGACAAATCTCGTCCTGGATCTGCTCGTGCGGGCTGTCTGCGTGGATCCGCCGCACCGGGACGTCGACCAGGTCGTGGCGCTCGATCGCCCTGGCAAAGCCCGTCGTCAGGTGCTGGGCGTAGGTGAGGTTCATCGGCGGCGCGAGCAGCGCCAGTCGATGCCGCCCCAGCGAAACGAGACGCTCCACCGCGTTTTCTGCATAGCGCTCGTTGTCGAAGTCGAAATAGGGATGGGTGATACCCAGGTTTGTCCGGCCATGAGTGGCGAAGGGAAAACCGCGCTCCTCCAGATAGCGGGCGCGAGTGTCCTGCAATTCGGTGCTGTTGAAGATGATGCCGTCGGCCGAGCCGGTCTCGACCACGGTTCGCACCGGAAGGAGCAGGTCGCTGTGCGCCTCGTAAGGCATGACGATCAGCTGGTAGGCCGTTGCGGACAGATATTCGGAGACGCCCGATATGAGCTGGGAGTTGATGCCCATCTCCTCCGTCTCCAGCGACAGGATCAACGCCACGACATGCGTTCGCCCGGTGCGCAGGCGCACGCCGGCGCGGTTCGGCCGATAGCCGATCTGTTCGGCGACCAGCCGGACGCGGTCCTTGGTCGCCTGTCCGATATCGGGCGCGTCGTGCAGGGCACGCGAGACCGTCGTCACGCCGAGACCGGTGAGCTGAGCGATGGTTTTCAGGGTCGGCCGCGCCTTCGGATCGGCACCACCGCCTGATTGTACCCGTCGTCGGGGGCGACGTGCCGTTCTGCGTCCTAATGTCTCGGTCATGAGCCACCTATATCGAAACAGATGGCGAAAATTCCAAAGGAAAACGGTCTTGGATCGCGACCTCCTTCATACAGCCACTGCTGCACGCTCTGACTCGCCGTCGCTCATGGCAGAATCTTTGATGGTGCAATGAACATATTGTTCTAATCATTTGTGAAAAAATCATTTTTCCAAATTCTGCCGATCTCTTTGAAGCGCATCGCGCAACTCTAGACGGTTTCCCCGAAGAACTGAACGAGCTCTTGCGAATTTCATTTGGCTCCGTTAGCTTCTCACCTGTAACGATTTAGTTTTTAAGGGGCTTTGTCAATCGGACGAGCCTGTGGACGGCGATGCCGCCACACACCATGGTTGAGATAGCGTGTGCTCGTGACCGTAACGTTCCGAGCTTGTGATTGTTTGGTCGCGGCGAAGGGGGCGTCCGGTCGAGAGACAGAGACGGGTGGCTTGGTCGCCCTCATGACGAGCGGCTTCAGGAGGAAGCCGTCTGCGACGCGTGACGCGGACAACAACGGGATGGGCTCGCCGAACTTGACTGGTGTCGGCGGACGGGCAGGGCGACCTCTTCGTGGGGAAGGGTGCCCTGGCAACGGGAGAAAAGGAGGATTCCAGGTGTCATCGATGCAAGCTTCGCGCGGCCGCAGAGCCGTACGAGCCGCCGGTTTGATCACGGCGACCGCGGTGATCGCGGCGACGGCCTTGGTCGCCATGGCGCAGACAGGCGGCTATCCGCGGAACGAAACGCTCTATTCCAGCGGGACGCAGTGGGGCAACATCGTCGGGTTCAACCCCTATGTCAGCAACTACGCCGCCGGAACGATCGGGCTCATCAACGAGACCCTCTTCCGCTACGACCCGGTCAAGGACGAGTATATTCCCTGGCTGGCCACCAGCGGTGAATGGACCAGTTCGAACGTCTACAAGCTGACGATCCGGGACGGCGTGAAATGGAGCGACGGCTCCGACTTCACCGCCGAGGACGTGAAATGGAACATCGATCTCGGCCGCTTCCCCACCATCTGGTGGAGCAACCTCTATGACAGCGCCGAAAGCGTCGAGACGGACGGCAACACCGTCACGGTGACGTTCAAGGACACGCCGGCCTACCAGGAATGGCAGAACGCCGTCTGGAACATGCCGATGGTGCAGCCCGCGCAGTGGAAAGACCACGCCACGGAGCAGGAGGTCGCCTCGTGGTCGCCGGAGGCCCCGATCGGCACCGGCCCCTACGTGCTCGACGAGAATGGATACGACCCGACGACGCGCGTCGTGTGGAAGAAGACTCCGGACGGCTGGTGGGCGTCGGAGGCCGGGCTCATCCCCGATCCCGAGCCGAACTATATCATCGACCTGGTGAACAGTTCGAACAACGTGGCGCTCGGCCTGCTGCTCGCCGGCCAGGAGGATCTCAACAACAACTTCCTGCCCGGCGTTGCCACGCTGGTGAAGGGCGGTTACGGGCTCAAGACCTATTACGACGAGCCGCCCTACATGCTGTCGGCGAACACCGCCTGGCTGGTCCCCAACATGACCAAGGCCCCGACCAACGACGTCGCCTTCCGCCGGGCGCTCGCCTATGCGATCAACATCGATCAGATCGTGCAGGTCGACTACGGCAACCTCGTCCTGCCGGCCAATCCTACCGGCCTTCTGCCGACCTGGGACAAGTATATCGACCAGGACGCGGTCGAGAAGTACGGCTTCAGCTATGATCCCGAACAGGCCGAGCAGATCCTGAAGGATGCCGGCTACACCAAGGGGGCGGACGGCTTCTATCAAACGCCTGACGGCAAGCCGATCGATCTCGAGCTCATCGTGCCCTCGGGCTGGTCGGACTGGATGCAGGCGTCGCAGATGATCGCGGCCGACGCCAAGGCCGTCGGCATCAAGATCACGCCGCGCTCTCCCGACTTCAACACCTACCAGTCGCATCGCAATACGGGCGAATACGATCTGGTGATCGACAACGCTGCCCAGATCAGCGATACGCCGTACACCTACTATCGCTACCTCTATAAGCAGCCCATCCTGGACGCGCAGACCAATTACAACTTCTCGCGCGTCAAGGACGACGAGGCCTGGGGGCTTGTCCGGGAGCTCAACCAGACGCCGCGTGACGACGCCGAAAAGATGCAGGAACTCGTCGGCCAGCTGCAGACGAGCTTCATGCAGGAGCTGCCGCAGATTCCGCTCTGGTACAACGGTATCTGGGCCCAGATGGGCACCACCACCTGGACCGGCTGGCCCGCCGACGGCGGCGACCAGCAGTTCATCCCCTGCATGTGGGGCGGCTACCTGCAGATGACGGGCATCGACACGATCGCCCACGTCGCGCCGATCTCCGGCCAATAACGATCTCCGGCGCCTGCGCTCGTCCTGCGGGGCGAGCGCCGGCTACCCGCCCATGCAGATGCTGCCGGAGGCTCGCCCATGCTGCGTTATCTCGCCCGCAAGCTCCTCACTTATCTTCTGACCTTCATTTTCGCCGTCACCATCGATTGGGCGATCCCGCGCTTCATGCCGGGCAATCCGATCGACGCGCTAGTTTCGCGGATCGCCGTAAAGCCCGAGGCCAGCCAGGCGCTTACGTCCTTCTACATGGAGGCGTTCAACCTCGATGCTCCGTGGTGGGAGCAGTATCTCAGTTTCTGGGGCGCGCTGTTACACGGCGATCTGGGGCGGTCCATCATGCTGTTTCCGACCCCCGTCGCGACGCTGATCGGCCGCGCCATGCCCTACACGCTCGGCCTTCTGCTGCCGGCGATCCTGCTGTCCTGGTATGCCGGCAACCACGTCGGGGCGCTGGCGGCGCGGCGCAAGATCCTCGACAACACGGTGCTGCCGACCGGGTACGCGCTGACGGCCACGCCGTACATGTGGCTCGGGATCCTTCTCGCCTGGCTGTTCGGTTCGGTCTGGAGCATCTTCCCGCTTGCCTTCGGCTATGACCCGTCGCTGCGTGTCGGCTGGACCTGGGAGTTCGTCGGCAGCGTGATCATCCATTGGGTGCTGCCCTTCGCATCGCTCTTCATCGTCGCCTTCGGCGGCTGGGCGATCGGCATGCGCAACATGATCATCTACGAGCTGGAATCCGACTACGCCAACTATCTGGAGGCGCTTGGCGCGCCGCAGCGGCTGGTCCGCAAATACGCCTTCCGCAATGCCATGCTGCCGCAGATCACCGGCCTGGCGCTGCAATTGGGCGCCGTGGTCGGCGGCGCGCTGGTGACCGAGATCGTGTTCTCCTATCCGGGTCTCGGCTGGCTGGTGCTCAGCGCCATCCAGAACGAGGACTACTTCCTGATCCAAGGCATCTTCCTGTTCATCATCGTCGGCGTGCTGCTCGCCAATCTGATCGTCGACATCGTCTACGTCATCGTCGATCCGCGCACCCGTATCGGCCTCCAAGGAGAAGCCTGATGACCAGCGCCGACCAGCCGCACCACGGCGCGACCTACGAGATCCTCTATTTCGCGCTGCGCAATCGCAAGCTGATGATTGGCATGAGCATCTTCCTGCTGCTCTTGCTGGTCGCCATCGTCGGCCCGGGCTTGGCGAAGTTCGAGCCCTTGGCTTATGGCGCCGTGCCGGGCCAGCCGCCGACGCAGGAGCATTGGTTCGGCACCACGCTGTTCGGCCAGGACGTGTTCTCGCAGTTCGTCTACGGGCTCCGGGCGAGCTTTATCGTCGGCGTGCTCGGCGGCGCGACGGCGGCGATCGCCGGCATGTTCGTCGGCTTCGTGGCCGGCTATCGCGGCGGCCTCGTCGACGACGTTCTCAACATGCTGACCAACATCGTCCTGGTCATTCCCACCTTCGCCGTGCTGCTGGTGGTAGCCGCCTATCTGACGGTGAGAGGCCTCGGCACCGAGGCGCTGTTCATCGGCCTGACCTCGTGGCCGTGGGCGGCCCGTGCCATTCGCGCCCAGACCTTCTCGCTGACCTCGCGCGAGTTCGTCAACATGGCCAAGCTGAACGGGCAGGGGAGCCTCAAGATCATCTTCGGCGAGATCGCGCCGAACATGAGTTCCTACCTGGTGATGACCTTCATCCTGTTGTTCGGCAACGCCATCCTGATCGCGGCGACGCTCGACTTCATCGGCCTGGGGCCCACCGACACCATCTCGCTCGGTCTGATGATGAACTATTCGGTGATGAACGCCGCTCTGCAGCTCGGCCTGTGGTGGTGGTTCGTGCCGCCAGGCCTGGCGATCACGGCGGTGGTCGGTTCGCTCTACGTCATGAATGTCGGCCTCGACGAGGTGTTCAATCCGAAATTGAGGGAGCTCTAGGCCGATGCTGTCCGTTTCCGACCTGACCATTCACTACCGCTCCCTGGCCGGCCCGGTCCAAGCGCTCGACGGCGTCACCTTCCAGGTCGCCGACGGCGAGATCATGGGGCTCGCCGGCGAGTCCGGCTGCGGCAAGTCGACCCTCGGCAAGAGCCTGATCCGTCTCGACGAGCGCATGGAGTACGTTACCGGCAGCGTGTCGCTGGACGGCTCCGCCATGCCGGTGTGGGACGACGCGGCGATGGTGCCGTTCCGCTTCCACGACGTGTCGATCGTTCCGCAATACGCCATGAGCGCGATGAACCCGACGCGCAAGATCGGCCGGATGATCCACGAACTGCTGGAATCGCGGGGTGTCAGCTATGCCGAACTGCGTCCGGAACTGGAGCGTCGGCTGGGCCTTTTGGGGCTCGCCCCCGACGTCCTCGGCATGTACCCGATCGAGCTGTCCGGCGGCATGAAGCAGCGGGTGGTGATGGTTTTGTCGACGCTGCTCGATCCGTCGTTGCTGATCGCCGACGAGGTGACGTCGGCGCTCGACGTCGCCTCGCAGAAGAAGGTTGCCGGCGCTTTGGTCGAGTTTCGCGACCGGGGCTACGTGAAAAGCATGATCGTGGTGACGCACGATCTCGCCATTCTGGCGCAGATCGCCGACTCGATCCTGATCATGTACGCCGGCAAACTCGCCGAGAAGGCGCCGACCCGGACGATCGTCGAGAGACCCGCGCACCCTTACACCAAGCTGCTGCTTGGTTCGCTGCCCGAGGTGGGCATCCGGTTTGAGGAACAGCGGCTTCCGGGGATCGCCGGCCGGCCGCCTTCGCTGCTCAACCCGCCGACCGGCTGCCGCTTTCGCGACCGCTGCCCGCTGGCTTTCGACAAGTGCCTCGAAGAGCCGCCCTTCGCCGAAATCGGGCCGAACCACTGGGCCGCATGCTGGAAGGCGGATCGCCATGCTGAAGCTTGAAAACGTCTCCAAGATCTTCTGGACCGGCGCGTTCGGCGGCAAGAAGCTCAAGGCGGTGCGCGACGTGACCTTCGACGTGCGGCCCGGCGAGGTGATCTCGCTGATCGGCGAAAGCGGCAGCGGCAAGACGACCGTGGGACGCATGATCCTGCGGCTGAGCGCGGTCAGCGAGGGCCGGATCACCTTCGATGACACCGACATCTCGACGCTGCACGGCAGCGCCGTGAAGGACTATTACCGCAAGGTGCAGGGGGTCTTTCAGGACCCGTTCAGCTCGTTCAACCCGATCTTCAAGGTCGGCCGGCAGTTCCGCACGGTCCGAGCCGAGTATTTTCCTAAGCTGGACGACAGGGCCTGGCAGGACAAGCTGCGGACCTCGCTGAACGCCGTCGGCCTGGAGCCGGACGCACTGCGCAAATATCCGCATCAACTGAGCGGAGGACAGCTCCAGCGGCTGTTGATCGCCCGCGCGCTTCTGCTCGACATCAAGCTTTTGGTGGCCGACGAGATCATCTCGATGCTGGACGCCTCGACCCGCATCGACGTGCTCAACCTGCTCGGCGACCTCAAGTCGCGCGGACTGAGCATCGTCTTCGTCACCCACGATCTGGCGCTCGGCAACTATATCAGCGATACGATCGTCATTCTGCGGCGCGGCGCGGTGGTCGAGATGGGAGCGACCGACAAGGTGTTCGGCGATCCGCGTCATCCCTATACGCAAATGCTGCTCGACTCGGTGCCGCAGCTGCATGAGCGCTGGGACACGGAGGATCTCAAGCGGGGTCCGGCCGAGACCGACGGCGATGATGCGGAAACCGGCGGCGACGAGCTTGTCATGATCGAGGAAGGGCATTTCGCGGCCGTGCACTGACGGGCGACGGCGCCTGGCGGCGCATCGTCGGTGCGCCATCGGCTCCGCCAAGTCGGCGCCGCCAGCGAGCGGGTCCGCTGGCGGATCGGTCACCGAACTGTCCGATCGAACAATTGTCTTTTTGGGGGAATTTCATGCTCGATCTCTTAGGCGACTGGACGCTCGCCGACGCCGATGGCGAATTCCGCGTGCCGATGCAGCTGCCCGGCGACGTGCATTCCGCCCTGCTGGAAGCGGGCGTCCTTCCGGATCCTTTTCAGGGCCGCAACGAGTACGATGCGCGCTGGGTGTCGGAGCGGGACTGGACGCTGTCGCGCACCTTCACGCTGGGCGATGGCGAGGAGCCCGGGCTCCTCGCCATCGACGGGCTCGACACAGTAGCGGAAGTCCGGATCAACGGCCAGGTCGTCCTTAAGGCAGCCTCGAGCTTCCGCGAGCACGTCGCCGCCGTCGCCGATGCGCTCCAGGCCGGCGAAAACCGGATCGAGATCGTGCTGAAATCGGTGGTCCGGTCTGGCGCGGAACTGCGTGCGGCCCAGCCCTATCCGGTGCCCTTTCACGCCCGCAACTCGCCGATCGCCAACGGCAACATGCTGCGCAAGCCGCAATGCGATTTCGGCTGGGACTGGAACATCGCTCTGGCGCCGGTTGGCGTCTACGGACGCGTGGCGCTGGTCGGCGAAGAAGGCGAGATCGGCACGGTCATGGTCCGACAGAACCATGAGGGGGCAGGCGTCAGGCTTTCGATCGACGCGTCGTTGCGCGGCTTTGCCGCCGAGGTCGCCGATTATGACATCGAGATCGCCGGCACGCGGACGAACGGCTGGGTGGACCTTTCAGCCGGTGAGGGCCGGCTGACGGCGGCGCTGGAGATCGAGGCTCCGGAGTTGTGGTGGCCCAACGGCTCGGGGCCGCAGACGCTGCATGAGTTGCGGGTGAGGGTGGGCAAGGCTGTCTGGACGCAGCGTATCGCCTTGCGCGACCTGAAACTGGTGAGCGAGCCCGACGATGTCGGTCGCAGCTTCGGTTTTCGTATCAACGGCAGCGACGTCTTCGCGCGCGGCGCCAACTGGATTCCCGCCGACGCTTTGCCGGGCCGCATCTCGCCGGAAAAGACGCGCGCGCTGCTTCAGTCGGCCGCCGACGCCAACATGAACATGATCCGGGTCTGGGGCGGCGGGCGCTACGAGCCCGACTGGTTCTACGAGATCTGCGACGAACTCGGCCTGATGGTTTGGCAGGACTTCATGTTCGCCTGCAACCTCTATCCGTCGACCCCGGATTTTCTGGCCGAGGTGGCGCGCGAGGCCGAGTACCAGGCGGCGCGGCTTGCCCATCGCGTAGCCTTGTGGTGCGGCGACAACGAGCTCATCGGGGCGCTGACCTGGTTTCCGGAATCGATCGAGAACCGCGACCGTTATCTGGTGGCCTACGATCGGCTGAACCGGACCCTGGAAACCGCACTGCTGAAGACGCTGCCGGAGGCCAATTGGTGGCCATCCAGCCCATCGCCGGGGCCGATGAGCTTCGGCGATGCCTGGCACGATGATTCGTCCGGCGACATGCATTTCTGGTCGGTGTGGCATGAGGGGCGCGACTTCGAGCACTATCGCGACGTGAAGCCGCGCTTCTGCTCCGAGTTCGGCTTCCAGTCCTACACCTCGATGAATGCGATCCGATCCTTTGCCGACGAGGAGGACATGAACATCGCCTCGCCGGTGATGGAGAGCCATCAGAAGAACCAGGGCGGCAATGCGCGGATCGTCGAGACCATGTTCCGCTACTTCCGCTTTCCCAAGGACTTCGAGACCTTCGTCTGGCTCAGCCAGGTGCAGCAGGGCGTGGCGATCAAGACCGCGGTCGAATACTGGCGCAGCCTGAAGCCGCACTGCATGGGCGCGCTCTATTGGCAGCTCAACGACACCTGGCCGGTGGCGAGCTGGTCGAGCCTCGACTATGGCGGTGGCTGGAAGGTGCTGCACTATCTGGCGAAGCGCTTCTTCGAGCCCGTCGCCGTGATGGCGATCCCCGGCAGTGACGGCACGCTCCGTTTCTCTGCGGTCAACGACACGCGCGAGGCCGTCTCGCTCGATTTGGATCTGCTGGCCGTCGCCCTCGATGGCACCAGCCGGTCGCTGCCGTCCGCCCAGGGCGACGTCGGGCCTGACGCGGCGGTGACGCTCGCCGAGCATCCGGCCGGGTTGCTTCAACCGGGCGAGGTTCTGATCTATCGCTGGCGTGCCTCGAACGGCACGAGCGGCAGCGAGCATTATGCGCCGCAGCGCTACAAGGAGCTGAAGCTGCTGCCGCCGAAGCTTCGGATGACGACGGCCGTCGTCGGCGACTCTCTCCAGGCCACCGTCAGCGCCGAAGCGCTGGCGTTTTTCGTCACCCTGGAGGCAAACCGGCCGGGCCGGTTTTCCGATAACGCGGTCACGGTCCGTCCCGGCGAGGACGTCACGCTGACCTTCACTCCGATCGATGGCGACACGGCCGGGATCGAACTCACGGTGCGCGACCTTTATTCGAGCTTCGCGACGGCTGGATAAGGGCGCGTCGGCCCGCTATGGCAAAGACGATGGCAGCAAAACAGACTTCGGCCGACTGATTGATTTGATCGGTGCTGTTAGGTTGCGTTAGGTGCGTTGGAGGCAAGGATGAGCACACTCAAATTTCCCGACGGCTTTCGATGGGGGACGTCGACGGCCAGCTACCAGATCGAGGGTGGGGCGCCCGACGACGGGCGCGGAGCGAGCATCTGGGATACGTTCTGTGCGGTTCCCGGCAAGGTCGAGAACGGGGACAACGGATCGGTCGCCTGCGATCACTATCACCGCTACGAGGAAGACCTGGATCTGATGAAGGGGCTCGGCGTCGGGATCTATCGCTTCTCGATCATGTGGCCGCGCGTGCTCCCGGACGGTGTCGGCGCCACCAATCCCAAGGGGCTCGATTTCTACGACCGCTTGGTCGACGGACTGCTGGCGCGCGGCATCGAACCGTGGCCTTGCCTCTATCATTGGGATCTGCCGCAGGCGTTGCAGGACAAGGGCGGTTGGATGAACCGCGACGTCGTCGGCTGGTTCACCGACTATGCCGAACTGATGGCCAAGGCAATCGGCGACCGGGCCAAGAATTGGGTAACCTTCAACGAGCCGAACGTCGTCGCTTATGTGGGCCACGAGGACGGCCGCCACGCTCCGGGGATCACGGATCCGCGCGCGGCGATGCGTGTGGTCCATCATCTCAACATGGCGCACGGCAGCGCGGTTCGCGTGTTCCGGGCCGCGACGCCGAATGCGGGTGCCGGCTTCGTGCTGCCGGTGCACGTCGCACGGCCGCTGCCGCAGTATCGGGAGCGCGACGCCCATCTGGCCCCGTTGTTCGAGGACAAGTGGAACGGCGCTTTCCTCGATCCGGTGTTCAAGGGCCGCTATCCGGCTTCGCTGGAAGATCGGCTGGCGCCGCATGTGCAGCCGGGCGACATGGAGATCATCCATCAGCCGGTCGACTTCCAGGGCGTCAACCACTACTTCCCGTCCTACATTCAGCAGGCGGAGGGACCATCGGCCTGGCCGTTCCGGCATGCCGCGCCGCCGACCTGGTTCCGTCGCACCGAGATGGGGTGGCCGATCGACGGCGAGGCCTTCCGGCAGGCTCTGATGATCATCAAGGAGCGCTGCGGCAATCCGCCGGTCTACGTGACCGAGAACGGCGGTGCCTTCATCGATATCGCCGATGCCGACGGCACCGTGAACGACCAGGATCGGATCGCCTACTACCACGAATATCTGAGCGCGCTGATCCGGGCGGCGAACGACGGTGCCAATGTCCGCGGCTTCATGCCGTGGTCACTGCTCGACAATTTCGAATGGGCGCTGGGCTATGGCAAGCGGTTCGGGTTGGTGCGGGTCGACTACGAGACCCAGAAGCGCACGCCGAAGGCATCCTATACGTTCTTCCGTGACGTGGTCACCTCCGGGCGCTTGCCGGAACTGGCACCGGCCTCATAGGCGGCCGTGCGAGGCAGGCGGGCCATTCGATCGATCCCTTGCCGGCGAGAATTGTCGGCGAGGGGTAAAACCCACGGTCTCAACCCATGCTCAACGGCCCGTTGAGACTGTTCTGGCTGTCGATTTGATCGGGCCAACGCTTCGACCGCTATTTGCCTCCCGGCATTCCTTCAATTCGAAGGCGATTATCGGGGAGAGCCGGGCGCGAGCGAATTTGCTTCTGTCGAAGGGGATTCCCTCACACGACCGCAGCGGTGGCATCCAGCCGTTTGGCTGGTTGCGGGGCAGGGCCGGCGGACTGCCGTTCCACGATATGGGACGTCAGGTGAAGACGCATCGGGGTGCTGGGCCTGCCCGAGGATTCCACGCGGTCGCGGAGAAGATGCACGCTCATGGCGCCGATATCGAAGCCCGGCATCTTCACCGTGGTCAATTGCGGCAGGATCTGCTGGGCGGCCGAAAAATCGCCGAAACCAACGACAGACGCATCCTCCGGAATGCGGTAGCCGCGCGCCCTCAATTCAGAGATGACGGTCACCGCAATTCCATCATGGGCGCAGAAAAACGCCGTCGGAAACGCGTCTGCGGTCCCGAGCCGGTCGAGCGCCTGGGCGAAGCTTTGGTCGTCCGGCCACGTCATGTCGCGCAGCCGCACGTCGTCGAGCATTTCCATCACCTCGCGTAGTCCATAGAGGCGCTCCATCCGGCCCCGATAGCGCGTGTCGCCGTGGACATAGGCGATGTCGCGATGGCCGAGGCGAAGCAGGTATTTCGCGACGGCCGATCCGGCTTCGCAGTCGGTGCCGCCGATCTGGTCCACCGGCTCCAGAGGTTCGAGCCAGCCGTTGCGAACCAGAGGCTTTCCGGAGGCGCGAGCACGCGCAACGGCGCGGGGGTCGTGCGGCCCGACCATCAGCAGGCCGGCGCTATCGTGGATGAAGGCGTCCAGTTCGTCCGGATCGTGGGTCCAGTGGATCCGCACCGATAGCCCCAGACGCTGCGCCTCGCGTTGGGCGCCGCTCTGGATCTGCATGTAGAGTTCACTGTTGATGGCCTCGGTGTCGTCGAACACGATGCCGAAGGTGGTGCGCCCGGCCGGTGCCGGCTTCTTGTAGCCGAGCCGGGCGGCGGCTTCGCTGACGCGGACGCGCGTCTCTTCGCTGACACCGCTTTTGCCGGCGAGCGCGCGGGACACCGCGAATTTCGACAGTCCGGTTTCCGCCGCAATGGACTTGAGCGTTACGCGACTCACCCTGGTCTCCTTAGAAGCGACGGCCGCACGCATCCACCGATGGGTCGGGACAATGGTCGATCAGCCGCTCGCAGATCGACGATCGGATCCCGCGAAATAGTTCGACAATAACGCTTTATCTAACAAAACTGATATTACAAGCCTATTGTATGCCGAATGGGATGGGAACGATATTTCGGCATTTTGGGAGGAATGCATGATCAACAGAAGAACTCTGTTGGTGTCGAGCTCTGCCTTGGCCGGCACCTACGTTCTATCCGGCTTGCCGGCGTTTGCTGTCGAGCCGAAGGAAAGCACGTCGCTGAAGGCCAAGGTCGATTCCGGCGAACTGCCGCCGATCAACGAGCGTCTGCCGGAAAAGCCGTTGGTGATCACGCCGACCGATCGGCCGGGCCAGCAGGGCGGCGTGTGGAAGCATGCGCTCGTCGGCGGTGGCTCGCTGTCGATGCTGTTTCGCTACCAGGCCTACGAGCCGCTGGTCCGCTTCACGCCGGACTGGTCCGGCGTCGAGGCGAACGTTGCCGAATCCTACGAGGTGAGCGCGGATTCGACCGTCTACACCTTCACGCTGCGCAAAGGGATGAAATGGTCCGACGGCGAGCCCTATACCACTGAGGACGTCCGGTTCTGGTATGAGGACGTGTTCCTGGATCCCGATGCCGGGCTCGGCGGGAGCGGGCAGACCTTCTGGTATGCGGGAGGCGCAGTCGGCGAACTCGAAATCGTCGACGAGCAGGTCTTCAAGGTCCATTTCAAGGAGCCGAACGGCTTCTTTGCACAGCAGCTCGCCTGGGCCAACCAGGACCAGGTCACCCGTACGCCGGCGCATTACCTCAAGCGCTTCCACATCAAGTACAATCCGGACGCCGACACGCTGGCTCGCGAACAGGGCGTCGACAGCTGGGTGGCGCTGTTCCAGCGCGAATGCGGCGTGTCCGAGGACAACGTCTACTTCCAGAACTCGAAGCGTCCGACGCTCAACGCCTGGCAGTTCACCGTCGCGCCGGGTGAAAGCACCCAGCAGGCGATCGCCGAGCGCAATCCCTACTACTTCAAGGTCGACACCGAAGGGACGCAGCTCCCCTATTTCGACCGCATCGTCTACCAGATGGTGGCCGACCCTCAGGTCCTGCTTTTGAAGACGCTGCAGGGCGAAATCGACATGATGGACCAGTACATTGCGACGCCGGCCAACAAGCCGGTGCTCTACGACGGCCAGGAAACCGGCAACTTTCATTTCTATACGCTCAAGGAGACCGCGGCCAACGTCATGGTCTTCCAGCTCAATCTCAACCATGACGATCCAGTGAAGAACGAGCTGTTCAACAATCGCGAGTTCCGGCAGGCGCTGTCGATCGCGGTGGATCGCCAGGCTCTCATCGACGCGGTGTTCGTGGGGCAGGGGGTGCCGGCCCAGCCGTCGATCCGCGAGGACGATCCGCTCTATCTGGAGCGGCTGGCCAAGCAGCACACCGAATACGATCCAGAGGGCGCCAAGGCGATCCTCGACAAGATCCTTCCGGAGATGGACGGCGACGGCTATCGCCTCGACAAGACCGGCAAGCGGCTGACGATCATCTTCGAGATCGACCAGGCGCGGCCCACCTTCCTCGACATGTTTCAGCTGATCATCCCAATGTTCCAGCAGATCGGCATCGATGCGCAGATGCGCACGATGGACCGTTCGTTGTGGGAGACGCGGGTGCGCAACGGCCGCGACTTCGATGCGACCGCCCATCAGTTCGGCGCCAACAGCGGCATCGCGGCGATGCTCGATCCCCGCTATTTCGTGCCGTTCAACAGCAACTCGATCTACGCCCCGGGCTGGGCGCTCTACTTCATCGATCCGGCCAACGAGAACGCCATCGAGCCGCCGGAGGACGTTAAGGCCCAGCAGCAGCTGTACAAGATGCTTCTAGCAACCGGCGATCCGGCCCAGCAGCAGGATCTGATGCGCCAGATCCTCGAGAAGGCGGCCGACCAGTTCCTGGTGTTCGGTGTGAGTCTGCCGCCGGACGGCTACGGCGTGGTGAAGAACGACATGGTCAACACCATGGACGTCATGCCGAATTCCTTCGGCTGGCCGACCCCGGCGCCGTCGCGGCCCGAGCAGTTCTTCAAGGCCTGATCCCAGCCTTCGCCGACAACAATCCTCTCCCGTGTCGGTTCGCTTCGGCGAGCCGGCATCGGGAGCGTGCGACCTCAACTCAAGAGACCCGGACATGCCCGACGCCAATGTGGACCACGCCCTCAACCTGCGGACACCCGAGTGGTACCGATCGGCCACCCGCTGGACGCAGCTGACCCTGGCCGAGGACGATCCGGTCAAGTTCGATCCGGGCTTCTGGATCGACGTATTCAAGCGCACTGGTTCGAATGCGACCTGCCTCTCGGCGGGCGGTTACATCGCCTATTATCCGAGCAAGGTGCCGCTGCACTATGTGAGCAAGTTCATCGGCGACAGCGATCCGTTCGGAGCGCTGGTCGACGGGGCGCGCGCGCTCGACATGCATGTGATGGCCCGCGTTGACCCGCATGCCATCCATCAGGACGCCGCCGACGCGCATCCGGAATGGATCGCCGTCGACAAGGACGGCCACCCGCGCCGGCACTGGGCGTTTCCGGACGTCTGGGTGACGTGCGCTTATGGCGACTACAACAACGTCTTCATGCCGGAGATCGTCAAGGAGATCGTCCGCGACTACGACGTTGACGCGGTCTTCGCCAACCGCTGGCAGGGCCACGGCGTCTGCTACTGCGAGTCCTGCAAGACGCGCTTCAAGGCGGCGACCGGCTATGAGCTGCCGCGCGAAGCCAACGCGCATGATCCTGTCTGGCAGGCCTGGGCCGGCTGGCGGCGCGGCGTGCTCACCAAGATGGTCATCGACTGGGACGACGCGGTCAAGGCGATCAAGCCGCATGCGAGCTTCATTCCGAACATGGGCGGCGCCTCGCTGATGGAGTTCGACATCTCGCTGATCGAGCGCCACTGCCCGTTCCTGGTGGTCGACCACCAGGGCCGACGGGGTGTCGAGCCGGTCTGGATGGCGGGGCGCAACGGCAAGCGCATGCGCGCCACCTTTCCGGAACGGCCGGTGATCCTGATCACGTCGATCGGGCCGGAGGAAGAGTATCGCTGGAAGGATTCCGTTACCACCGGCGCCGAGATCGAGACATGGATGGGCAACGGCACGGCGCACGGCCTGTTGCCCTGGTTCACCAAGTTCAACGGCGTCGTCCCGGACGAGCGCTGGGTGCAGCCGATCGCCAACGGCTTCCACCTTCACGCCCGGCTCGAAGCGATGCTGGGCCAGACCCAGGCGACGGCCGAGATCGCCATCATCGATCCCACCACGACCCTGCGTCATTGGTCTTCGGAGTCCCGCCAGAAGGCCGAAGCCGACGATTTCGGCTTCTATCACGCGTTGGTCGAGGCCCGGCTGCCCTTCGAGTTCCTGTCCGACCAGACGATGACGCCAGAAGCCCTGGATCGCTTCAAGCTGGTCGTTCTGGCCAATGCCGCTTGCCTGTCGGACGAACAATGCCAGGCGCTGCGCGACTACGTGGCGCGGGGCGGCAGCGTCGTCGCCGCCTATGCGACGTCGACCTGCAACGAGAACGGCGAGCCGCGCGAGGATCTCGGCTTGGCCGACGTGTTCGGAGCCAAACTCCTGGCGCCCGTGCGCGGCCCGGTGAAGAACACCTATGTGGCGCTCAACGGCCGTCATCCGGTCAACGAGGGCTACGACGGCGCCCGCCGCATCATCGGCGGCACGCATCTCCTCAGCGTCGAGGCGGCGCCGGGCGTCGAGGCGCCCTTCCAGTTCGTTCCCGACTTTCCCGACCTGCCGATGGAAGAGGTCTATCCGCGCGAGGAGCCGCGCGGCGCGGCCGTGCTCGCCCGCCAGACGCAGGCCGGCGGCCGCGTCGTCTACATCCCCTGGGATGTCGGCGGCGTCTTCTGGGAAGTGCTCACCTCCGACCATCAAAGACTGATCGCCAACGCGGTGCGCTGGGCGCTGGGCAAACCGCCGAGCGTCGAGGTGACGGGGCGCGGCGTGCTCGACATCGCGCTACGCGAGAACGCCGACGGGCTCGCCGTTCTGATGTTCAATCTCAGCAACCCGATGATGCTGAAGGGACCGACGCGGGAATTCTATCCGGTCGGACAACAGACCGTCTCGGTCAGGCTGCCGCAAGGCAAACGCGTGTGCTCGGCGCGGCTGCTGGTCGGCGGGCAGGACCTTCCCGTCGAGATCAAGGACGGGACGGCGACCGTCGAAATACCGTCGATCGATCTCCTCGAAGCAGTTCAGTTCGAATGGGAAGACGATCTCTGACGAGATCGCCGGGAGGACCCCATGATCAGATATATCGTCAAACGGCTGATCTACATGATCCCGACGCTGTTCGGGATCTCGCTGATCTCGTTCTTCATCATCCAGTTGCCGCCCGGCGACTATCTGACCTCGATGATCGCCCGGATGCAGGACACCGGGCAGGTCGTCGATCCGGTGGAGATCGCGCGGCTGCGCGAGATCTACGGCCTCGATGACCCGATCATCGTCCAATACTGGAAATGGATCACCGGCATCCTGCTGCACGGCGACTTCGGCTATTCGTTCGACTGGAATAGGCCCGTTTCGGAGCTGATCTGGGAGCGCATGGGCTCGACGCTTGCCGTCTCGATCTGCGCGCTCCTGTTCGTCTGGGCGGTGTCCTTGCCGATCGGCATCTATTCGGCCGTGCGCCGGCATTCGATCGGCGACCATGTGTTCACGTTCTTCGGCTTTCTCGGTCTCGCCATCCCGAACTTCATCCTGGCGCTGACGCTGATGTACGTGTCCTACAAGTATTTCGGCCAGAGCGTCGGCGGGCTCTTTTCACCGGACTATGTCGACGCGCCCTGGTCCTTCGCCCGGTTCGGCGACCTGCTGGCCCATCTTTGGATCCCGGTGATCGTGATCGGCACGGCCGGCACGGCATCGCTCATCCGCATCCTGCGCGCCAACCTCACGGACGAACTGAACAAGCCCTATGTGGTGACGGCCCGGGCCAAGGGTCTGCCGGAACATCAGGTGATCCTGCGCTATCCGGTGCGGATCGCGCTCAACCCCTTCGTCTCGGCGCTCGGCTGGGTGTTGCCGCATCTCATCTCGGGCGTCACCATCACCGCGATCGTGCTCAATCTGCCGACGGCGGGGCCGCTGCTGCTGCGCGCCCTGGTCTCCCAGGACATGTACCTGGCGGGCAGTTTCATCCTGCTGATGGGCGCCCTGACACTGGTCGGCATGCTGATCTCCGATCTGCTCCTCGCGCTTCTCGATCCTCGCATCCGGTTCAACTGAGATGACGGTAGAGCCTTTCATCGACAGTCCCGTCGAAGACAAGCCGGCGATCAGCCCGCTCGAGCAAGGCCAGGCGGTGCGCGCCGCCGCGGTTGCCGGCCAGTGGACGCTGATCTGGCACAAGTTCTCGCGCGACAAGGTCGCCATCTTTGCCGGATGCGTCATCGCTTTCTTCTATTTCGTCGGCGCCTTCGCGGAGTTTCTGGCGCCCGGCCTGCCGCAGGAAGCGCGACCGCAATACACCTATGCGCCGCCGCAGAGTGTCGCCCTGTTCGCGCCCGGACCCGACGGGGACGAGGTCTTCCTGCCGCACGTCAAAGGCTACTCGGTGGAGGTCGATCCGGTGGCGCTGCGCCGCACCTTCGTGGTCGACGACACCAAGGTGATCCCGATCGGATTCTTCGTGCGAGGCCCGGCCTATGATTTCTGGGGGCTGTTCCGCACCGATGTCCACCTGATCGGGCCGCTCGATCCGAACCAGCGGATCTTCCTTCTCGGCACCGACAAGCTCGGCCGCGACCTGCTCACCCGCCTGATCTACGGCACGCGCGTATCGATGTCGATCGGCCTCTTCGGCGTCACGCTGAGCCTGATCATCGGCGTCGTTCTCGGCAGTCTGTCCGGGTTCTACGGCGGCTGGGTCGATCTGCTGATCCAGCGTATCATCGAGGTGGTCAGCGCCATGCCGACCATCCCGCTCTGGCTGGGTCTTGCCGCCGCCGTGCCGCTCACCTGGTCGCCGCTGCAGGTCTATCTGATCATCACCATCATCGTGTCGCTGCTCGGCTGGACGGGGCTGGCGCGCGAGGTGCGCGGACGCTTCTTTGCCCTGCGCGGCGAGGATTTCGTTACCGCGGCCCGGCTCGACGGGTCCAGCGAGCGGCGGATCATCTTCCGCCACGTCCTGCCGTCGCTCACCAGCCACGTTCTGGCCGTGGTGACGCTGGCGCTGCCGACGATGATCGTCGCCGAGACCGCGCTGTCCTTCCTCGGCGTCGGCCTGAAGCCGCCGGTGGTCTCCTGGGGCGTGCTGCTGCAGGACGCGCAGAACATCCGCACGGTCGCCACGGCGCCCTGGCTACTGATCTGGCCGGGCGGGGCGGTCGTCATGGCGGTTCTCGCCTTCAACTTCCTCGGTGACGGACTGCGCGATGCAGCCGACCCCTATGAGCAATGAGGAGGCCGCGATGACGCAAACCTTCGAAACCACGGCCGAGCCGATGGCGAGCTCCAGCGAACCGGTGCTGAGGGTCGAGAATCTCAGCATCGACTTCCACCTGCGCACGCACATCCTGCACGCGGTCCGCAACGTTTCCTTCGACCTCTATCCCGGCCGCACTCTTTGTCTGGTCGGCGAAAGCGGCTCCGGCAAGTCGGTGACGGCGCGGGCGCTCTTGCGCATCATCGACAAGCAGGCGGTGGTCAGCAGCGGGCGCATCCAGCTCAACACCCGAGGGCAATCGATCGAGATCAGCGAGCTCGGCACCAACAGTCGCGAGATCCGTGCGGTCCGCGGCGGCCGGATCGGCCTGATCTTTCAGGAGCCGATGAGCTCGCTCTCGCCGGTGCGCACCATCGGGGCGCAGATCATCGAGGCGCTGCGGCTGCACCGCAAGCTCGACAAGCGCGCGGCGAGACAGGAGGCGATCGAGCTCCTGCGCCAGGTCGAGATCATCAATCCCGAGCAGATGGTCGACCGCTACACCTTCGAGTTCTCCGGCGGAATGCGGCAGCGAGCGATGATCGCGATGGCGCTCGCCTGCGATCCCGACATCCTGATCGCCGACGAGCCGACGACGGCGCTCGACGTCACCACCCAGGCTGAGATCATGGATCTCGTCAAGCGCCTGCAGGCGTCGCGCGGCATGGCGATGCTGCTGATCACCCACGATCTCGGGATCGTCGCCGAGGTGGCCGACGAGGTGGCCGTGATGCGCTTCGGCCGGATCGTCGAACATGGGACGGTCGACGACATTTTCTACAATGCGAAGAACCCCTATACGCGGCAGCTTCTGAACTCGACCGTCAAGCTGGGGCAGGGTGGGCGATCCGCCGCCGCGCTGCAACCGGAACGCCGAGCCATCCTGTCGGTGCGCGACCTCACCAAGGTCTATGGCGCCGCGTGCAGTTGGCTTGGAAAGCACGACGACCAACTGACGGCCGTGGCGGCGGCGAATTTCGACCTTCTGGAAGGCGAGAACCTCGGCATCGTCGGCGAAAGCGGTTCGGGCAAGACGACGCTCGGCCGCCTAGTACTGCGCGTCGTCGAGCCGACCGCCGGCCGCGTCGTCTTCCGCCCGGAGCCGGAGCGCGACGAAGACGTCACCGCGATGACGAAACGTCGGTTGATGGATTACCGCCGGCAGGTCCGGCTGGTGTTTCAGGATCCGTTCGCCTCGCTCAATCCGCGCATGACGGTCAAGCAGATCGTCGGCGATCCGATCTTCGTCTCGGGCCTCGCCCGCGGCCGCGTGCTGGAAGAGAAGGTGGCCGATCTGATGGAACTCGTCGGCCTCGATCCGGCGACCATGGAACGCTATCCGCATGCCTTTTCCGGCGGCCAGCGCCAGCGTATCGGCATCGCCCGTGCGCTCGCGCTCGACCCGAAGATCATCATCGCCGACGAGGCGACCTCGGCACTCGACGTTTCGATCCGGGCGCAGATCCTGGACCTGCTGCTGGATGTCCAGAAGCGCCTCAACCTGAGCTGCATCTTCATCTCGCACGACATTTCGGTCGTTCGGTACTTCTGCGACCGGGTGGCCGTCATGCATCGCGGCAAGATCGTCGAGTTGGGGAGCGTCCAACAGATCTGCGACCACCCGCAGGAGCCTTACACGCAGAGCCTGATCTCGGCCGTCCCCCATGCCGATCCGCGCAACAAGCGCATGCTGCACCGTACGAAATTCGTTGCCTGAGGAGGGGTCTGGTGCCCAAATTCGCCGCCAATCTGTCGATGCTCTACACCGAGTTCGCCTTCATCGACCGCTTCGCGGCTGCCGCCGGGGGCGGCTTTCCGGCCGTCGAATATGTCAGCCCCTACGAACAGTCGGCCGAGGATGTCGCCGAGGCGCTGCGGGCGAACGGTCTCGTCCAGGCGCTGTTCAATCTGCCCGCCGGCGACTGGGCCGGCGGAGAGCGGGGTATCGGCTGCCTGCCGGACCGCGTGGATGAATTTCGTGACGGTGTCGGAAGGGCGATCGCCTATGGCAAGGCGCTGGGCTGCGCCAAGATCAACTGTCTGGCGGGGATCACGCCGAAGGACAGCGATCCGAAGAAGCTCGAAGAGGTTCTCGTCGCCAATTTGAAGTTCGCGGCGCCTCGGCTGGCGCAGGCCGGGATCAAACTGCTGCTCGAACCGATCAACCTGCGCGACATCCCCGGCTTTTTCGTCTCGCATACCGACCATGCGGAAGCGATCCTGGAGGCGTGCGGCTCGGACAATCTGTTCATCCAATACGACATCTACCACACCCAGGTGATGCAGGGCGATCTGATCCCGACCTTCCAGCGGCTGCAGAACCGGATTGCGCACATCCAGCTCGCCGACAACCCGGGCCGGCACGAGCCAGGCACGGGCGAGATCAACTACCCCTTCGTCTTCGCCGAGCTCGACCGGCTCGGCTACGACGGCTTCATCGGTTGCGAATACAAGCCCGCCGGCACGACCACGGCCGGAGTCGGCTGGATGAAACCTTATCACTGAGCGACGCCGATCAGCCGGACCGCGTCTCTCCGGCCGAAGCATCGCCACGCCAACGACGATTTAGGACCGGGCCGCACGGTCGGCACGGGGCAAGCAAGGCTGTGCCGAGGAGCACGACAGGACCATGAGCAAGACCGAACTCCAGGTGCCTTTCGGCGCGGTCTATTTCCGCAAGTCAAATCCGCCGCGAGAGGACTGGGAGCGCGACTACGGCATCGCCGCTGAGGACGGGCTCAACGTCTTTCGCCACTGGTTCATGTGGAGCGCCATCGAGCGGGCGCCGGGCGTCTATGACTGGGAGGAGTACGACCGTCAGCTCGATCTCGCCGCCGCCAACGGTATCAAGACGATCGTCGCGGAGCTAACCCATACGGCGCCCGACTGGGCTTTGCGCAAGTTCGCACAGGCGCGGCAGCGGTATGCGGATGGCCGACCGGCGGCCTCGATCATGGGCGTGTCGGCCGCAACCGGCGGCTTTTCCGAAAGCGGCGGCGGGGGGCTTCTCACCTTCAACTGTCCGGAGGCTTGGGAGGCGGCGAAAACCTTTCTGACGACGATGGCGGAGCGCTACAAGGGCCATCCCGGCCTGCTCGGCTACGACGTCTGGAACGAGTGCAACTACTCGCCCCGCATCGACTACAGCGCCTTTACCGCGGCGGCGTTCCGCGACTGGCTCAAGGCGAAATACGGCTCGCTCGAGACCTTGGCTAAGGCCTGGTATCGCTATTCCTATGCCGAGTGGGAGGATATCGAGCCGCCGCACCAGACCGCGCCCTATCCGGAATGTCTCGACTGGCTGCAGTTCAAGCGCGACAACTTCTATGACCAGATGCAATGGCGGATCGACGCGATCCGGGCGGTGGATCCGGATTGCCTGATCGCCGCCCACGGCGTCGGCGGCGCCATTCCGGATATGGCGGCACGCGGCTGCGACGACTGGCGCGCCGCCTCCAAGGTGCAGGTCTACGGCTATACCTGGATTCAGGCGCGCAAGGGCAACCAGCCCTGGCGAAGCTGGTATGCCGCCGACCTCAATCGCGCGGCGGCGCGCGGCAAGCCGTTCTGGCATGCCGAGCGGCAGGGAGGACCGTTGTGGATGCAGCCGCAGGTCGTCGGACGCGACAAGGAGGACGGGCGCATTCCAGAGCCGGAGGATATCCGGGTCTGGACGATGACGTCATTCGCCGGCGGCGCTCGGGGAGTGCTGAACCTGCGCTATCGGCCGCTGCTCGACGGTCCGCTGTTCGGCGCCTTCGGCTCCTACGACATGGACGGCTCGCGCACCTCGCGGTCCGACATGGCGAGCGATCTGGCGAAGTGGGCCAACGCGCCGGAGCAGAAGCCGCTTTTCGCCGCCCGGCCGATCCGCGGCGAGATCGGCATCCTCGTGGTGCCGGAGGTCCAGGAGTGGGACTATCTGCTCAGCTACGAGGGCAAATACGACACCTACGCCGCCGCCATGTGGGGCGCCTATCGCGGCTTCTTCGACAATGGCTTCCAGGCGGACTGGGTACACGCCGACGACATCGACGGCCATGATGTGCTCTACTTCCCCTATCCGATCATGCTGACCGCCGCGCGGGCGAAGAAGCTGGCCGATTGGGTCGAGGCCGGCGGCACGCTGATCGCCGAGGCCTGTCCCGGCTATTTCGGCGATCGCGGCAGAGTCGGCACCGTCCAGCCCAATCTCGGACTGGATGCGGTGTTCGGCGCACGAGAGGACCACGTCGAGTTCATGCCCGATATCCGCGACCGCATCCGTTTCAACATGGATGGCCTGTCCGTGCGCGGCGGCGGCTTCCTGCAGGCCTACCGCTGTGCCGGGGGGACGCCCTATGGCTGGTTCGACGACGGCCGCCTGGCCGTGGTCGCCAATTCCTTCGGCAAGGGACGCACGCTGCTCGTCGGCACCCATCCGTCGGTCGGCTACTATCGGTCGAGCGAACCGGCGAACCGGCGCTTCTTCGCCGAATGCGCCGCCTATGCCGGCAAGATCCAGCACGTGCAGACCAACAATCCGCAGGTCCAGATCCGGGTGCATCGGGAGGAGGGGCGGACGTTCCTCTGGTTCATCAATCCGACACGGCAGCTTCAGACCGGACATCTCGCGTTGTTCGGTTCGCAGAATGCCGTTGTGCCGGGCCGGGTGCACTGGGCGGAAGAGGGCGCGGTTTTCGACGGTCGGCGGTTCTGCGTGCCCGCCCGCGACGCGCTGATCCTGGAAGTCGAACCGCGATGACGGCGTCCGAGGCACGTTGGCGACCAAGGCGGGGGTTTCGCAGGAAGCGGTGTTCGACGCGATCAAGGGCGGGCTCGCCGGCTCGACGGTGATGAACGCCAAGGTGCCGATGATCCTCGTGGGCAACTTCAAGCCGGGGTTCCGCATCGACCTGCACGTCAAGGACCTGCAGAACGCGCTCGACACGGCGCATGCGCTGCACGTGCCGGTGCCGCTGTCGGCGGGGATCATGGAGATCATGCAGGCGCTCAAGGTCGACGGCGAGGGCGAGAGCGACCACAGCGCGGTGGCGCGCCACTACGAGAAGCTAGCCAAGGTCGAGGTGCGCCGATAGGGGCGGCCGGGTCGGCGCGAATTGCGCGGCGGCCGGGCGGGGTGCAGCGGCGCTGCGCCGGGCATCCTGGCGGGCGACCACCTGCCTGGCGACCCATCGGGCTGCCGCCCCCACGGCATCGGCTTTTGGGGGCGTCATCTTCGGGACGGAGCCCGAGGATCCAGGACCGTCGGAATTTCGATCGCCAAAAGGACAAAGCGGCCATAGCGTTCAGCGACGCAAAGGCTGGATCGCGGGCGGCGAACCCCTCTGATGCGGGATCCAACGCGGGGGCGAGGGTGCCTGCGCATAGCCGCGTGACGGATCGCAGACGACCGGTCCCTGCGAACGGATGTGATCAGCGATATCGGCCGATATCTCAGCTGCCGCCGCAAAGCGATATACTAGGATACGAATATGTTGCCAGTGTCTTCGTGACCCTCTAATGATCGGAACACGTTCGTTCGATCATCATGGAGAGTATCATGAAGCGTCTCGACGGCAGCTTCCTGGACGGCCGTTCGCGTCCGACGCCGCGGATCTTGCAATGGGGCGAGGGCAATTTTTTGCGCGCCTTCGTCGATTGGAAGATCGACCGGCTGAACGAGGCGGCCGGAAGCGATTGGGGCGTCGTCGTGGTGCGGCCGATCGCAGGCGGACTGCCGTTTACGCTGAACGAGCAGGAGGGCGTCTATACCGTTTTGTCTCGCGGCGTGAACGACGATGGCGAGCCGGTATCGGAAGCGCGCAAGATCGCCTGCGTGCGCGAGGAGAAGTCCTCGCACGACGACTGGGCCGGAGTGCTCGCCCTGGCCCGTGACGAGGCCATCACCGTCGTCATCTCCAACACCACGGACGCCGGTATCGCCTATGTGCCAACGGTCCAATACGACGACGCACCGCAGGCGTCGTTCCCGGGCAAGATGACGCGCTTCCTGCACGAGCGTTGGAAAGCGTTCGACGGCCAGGCCGACGCCGGCCTGCAGATGATCGCCTGCGAGTTGATCGATCACAATGGCGATGAGCTGCGCCGCATCGTGCTGCAGCATGCCAGGGAATGGGGGCTGGAGCCGGCCTTCATCGAATGGGTGGAGACGGCCAACGCCTTCTACAATACGCTGGTCGACCGCATCGTGCCGGGCTATCCGCGCGCCGAGGCCGAAGCGTTGCAGAAGGACCTCGGCTATGAAGACAAGTTCATGGCCGCCGCCGAACTGTTCCACTTCTTCGTCATCGAAAAGAAGCCGGGCATGCCCGAACTGCGCCTGCCGCTCGCCGAGTACGACGAGGGCACGATCGTTGTCGAGGATGCAACGCCCTACAAGGCGCGCAAGGTGGCGATCCTCAACGGCGCGCATACGGGACTCTGCGCCCTGGCGCTGCTGGCCGGCGTGGAGACGGTCGGCGAGGCCGTGACCGACGAAGCCGGCGCCCGCTTTTTGGATCGGCTGCTGAACGAGGAAGTGATCCCCTTCCTGACTTTGCCGAAGGAGGAGTTGGAGGCCTTCGCGGCCGCCGTGCTGCGGCGCTTCCGCAACCCCTATATCCGGCACCTCTGGTACGACATCAGCCTCAACGGCATCGTCAAGTATCAGACGCGCAATCTCGATCGCCTGGTGGCGTATCAGGAGAAATTCGGCAAGCCGGCGCCGCTCAACACGCTGGCGCTCGCCGCGTGGCTGGCGTTCTATCTCGGGCAGTTCGAGGGAGCCGAGAAACTGCCGCCGCGCGATGCAGACGTCATCGTCAACCGTATCCGCGAGATCGGTGCGCTCGACGACGGCACGGCGGACGGCCTGGACAAGATGGTCGCGGCCTACCTCGGTGAGGCCGCCTTCTGGGGCCGGTCGATCGACGATCCGAAGCTGCGCGCAGCCGTGGCGGAGGATTTCCGCTACCTGACCGAGGGACCCTTCAGCTTCTCCCGCCTCGCCGCTTTTATTGAGAAAGCCTCATCGGGACGGCCCTGGCAATGAGCAGCACGATCCGGATCGGCGGGCCGACGCTGCTTTCCACCACCTATCCCGACAAGCCGCAACGCAGCGGTTGACGGCATAGACCGGCAGGCCTTATATCGCCGTCACCCCCGGCGGCGCTTCGGCGCCGCTCCGGTCGGGCGCGTAGCTCAGCGGGAGAGCACTACGTTCACACCGTAGGGGTCACAGGTTCAATCCCTGTCGCGCCCACCATTTTTTAGCTGCCGCACTGCTGTCGGACGAGACAGCCCTATGGGCCGCGCCGATTACCAACGATTGCTGGAAGCCCGCGACCTCGGCATCGTGAGATGCCGGTGCATGGTTGCGGCTTTTCATCGACAGCGCCTCGATTCACAGCTAGATCGTGGGCGGCATCGATGGGGAGGGCAGGAGGTTTGCATGTCGGTCGATCTGAAGGATATGGCTGCGCGCGGTGCGGCGCAGCGGGTCGAACCGGGTATGAAGCTGGGGATCGGCACCGGGTCGACCGCCGAATACTTCATCCGGGCGCTCGGTGAGCGCGTGGCATCCGGCCTGTCGATCCTGGGAGTTCCGACCTCGCGCCGCTCGGCCGAACTCTGCATGGAGCTGGGCATCCCCCTTTCGACGCTCGACGAAACGCCGCGTCTCGACCTGACCGTCGACGGGGCCGACGAGATCGATCCTTGTCTGCGCCTGATCAAGGGCGGTGGCGGTTCGCTGCTGCGCGAGAAGATCGTCGCGGCCGCCTCGGCGCGGATGATCGTCATCGCAGACGCCTCGAAGCGCGTGGACACGCTGGGTGCGTTTCCCTTGCCGATCGAGGTCGACGGCTTCGGGCTCACCGCGACGCGCCTGGCCGTGGAGGCCGTGGCCTCCCGGCTCGGGCTCACTCAATGCGACATCGTCCTGCGCAAAAAGAATGGCGAACACTTCGTCACCGACGGCGGCCACTTGATCCTGGACGCATCTTTTGGCCGCATTCCCGATCCAGACGCATTGTCCAGCGTTCTTCACGACATCCCGGGCATCGTCGAGCATGGACTGTTTCTCGGACTTGCCACAGCCGCGATCGTTGCCGGCGAGCAAGGCATCGAGGTCCTCGGCTCATAGTCTTCAACGGTGATCGCTCGCGTCTCACTTGCGAAGTGACCTGCCGATTCGATAGTGCAACCGGCACCGCTTCACGTCCGAACGATGGAGATTCTCGAATGCCTGTCCGCAAAACGATGCGCCGCGTCGCCTTTGCCACCGTCGCGCTCGCCTTGAGTTCGGCAACGCCGCTCTACGCACAGGATGCCAGCGACGCTCAAATCGCAGCCGCCAAGCAGGCGATCACGGCGATCCACGCCACGGACCGCTTCGACGTGATCCTGATGAACGCCGCGACCCAGATCAAGGGCAATCTCATTTCGCGCCATCCCGATCTGCAGAGCCAGATCTCCGATATGGTCGACGAGAAGGCGCTCGAGCTGGCGCCGCGCCGCGCCGACCTGGAAAACGAGGTGGCGCGGGTCTATGCCAAGCTCTTCAGTGAGGAGGAACTGCGCACGATCGCAGAGTTCTATAACTCCGAAGCCGGCAAGAAGCTGCTCGAAGAAGGGCCGATCGCTACCCGCGAGATGATGCAGGCCGCCGAGGTTTGGACGAACGGCATCGTTCGCGATCTGCAGAAGGCGACGACCGAAGGTGTCGAGAGCATGGCCAGCGGCAATGCGGATCAAGGCGCACAGTCTTCGCAATAGACGGACATGACCTCAAACCACGGTCTGCGGGAGTCTCCACGCCGCGTGGGCCGAGCCATGGAGGCGGCGTGGCGGAAACAACCTACGACTTCGACCTTTTCGTAATCGGTGGCGGCTCTGGCGGCGTCAGGGCGGCCCGGCGGGCGGCGATGCTCGGCCATCGGGTGGCGATCGCCGAGGAATACCGATACGGCGGCACCTGCGTCATCCGCGGCTGCGTGCCCAAGAAGCTGTTCGTCTATGCCTCGCAATTCGCCGAATCCTTCGAGGATGCCGCCGGTTACGGCTGGAGCGTCGGCAAGCGGCGGTTCGACTGGAGCGCGCTGGTCGCCGCCAAGGACAACGAGATTGACCGCCTGGAGCGGATCTATCGCTCCAACCTCGAAAAGGCCGGCGTGATGCTGCTCGGCTCGCGTGCCGTTCTCGAGGGACCGCACGAGATCCGCATCCTGGAGACCGGCAAGGTGGTGACGGCCGACAAGATTCTCATCGCCACCGGCAGCCGTGCCAATCCGCATCCGGGGCTGCCGGGCGCCGAGCACTGCATCACCTCCAACGAAGCCTTCCACATGCACCGCCTGCCCAAGGCAGTGGCGATCCTCGGTGGCGGTTATATCGCCGTCGAGTTTGCCAACATCTTCCTCGGGCTGGGGGTCGAAACGACGCTCGTCTACCGCGGCAAGGAGATCCTGCAAGGCTTCGACGACGACCTTCGCCACGCGCTGCACCAGGCCATGAAGAAAAAGGGCGTGCACATTCGCTGTGAGGACACCTTCCGGGAGGTCGTCCAAAAGCCGGACGGCCGCTTCGAGGCGCACCTGGCGGGCGGCGATATCGTCGATGCGGACGAGGTGATGCTGGCCATTGGCCGCAAGGCCAACACCGAGGATCTCGGCTGCGACAAGGCGGGCGTCGAACTCGATCCGCGCGGTGCGGTGATGGTCGACGACTATTCCAAGACCAGTGCTGACAACATCTGGGCCGTCGGCGACGTTACGCATCGCATGCAGCTGACGCCGGTGGCGATCCACGAGGCCATGTGCTTCGTCGACACGGTGTTCGGCGGCAAGCCGACGAAGCCGGACTACGACAGCGTTCCGACGGCGGTGTTCTCGCAGCCGGAGATCGGCACGGTGGGACTGACCGAGGCCGCCGCTGCAAAGGCCTATCCCGAGATCGAGATCTATCGGACGAGTTTTCGTCCGATGAAGAACACGCTGTCCGGACGCGACGAGACCATGCTGATCAAGCTCGTGGTCGATGCTGCGAGCCGGCGGGTGATCGGAGCCCATATTCTCGGTCCTGACGCCGGCGAGATGAGCCAGATTTTGGGCATCGCGGTGAAGGGTCGGCTGACGAAAGAGCAGTTCGACGCGACCATGGCGGTGCATCCGACGGCGGCCGAGGAGATTGTGACCATGTACGAGCCGAGCTATCGGCTGAAGGATGGCGAGCGGGTCGAGACGTGAGGCGCGGCGCCGTCCGCTCCGAGTTCCCCTGGACGAACTGGTTCCTGACGTTCCCATGCTCATTCACGACGATCATCCTGACTTCGACGGCCTGATCGCGGCTGGAGACGTGGTGGCCTATTTCGGCTATGGCTCGCTGGTGAACCGGCGGACGCTGCGCACGAAGTTCCTGGGCATCCGGAGAGCGAGTGTTCGCGGCTGGCGCCGGTTCTGGCTGCCGCGCGGTGTCCCGCCTGTGGCGCTGCTTTCGGTCAAGCCGGACGGCGACCACGTGACCCAAGGTGTGGTCGTCTACGATCGGGCCGACCACCTGCCCGCCGTCGACGAGCGGGAAGCCGGCTATACGCGGCGCCGCGTCGATCCGGCCGCCGTCGACATCGAAGCGCTGCCTGCGCCCGATGTGCCGCTTTTCATCTACGAGGCCAATCGCAACGAGCCGGATGCTGCCGACCTGGATTGCCGGATCCTTCAGTCCTACCTCGACGCGGTGCTGCAGGGCTTCCTCGCCCTCTATGGAGAGGACGGCGTCCGGCGCTTCGTGGATGAGACGGAAGGCTTCGAAGCAAAGGTTCTGTGCGATCGCGCCGCGCCCCTCTACCCGCGTTCGGTCGAGATTGGAGCGCAAGAAGGCGAACTCTTCGATGCGCTGGTCCAAGATCGTGGAGCGACGTTCGTCAGCGCCGCATAGGCCTACCCCAGGCCGTCCACGATCAGCCGAATGGAAAGGGCGGAACGCCGGGCGGTCTTGGCAAGGCCCGGCTTCCGTCAGCGCCTTCAGTCATGCGATCGCCAGTGCGGATATCAGCTATCGGACTCGGCTGTACCTCTTCTTCTTTGCCGGGGAAGTAGCTTTCCGGCCCGATGTCTGCTGCATACAATAAAGCTGCCGTAACGACGAAATGAGCCGCCCGAGGCGAATGGGACTGTTCTTATCTGCAATGGGTGCATACGTGCCATGTCATGGGCGCAACGCTTTGGTATGGTGGCTGCGGAATGGCAACTATCCTGATGATTTTCCTGTAGAAAGCCGATCTGGAATACTAGATTGTCAATAGACGAAAATGTCGCACAATTATCTGGGCTAAGCTTGCAACCTTTCAGGTGCTAACGCATTCTTACGACATCGAATGTTCGCCAAAGGAGGCAAGCCATGCAGAGCAGCGAAGTCGTGAAACTTTCTCCCGAGCATCGCGCCATCCTGACCAAGGCGGCTTTGGCCGGTAAGACCGTTCAGGTCGAACGGTCCGGGACGGCTTCGGTACAGCGCGCCAACTAGGCGCCTTTCGTACCTGCGAGCAAGCACTCAGACGCCCCGCTTCGGCGGGGCGTTTGCTTTTCAACTGGCTGATTTGCCGGAAAAATCGGTGCCACGAAGGTCTCCCCGACCTATCAGGTGACAAGCCGTCGCGCAGCCCCTATAAGCCACCAAAAAACCGATGATGCCTTCAAGCCGGCGCGGGTGAACGATCCGCGGCGGCCCTTGAGGCACAGCATCCTGGGGAGACCGTCATGGCCAAGGACTGGACGCCGAGGAGTTGGCGCGACAAGCCGATCCAGCAGGCGCCCGACTATCCCGATCCGGCTGCGCTGGAAAGCGTCGAAAAGCGGCTTGCGAGTTATCCGCCGCTGGTTTTTGCCGGAGAGGCACGCAAATTGTCGCGCGCTCTGGCGGCGGTGGCGGAGGGCAAGGCCTTCCTGCTTCAGGGCGGCGATTGTGCGGAGTCCTTTGCCGAGCACGGGGCCGACAACATCCGCGACTTCTTCCGCGTCTTCCTGCAGATGGCCGTGGTGATGACGTTCGCGGCGGCGTCCCCGGTGGTGAAGGTGGGGCGCATCGCCGGCCAGTTCGCCAAGCCGCGCTCGTCCGGCAGCGAATCTCGCGACGGTGTGGAACTGCCGTCTTATCGCGGCGACATCATCAACGGCATCGACTTCGACGAGGCGTCGCGCGTCCCCAATCCGGAACGCCAGGAAATGGCATACCGGCAGGCGGCGGCGACCTTGAATCTGCTGCGCGCATTCGCCCAGGGCGGCTACGCCAACCTGGAGAACGTGCACACTTGGATGCTCGGTTTTCTCTCCGACAGTCCCCAGGTCACCCGCTATCGCGAATTGGCGGACCGGATCTCGGAGACGATGAGTTTCATGCGGGCGATCGGCATCACCTCCGACGCTCACACGCCGCTGCGCGAGACCGATTTCTTCACCAGTCACGAGGCGCTGTTGCTGGGCTACGAAGAGGCTCTGACACGCGTCGATTCCACGTCCGGTGACTGGTATGCCACCTCCGGCCACATGATCTGGATCGGCGACCGGACGCGCCAGCTCGACCACGCGCATGTCGAATATTGCCGTGGCGTGAAGAACCCACTCGGCCTCAAATGCGGGCCGTCGCTGGCCCCCGACGATCTGCTGCGTCTGCTCGACAGGCTCAACCCTGCGAACCAGGCCGGACGGATGACGCTGATCACGCGCTTCGGTCACGACAAGGTGGAAAGCCATCTGCCGAAGCTGATCCGCGCCGTCGAGAGGGAAGGGCGCAAGGTGGTCTGGTCGTGCGATCCGATGCACGGCAATACGATCACCCTCAACCGCTTCAAGACGCGGCCGTTCGACCGAATCCTGGCCGAGGTCAAGGGTTTCTTCGACGTCCATCAGGCCGAGGGCACGCATCCCGGTGGCCTTCATGTGGAAATGACCGGCAACGACGTGACCGAGTGCACCGGAGGGGCTCACGCGCTGTCGGCCGACGATCTGTCCGACCGCTACCACACCCATTGCGATCCGCGGCTCAACGCCAGCCAGGCGCTTGAGCTGGCTTTCCTGGTGGCCGAGCTCTTGAAGAGCCACCGAACGGCATCGAGCCGCCAGGCTGCCAATTTCTAGGCGCGGCGGAAGCTCAGGCTTCGGGCCGACAACGAACGACCGGAAAGGGCGGCGCGCTCGACCAAGACGCGCCGCCCTTTGCTTTTCACGATAGGGCTGATGGCGTCGACGCTCCGTGATCGCGATGACGGTGAACACCCCGTTCGCCCATCGCCCGACTAATGGGGAGGGATCGGAGGGCCTATTTTTGAGGGTAAAGGAGTTCCCTCATGGCCCGGCTTCCCACTCTGTTTCTCTCCCACGGCTCGCCCGACATCGCCATCGCCGAAACGCCGGCAACGGCGTTCTTGAGAATGCTCGCCGATCATCGGCCGCGCCCCGCCGCCATCGTCGTTGCTTCCGCTCATTTCGAAAGCGGCCGTCCCTCGGTCACCGTCGACGCGCAGCCGGAGACCATCCACGACTTCGGCGGTTTCGATCCTCGGCTCTACGAGATGCGCTATGAAGCGCCGGGAAACCCGGCGCTGGCCGGCGAGATCCTGACGCATCTCCGCGCCGCCGGCTTCGACGCCGCAGGCCTGGCCGGTCGCGGCTTCGATCATGGTACATGGATCCCGTTGAGCCTCGCCTATCCCGCGGCCGATATTCCGGTCGTGCAGGTGTCGGTCGATCCTCAGGGCGGTCCGGAGCATCACGTTCGGCTCGGCGAGGCGCTGGCATTTCTGCGCGATCGGGACGTCCTGCTGGTGGGATCGGGCTCGTTCACCCACAATCTGCGCGAGGCCTTCGGCAACATCCGCAGCGGCCGCCGCGAGGCCGAGACGCCGGCATGGGTTTCGGCCTTTGCGGATTGGATGACGGATCGGATCCTGGCGCATGACCTAGCGGCAGCCATGGACTATCGTGCCCAGGCACCGTTCGCGGTCCAGAACCATCCGAGCGACGAGCATCTGATGCCGCTGTTCGTCGCTTGGGGCGCGGCCGGAGCGAAGGCGAACGCAAGGCGTCTGCACACCAGCCGCGACTTCGGCGCCCTTTTCATGGATGCCTTTGCCTTCGACTAGAAACGAATGCTAGTCGTCGGAATTCACGTCGTGGCCCGGAGGCTCGCGGCGGCCCGCCGAAATGGCTTTGAGCGGCAGCAATCGGGGACCGGTCTTGCGGTTGTTCCACCAGGACCGCCGGATGAGAGCCGGGCCCCACTGCCGCCAGGCGAACCAGGCGGCAAGCGCGACGGCGATGACGCCAAGCGTGATGCCGACCCCGCGCTCCATCAGCTCCAGATGGCTGAACACGGTTCCGATCGAATAGCCGAAGACGTAGCCGATGGTCGTGAAGATGCCGGCCCACAGCGCCGCGCCGACGAAGTTCAGAAGCGCAAAACGAACGATGCTGATGCGCGACATTCCGAGCGCGATCAGTCCGGGCACCCGCAAGCCGTAGATATAGCGGTTCACGATGACGAAGAAAGCCTGATAGCGCTCCACGAGACGCAGCGCCCTGGAGAATTTCGGCCGCGCCTTCCATCTCGCCACCCAGCGGTGGCCGGAAAAGAATCGCGCAAAGAGGAAGACCGCGAGGTCGCCGAGGAACGAGCCGATAAAGGCGAGGCCGACCATGAACTCGAACGGATAAACGCTGCGATAAGCCAGGAAGCCGCCGATGATCGCGAAGACCTCGCCCTCCAGGAAGGTGCCGGCGAAGACGATGATGGGTCCGAACTGGCTGATAAGCTGGAGGATCTCGTACACGCTGTCTCCGCGCGGTCATTCCCGGCAGCCGCGGCTGCCAAACGCCTGAATGCCGATACTCGCCTTTCGGCGGAATGCAAGGTCTGCCGCCCCGATCCGGTTAATGGAGGTCGCTTCGCCGCTTGGGCGCGAACCTTCGGTACCGGGGACGGTCAACCTTGCGTTTCTGACGAAAGAACTCCCGTGACCGTCATATGGGGTCTCACGCCCCGATGCCAACAGCTTTGACACGCGACTGCGCCGAACATGAGGCGTTGCGGCGAAAACCGTTCGGTCGTCCATTCAATTGGGTTTCCGGGACGACGCCGCCACGCCATTCGGCTATGGGAGGCAGAGACCATGCCACCGTTCTGGATTTGAGCCGCCCAATGTTCGAAACGCCGTCTCCCGATTCGGTCGCCACTCTCTGCCTGGTGCTGGGATTGCTGTTTCTCTTGCGATGCGGTCTGGTCCTGCGTCGTCTCATGGACGGCGGACAGAAGCATGGGCGCGGCCTGTGGCAGCGCATCACCAAGGCCGGCGGCTTCGGCGCCGACAACGAGCCGGAACGTCGCCTTGCCGCGCGCCAGCTCTATATTGCGGTCGTTCTCTTGTCGGCCGGCCTCGTCCTCTTTGGCTGGCGCCTCGCCACAGGCGAGGCCATCGCCATAGCGCTCTGAGACACACTCCTCCTCAGTGCGGGGCCGACGCCGATCGGGAGTCTTTCGATGCCTTCATTCCTGCGCTTCCTGGCGGACAATTTCCGCTGGCTGGCCGGCGGTTTTCTGCTCACGCTGTTTTCGTCCTTCGGCCAGACCTACTTCATTTCGCTGTCCAGCGGCGAAATCCGCCGCGCCTTCGATCTCTCCAACGGCGGCTTCGGCGCGCTTTACATGCTGGCGACGCTCGGCAGCGCGCTGACGCTGCCGGTGCTCGGACGCGTCATGGACCGCTATCCGGCGGCCATCGTGGCGGCGGGCACGATGCTGATGCTGGCGGTCGCGACGATTCTCATGGGATTTGCCGGCGGCGCGGTTATGCTGGTTCTCGCGCTCTACCTTCTGCGCCTGTTCGGCCAGGGCATGATGACGCAGACGGCGTTGACCTCGACCGGGCGATGGTTCGCGGCCAACCGGGGCCGCGCCGTGTCGCTCGTCACGCTCGGCCAGCAGGTGGGCGAGGGCATCTTTCCGTTCCTGTTCGTGGTGGCCGCCGGAGCCCTTGGCTGGCGCGGCGGCTGGTTCGCCTGCGCGGCGCTGCTCCTCGTTCTGGCGCTGCCGCTGGGCGTCATGCTTCTGAAGGTCGAGCGCAATCCGGCGGGCGATGTCGTGCCGACGAGACAACGGGCCGGACGAGACTGGACGCGCGCCGAGGTCCTGCGCGATCCGAACTTCTATGTGCTCTGCTCGGGTGTGCTGGCGCCGCCTTTCGTGGCCACGACGATCTTTTTTCATCAGGTCTATCTGACTGAACTGCGGGGTTGGCCGCTGGGCATCTTCGCCGGCGCGTTCGTGGTGATGTCCGCCACGACGGTGGTGACCACGCTCACCGCGGGTTGGCTGATCGACCGGTTCACGGCGATCCGCCTGCTGCCGACCTTTCTCCTGCCTCTCGGGCTCGCCTGCTTTGCGATCGCCTGGCTCGATCAGGCCTGGACCATCCCCCTGTTCATGATGCTGCTCGGCATCAGCTTCGGCTTCTCCTCGACGCTGATCGGCGCGCTCTGGCCGGAGATCTACGGCACGCGCGAACTCGGATCGATTCGTTCGGTGGTGGTCGCCATGATGGTCTTCGCCACCGCGCTCGGACCGGGGCTCACCGGCTGGCTCATCGACATCGGCGTTTCCTATCCATTGCAGCTCGCAGCGATGGGCGTCTACGCCTTTGCCGCCGCCGGCGCGATGGTCCTGGTCTCACGCCGCTACCGGGATCGTCGCATGATCGAAGCGATGGAATTGCCAGGCTGAGGCGAACCGGAGTAGGGAGGCGCATGACCGTCACCGTCCGCTTCGCGCCGTCTCCCACCGGCTATCTTCACATCGGCAATCTTCGGCCCGCGCTGTTCAATTGGCTGTTCGCCAAGGCGAGGGGCGGGACTTTCATTCTGCGCTACGACGACACCGACCAGGCGCGTTCGCGGCAAGAATATTCCGATGCGATCCTTCGCGATCTCGGCTGGATCGGCATCGAACCGGACCGGATCGAGTACCAGTCGCGACGGATCACCCTTTACGATGCTGCAGTCGAGCGACTGAAGGCAGCCGGCGTTCTCTACCCCTGTTACGAAACGCCGGAAGAGCTGGACGCACGGCGTCGACGCCGGCGCGTGCGCGGGCTGCCGCCCATCTACGGACGCGAGGCGTTGCGGCTGACGGAGGCGGAAAAGGCCGCCTTCGAGGCGGAGGGACGCCAGCCGCATTGGCGGTTTCTGCTGCCCAATTTCGGTGACGACGTCTTTGCACCGGTGCGCACGGAGATCGTCTGGGAAGATCTCGTGCGCGGGCCGCAGACGGTCGATCTCGCCTCGCTCTCTGATCCCGTCCTGGTACGCGCCGACGGCAGCTATCTCTACACGCTGCCTTCGATCGTCGACGACGGCGATTTGGGCGTCAGCCACGTCATCCGTGGCGACGACCACGTGACGAACACCGGCGTTCAGATCGCCATCTTCCGGGCGCTCGGCCTCGCCGTGCCCGCGTTCGGACATCACAATCTGCTCACCACCGTCGACGGCGAGGGTCTGTCCAAACGGTCGGGCGCGCTGTCGCTCGGAACGCTGCGCGAGCAGGGCTACGAGCCGATGGCGGTGGCCTCGCTCGCCGTCCAGGTCGGACTCTCCGGGGCGATCGAGGCCTTGCCGGATCTCGAAGCCCTGGCGCGGCGTGTGGACTTCGAGGCGATTTCCGGCGGGGCCTCGAAATTCGATCCGGCCGAACTCGATCGGCTCAATAGCGACATCGTGCATGCGCTCGACTACGCTGCCGTGGCCGAACGGCTGCGGGCGATCGACGTGCCGGACGGTGAGGCCGAAGCGTTCTGGCTGGCCGTGCGCGCGAACTGCGCCAAGGTCGCCGACGCCGCGTCCTGGCGCGGCATCGTTTTTGGCGAACTCGCGCAGCGACCGGATTTCGACGCCGACGACACCGCCTTCCTGCAGGAGGCCTTCGCCTTGCTGCCCGAGGACCCCTGGGACGCCGGTGTCTGGAGCGAGTGGACAGGCCGCGTCAAAGCGGCGACCGGGCGCAAGGGCAAGGCACTGTTCATGCCGCTGCGCATGGCCTTGACCGGCCTCGACCACGGGCCAGAGCTCAAGGATCTGCTGCCACTGATCGGACGGCAGCGGGCGCTCGCCCGTCACCCATAGCCCGTCTGGCCGCCGAAACGCTGGACGGGAAAGCCCGAGGCTAAGGCCTGCTGCCTAAACAGGCCTTAGCCTCGTGCCGTTACTTGCGCTCGACGGCTTCTGCCACCGCGATCGCCGCCATGTTGACGATGCCGCGGCCCGTGACGGATGGCGCCAGGATGTGAGCCGGCTTGGCCGGGCCCAAGAGCACGGGGCCGACATGCAGGGCGTCGGTCATGGCCTGCACTACCGTGAGCGTGATGTTCGCCGCATCGAGATTCGGGAAGACCAGCAGGTTGGCCTCGCCGGTCAACGTGGTGTCGGGCATCAGGCGGCGGCGCAGCGGCTCCGACAGTGCGGCATCGCCATGCATCTCGCCGTCGATCTCGAGGTCCGGGGCCTGCGCGCGGATCAATGCGAGCGCATCGCTCAGCTTGCGCGTCTGGCAGGTGTCGTCGCTGCCGAAGTTGGAATGCGAGATCAACGCCACCTTCGGCTCGATGCCGAAACGCCGAATGGCCGTTGCGGCGTGGACCGTCATCTCGGCGAGATCTTCGGCGCTCGGATCGCGCTGGACGTAGGTATCGAGGAAAAACTTCGTGCCCTGCTGTGCGATCAACGCGCTCATGGCGGCAAATTTCCGGGTCCCGTCGGCCGCGCCGAGGACCTGGATGATGTCGCGGACATGGCCGGAGAACTGGCCTTCGAGGCCGCACAGCAGCGCATCGGCCTCGCCGCGCGAGACGGCGATGGCACCGATCACCGTGGTGTTGGTGCGCACCAGGGTTCGAGCCGTGTCGGGATGCACTCCCTTGCGGCCGACCTTGGCGAAGTAGTGGTCGACATATTCGCGATAGCGCGGGTCGTCCTCGGGGTTGATGATCTCGAAATCGTCCTTCGGACGGATTCTGAGACCATAGCGCTCGATGCGTGCGGCAATGACGCTGGGACGCCCGATCAGGATCGGCTGGCCGATCGATTCTTCGAGGATCGTCTGTGTTGCCCGCAGAACGCGCTCGTCCTCGCCGTCGGAGAAGACGATCCGCTTGCCGGAATTGCGCGCGATCTGGAAGACCGGCTTCATCATCAGCTGCGACCGGAAGATGAAGCGGTTGAGCTTTTCGGTGTAGGCCTCGAAATCGGTGATCGGCCGGGTGGCGACGCCCGAGTCCGCGGCCGCCTTGGCGACGGCGGGGGCGATCTTCAGGATCAGCCGGGGGTCGAACGGCGTCGGAATGAGATAAGTCGGGCCGAAAATCGGCGTCTCGGAGCCATAGGCCTGGGCCGCCGCCTCCGAAACCTCCTCGCGCGCCAGCGCCGCGATCGCGTCGACGGCGGCCTTCTTCATCTCCTCGTTGATGGCCGTGGCGCCGCAATCCAGCGCGCCGCGGAACATGAAGGGGAAGCACAGCACGTTGTTGACCTGGTTCGGGAAGTCCGAGCGGCCGGTGCAGATCATGGCGTCCTCGCGCACGGCGCGCGCCTCGTCCGGCATGATCTCCGGCGTGGGGTTGGCGAGGGCCATGATCAACGGCCGATCCGCCATCTTGGCGACCATATCGGGCTTCAGCGCGCCGGCCTTCGAAAGGCCGAGGAAGATGTCGGCGCCCTCCATCGCGTCGCTCAGCGTGCGCGCCTCGGTCGGGCGGGCATAGAAGGCCTTGGAATAGTGCATCTCGCCGGGGCGGCCTTCGTAGACGACGCCCTTGGAATCGCAGACGAGGATATTTTCCTTGCGAGCGCCGAGCGCGACCAGAAGGTTGAGGCAGGCGATCGCGGAGGCGCCGGCGCCCGAGGCGACGATCTTGACCTCTTCCAGCTTCTTTTCGGCGAGCATGAGTGCATTGCGGATGGCGGCCGCCACGATGATCGCAGTGCCGTGCTGGTCGTCGTGGAAGATCGGGATGCCCATGCGTTCGACCAGCCGCTTCTCGACCTCGAAGCATTCGGGCGCCTTGATGTCCTCGAGGTTGATGCCGCCGAAGGTCGGCTCCAGCGCCGAGATGACCTCGACCATGCGATCGATGTCCGGCGCGTCGATCTCTATGTCGAAAACGTCGATGTCGGCGAACTTCTTGAACAGAACCGCCTTGCCCTCCATCACCGGCTTGCCGGCGAGAGGACCGATATTGCCGAGGCCGAGCACGGCGCTGCCGTTGGAGATGACGGCGACGAGGTTGGAGCGGCTGGTGTAATCGGCGGCCAGCGACGGATCGTCGGCAATCGCCAGACAGGGGGCGGCGACACCCGGCGAATAGGCGAGGGCGAGATCGCGCTGGTTTCCGAGCGGCTTGGTGGCCCGGATGGCCAGCTTTCCGGGACCGGGATAGCGATGGTAGAAAAGCGCCTGCTGGTTCAGATCGCCGCCTTTCGACGGGCTGCTTTTGTCGGTCGTAGACATGGAATTTCCCTCTCCCGCTCGCGCGGTGCCAATTGCTGTCCTCCGCAAGGCACACCGAGCCCGACTCCAGGCGGAGTCTCCCTTATTCTTTTAGCCCAACCGCGGGCGCTGGTGAAACCTCAATCGGAGGAGTGCGACGATATTGAATCGGCTTGCGTCGCAAAACTTCGAAATCCGTGTGCGGAAGGCTGCGTCATACGACTGATACGTGAATCGGGCATGGGGAGCCGCGACCAAGAAGCATAGGTGGCAGACCGATGTCCACGACGCACCAACCGAGCGGGGCGAGACATTTCCGGGCGCTCTTCATTTCCGACGTCCATCTCGGCTCGAAGGCGGCGCAAGCCGAATTGCTTGTGGATTTCCTTCGACGCCACGACGCCGAGACGATCTATCTGGTCGGCGACATCGTCGACGGCTGGCGCCTGAAGCGCAACTGGCATTTCCCGCAGCTGCACAACGATGTGGTCCAGAAGATTTTGCGAAAGGCGCGCAAGGGCAGCCGGATCATCTATATCCCCGGCAATCACGACGAATTCCTGCGCGAGTTTCTCGGCGAGCATTTCGGCGGCATCGAGGTCAAGGCGAGCCATGTCCACGAGACCGCCGACGGCCGCCGCTTTCTGATCATGCACGGCGACGAGTTCGACGTCGTGGTGCGCAATGCGCGCCTGCTCGCCTATCTGGGCGATTGGGCCTACGACGCGGCGATCGCCATCAACGTCGTCTTCAACACGGTCCGGCGCAAGCTCGGTTTTCCCTACTGGTCGTTTTCTGCCTGGGCCAAGCTCAAGGTGAAAAATGCGGTCAGCTTCATCGGCGCCTTCGAAGACGCTTTGGCGGAAGAGGCGCGACGCCAGAATTGCGATGGCGTGATCTGCGGCCATATCCATCACGCGGTGATCGGCGAACGCGCCGGCATCGAGTACGTCAACACCGGCGACTGGGTCGAAAGCTGCACGGCGGTTGCCGAGCGCCACGACGGCGCATTCGAGCTGATCCGCTGGACGGAACTGCGCGGTCCGCTCACCGCGCCGCAGGACAAGGCCGCGGCGCGCAGCCGCGAACCGGAGCCAAGGCCCGTCGCTATCGGAGAAGCGGCGTGATGCGAATTCTGATCGCCACCGATGCGTGGTTTCCGCAGATCAACGGCGTGGTGCGCACGCTGTCGAACCTCGTTGCCGAACTGCAGAAACGTGACATCGAGGTGCTGGTGGTCTCGCCGCAGGATTTTCGCACGATCCCGTGTCCGAGCTATCCGCAGATCCGTTTGGCACTCGCCCGCTCGGCGGTTCTGTCGCAGCGAATCGCGGCCTTCGATCCTCATGTCGTCCATATCGCCACCGAGGGGCCGATCGGCCTTGCGGCACGCCGGGCGACGCTCAGGGCAGGGCGGGCCTTCACGACGAGCTTTCATACGCGCTTTCCCGAATATCTGCGGCGGCGGGCGCCGATTCCCGAGCCGGTGACCTATTCCTTCCTGCGGTGGTTTCATCGGCCCGCGGCCGCCTGCCTCGTGCCCAGTGATACCGTCCGGCAGTCGCTGGCGGCCAAGGGTTTCGGCAGACTGGTGACCTGGCCGCGCGGGATCGACGAATCGCTGTTTCGTCCGCGCCAAAGCCTGGATCTCGGACTGAAGCGGCCGATCTTCCTGACGGTGTCGCGGCTGGCGCCGGAGAAGAACATCGAGGCCTTTCTCGACCTCGATCTGCCGGGCTCGAAGCTGGTCGTCGGCGATGGGCCCTCCTTCAAGGATCTGGTTCGACGCTATCCCGACGTGCATTTCGCGGGCTCCCAGACCGGCGAGAGGCTGGCGCAGTACTACAGCACCGCGGACGTGTTCGTATTCCCGTCGAAGACCGACACCTTCGGCATCGTCCTGATCGAAGCCCTGGCCTGCGGCGTGCCGGTTGCCGCCTATCCCGAACCGGGGCCGCTCGACGTGATCGCGGCGACCGGCGCCGGCCATATATCGGGCGATCTCAGAACCGCCTGCCTGCAAGCCCTGACGCTGGATCGCGCCGCTGCTCTGGAGCGTTCGCGCGCCTTCCGTTGGGAGGCTTGCGCCGACGTCTTCCTGTCTACGGTGGCGCAGCGACTGCCAGGCATCGATGCTGAGATGCTGCCGCTGGCAAGCTGATCCGGCGGTTTTTACCCGTCGATGCTGGCTCGGGATCTCCCGGCTCCGAGCAGGCTGCGCCTTTGCGGTGTTGCCGACGCACGACGCTTCCTCCAAAAAACCGCTCGCTTTGTGTCATGGTACGGCGCGTGCCATGACAGACCGTTAACGGGCTATTAAGTTCCGCAGCGAACTGCCGGCGCTCTGTGCTAAGGCGGTGCTGGCGATCGAGGATGGGGCCGTGGGGCCCGCCATCGACAACGAGGTTGAGTCCGAATGCCGAAATGCCCGACAGCGCGTTCGTATCCGTTCCTTTGCTGCGACGAAGGTCCGGGTTCCACGTGGGCGTCGGCGGTCGCTGACGATTGCGACATCCGGATCTGCCGGTCTCGTTCCGCCTTCCGGAGCAGAGCGGCTTGAGCGCGGCCGAGACGACTGATTCGTCCGTCGAGGACGCCGGCGAGCGTTTGCACCCCCTGTTTCAGCAGGTGACGCCTCCAAGCCTGACGGCCGATCGGGAGGGCGACCGGATCGTGCTTCGCCTGGCTGGCGACTGGCTGGCCCGGACCGTGGGATCCGTCGAGAAGACGGTGGCCGAGACCGAACAGGCGGAGCTCGGCAACACGCTGGTTCTGGACTGCTCGGAGACGGGCCGCATCGACACGGCGGGCGCCTATCTGGTCGAGCGCCTGTCGCGATCGCTCTCGGCCAAGGGGCGGACCGTCGAAATGGCCGGCGTCGGCCCGCATGCCGCGCTGTTTGAAGCGGTCGCCCATGCCCTGAAGCGGGAGGAGCCGCAACCGGCGCCATCCCGGCGCTTCAGCCTGACGGATGGGCTGGCGACGATCGGCGAAGCGATGTTCGTGATGGGCCGCGAGGTTCTGACGTGGCTGCACATCGTCGGCGCGTCGCTTCACGGAGCCGGCCGTCGCATGACCGGCAAGGCCAAGCTGCGGCCCGCCGCCATCGTCAATCAAGTCGACCGGATGGGGGTGAAGGCGGTGCCGATCATCGCGCTGATGAGCTTTCTCATCGGCGGGATCATCGCCCAGCAGGGTGCCTTCCAGCTGCGCTATTTCGGTGCCGAGATCTTCGTGGTGGATCTGGTCGGCATCCTGGTTCTGCGCGAGATCGGCGTCCTGCTGACGGCGATCATGATCGCCGGCCGCTCCGGCAGTGCCATCACCGCCGAGATCGGATCGATGAAGATGCGCGAGGAGGTCGACGCGCTTCAGGTGATCGGACTGAACCCGATCGGCGTCCTGGTTTTTCCGCGGCTGGTGGCCTTGACGCTGGCTCTGCCGCTGCTCACCATCCTGTCCGATCTGGCGAGCCTGCTCGGGGCGATCGGCGTGACCTGGGCCTATTCCGGAATTCCGCCGGACGCCTTCATCCAGCGACTGCGCGACGCGATCGACATTTCGACGGTTTTCGCCGGACTGATCAAGGCGCCGTTCATGGCAATCATCATCGGCCTCGTGGCCTCCGGCGAAGGTCTCAAGGTCGGCGGCAGCGCCGAGAGTCTGGGGCTTCACGTGACCGCATCGGTGGTCAAGGCGATTTTCCTCGTCATCCTGGTGGATGGCATTTTTGCGATTTTCTATGCAGCGATCGGGTACTGAACCAAACGGATCCCGGGCGGAGCCCGAAGTGGTGATCCGCGCCAGGGACGTCACCGTTGCCTTTGACGGCAAGACGGTGCTGGACGCCTTGTCGCTCGATGTCCGGCGGGGCGAGATCCTCGGCTTCGTGGGCGCCTCGGGCACCGGCAAGTCGGTGCTCCTTCGCACCATTCTGGGCTTGAACCGCAAGCAGGGCGGGACCATCGAGGTCTTCGGGGTCGACTACGACCGCGCCAGCGACGAGGATCGGCTGGCGGTCGAGCAGCGCTGGGGCGTCCTGTTCCAGCACGGTGCCCTGTTCTCCTCGCTGACCGTGTTGGAGAACATCCAGGTGCCGATGCGCGAATATCTGGACCTCTCGTCGTCGCTGATGCGCGATCTCGCCAAGCTGAAGATCGAACTTGTGGGCCTGCAGCCGGACGCTGCAGACAAATACCCTTTCGAGCTGTCGGGCGGCATGATCAAGCGCGCCGCGCTGGCCCGTGCCCTGGCGCTCGATCCCGACATCGTCTTCCTGGACGAGCCGACCTCGGGGCTCGACCCGATCGGTGCGGCGGAGTTCGACGACCTGATCCGGACGTTGCGCGATACGCTGGGCCTCACCGTCTATATGGTGACACACGATCTCGACAGCCTCTATCAGGCATGCGACAGGATCGCGGTGCTCGGTCGCAAGAAGGTGCTCGTGGAAGGGTCGCTCGAGACGATGCTCGACAGCGACGATCCTTGGGTCCGGTCGTATTTCCACGGCAAGCGCGCACGCGCCATCGTGGCGCCGGGGGCAGAGGCGGAACCAGCCGGGGAGAGCCTGTGATGGAAACAAGAGCCAACTACGTTCTGGTGGGCATCTTCACTCTTGTGGTTCTCGCTCTCGGGTTCGGCTTCGTCTATTGGTCGGCGACCTACTCGGAGAGCGGCCGACAGGTGCCCCTTCTGGTCCGCATCGAGGGATCGGTGACCGGCCTCAGCCAGGGCAGCCAGGTGCTGTTCAACGGCTTGAGGGTCGGCGAGGTGCGCGAGTTGCGCATCGATCGAAACGATCCACGCGTCGTCATCGCGACGACCATGGTGGACGCAACGACCCCGATCACGCGGTCGACCCAGGCCAATATCGGCTTCCAAGGACTGACCGGCATCGCCTTCATCGAACTGAAGGGCGGCGACGTCAGCGAGACCAACATCATCACCGAAGCGCAGTCGCAGGGCGCCTTGCCCGTCATCAAGGCGAATCCGTCGGACGTGACCGACATCCTCGCCACCGCCCGCGATATCGCCGAACGCGCCGACAACATTCTGTCGCAGTTCGAGAGCATGGTCGACGACGTCGGCCCCGCCGTGCACGAAACCGCGGCGAACATCGCCGACACGTCCGAAAACGTCCGCCGCTTCACGGCGAGCTTGGCCGCCAACTCCGACGACATCGACACCTTCCTCGCCAGCGTCGGCGATCTGGCCGATTCCGCCAATACAGTCGCCAAGCAGCTGCCCGGCGCCATCGACACCGCGCAGGGCATCCTCGAAGCGGTGGACCCGCAGGCCGTCAGCAGCACCGTCGCGGACGTTGCCGCCACCGCCCATACGCTGCGCGAGCAGTCGCAGAACATCGCAAGTGTGGTCGAAAGCGCCTCCCGGGTCGCCGACAGCCTCAACTCGGTCGGCGAGACCATCGAGGCTAATCTCGACAGCGTCGACCGCTTCCTGACCAATCTCGGACCGCTATCCGACACCGTCAGTCAGGTCGCCACCAAGGCCGACACGACGCTCGGCTCGACCAACGAGATCCTGGCGGCCGTCGATCCGGAGCGGGTCACTGCGACGATCGACAGCATCTCCAACGCAGCCCAGGGTATCTCGGATGTCGCCACGGCCGTCGGCGGGCGCCGCGACGATATCGATGCGGCGATCTCCAGCGTGGCGAATGCGACGCGCAATATCGATCAGGTGACGGCGACGATCGCCGACAAGCGAGAAGCGATCGACGGCTTCATCGATCGGTTGAGCCCCATCGCCAGCCAGGTCAGCAGCGTAGCCGAAAAGGCCGACGCCGCGCTCGGCTCGGCCAACGAGGTGCTGGCGGCCGTCGATCCGACGCGGATCACCTCGACGATCGAAAACATATCGAGCGCGGCCTCGAACGTCTCCGATGTCGCTTCGGCCGTGGGTGCGCGGCGCGACGATATCGATGCGGCGATCACCAACGTGACCAGCGCGACGCGCAGCATCCAAGAGCTGTCGGCAATGCTGGCAGGCAACCGCGAGCAGATCGACAATTTCATCGCCCGGCTGCAGCCCATCGCCGACAACGTGACGGAAGCCAGCACGCGGTTGAACGACACGCTGGAATCGGCCAACCGGATCGTTTCCTCGATCGACAGCAACCAGGTGTCGGCGACCGTCGACGACGTTGCCGGTCTCGCCGCATCGCTCAACGAGAAATCGGGGGAGATCCAGTCGATCATCGACGGCGTCAACATCACGGTGCGCACGCTCGATACGGCGCTCACCGGGTTCAACGGGACCCGGTTGCGTGTCGACGACATCCTGGCCGCGATCGACCCGAACACCATCAACAAGGCGGTCGACAACGTCTCGTCGGCGACAACCAACGTGGCCGACGCAGCGGACTCCATCGCTCAGGTGGCCGACAGCATCAACGCGCGGCGCGACGACATCAACGAGGTCATCACCAACGTCCAGGAGATGAGCGCCAAGCTGAATGCCGCGTCGGACCGCGTCGACGGACTGCTGGCCTCGCTCGACAATCTGCTCGGCAAGCAGGGCGAGGGCCTGAGCAACGACGTTCGTTCCACACTGACCGCCATCCGCGAGACGGCGTTGTCGCTCAAGTCGCAGATCACGCCGATCGCCGGCAACCTGCAGACCTTCACCGGAACCGGGCTGCGCGAGGTCCAGGGTCTGGTCCGCGACGTCACCCGTTCGGTCAATCGGATCGAGGAAGCGGTCACCAGCTTCTCCGACAATCCCAGCCGCATCATCTATGGCGGCGACACCGTAAAACAGTATGACGGGCGAACGCGGCGTTGAGGCGCCGCGTCGACCGGAACGGCGGGGCCAGCGGGCTCGCCGCGACAGCAAGGGGACGACTATGAATACGGCCGTCAGATCAGGTCTCATCGCGGCGATGTCGCTGGCGCTCGGCTCCTGCGCCGCGCTGGGACCATCCGAGGCGCCGCCGGATACGTTCGAGATATCCTCGCCCGAGCCGCCCCAGAACGCGACCTCGCGAAGCCGCGCGCAGATCCTGATCGCCGAGCCGACGGCCCTGCGCACTCTCGATAGCGACAACATCCTCGTCAAGACGACGCCTTATACGGTCGAATATCTGGCCGGTGGACAGTGGAGCGATCGCCTGACGCGCATGGTCCAGCTGCGGATGCTGCAGGCCTTCGAAAACAGCGGACGGGTGGGCGCCGTCGGCGTGCCCGGGCAGGGCTTGGCGATCGACTATCAGATCGTAATGGAGCTTCGGCGTTTCGAGATCGCAGTCTGGCAGGGCAATCAGGCCGTCATCGAGATTTCGGTGAAGGCGCTGAACGACCGGGACGGCCAGGTGAGAGCGAGCCGGGTGTTCCAGACGAGCGAGCCTGTCCAGGGCGGCAGCAACGAGGAACGGATCGCGGCCATGGATCGCGCCTTCGACCGCATTTCCCACCAGATCGTCGACTGGGCGCTGGCCGCCTTCTGATCCACCGGACCGGTCTTCGCTCGACTGGTCTGCCTCAACCCCTATCAAACACGAAACCCGCCGAAGCTGCTTCGGCGGGTTTCGTGTTTTGATGCGCAGGCTCCAGTGGCAGAGCCTGCGCGCGCTTGGTTATGTCCAGCCGGCCTCAGCCGAAGCGGCCGGAGGCATGGGCGAGCATCGTGTAGACCTTGCCGGTATCGGAGGCCAGATAACCCCGCGTCACGCTGTTGTCGGGATCGTTCCGCGCGATGTCGGCGAGCAGTTGCTCGAAGTCCGACAGGTAGCGGTCGACGGACGTGCGGAACTCCGGATCGCCCTGATACTTGCGACGGATCTCGTCGAACGTCTGCTGTCCCTTGAGCGTATAGAGCCGGCGAGTGAACACGTTGCGCTCGCCGTTGCGATAGCGCTCCCAGAGGTCCATCGACGCGTCGTGATCGATCGCCCTCGCGATGTCCACCGACAGCGAATTCAGGGAATCCACCACGTGCTCGGGCGAACGGTCCTCACGGCTCGGCTGTGTCGGACCGTAGAGCGCGCCGACGCTCGGCCGCTCGGCGCGCGACGGCTGGACCGGACGTGGCGCAGACGGCTCGTCCTCGTCCCGCGATGCGCGGCGGAGCAGGTCGGAGACCCAGCCGCCGCTGGACGACGGGCGCGGCCCCATCGGACCCGTCGGCCGGGCGAAGCGCCGCTCGGCCGGGGACGCGCCGGTCTCGGCGGTACCCGTGCCCGTGTCCCGGAGATTGCGGGCGAGGTTGCCGTCGCTCATGAACGAGCCGGCCAGCCGCGCTTCGTTCGAGGCGCTTTCCTCGTCGGCCGCCTTGGTTTCGGAAACGGCGCGCGCCGCCGTCTGATCGTCCGGACGCGCTGCCGGCCGAAGCGCCGAGCGAGCCTCGGCCCGGACCTCCTTCTCCGCCACGGGCAAAGCGGGTCCGTCGCGCCGTGCGCCGACGTCGAACGCGCGGCCTGACTGCGAAACGATCTCGCTCAGGTCGCGCAGCGCGCGGATCTGGTCGGCGACCGCCCGGCGCATGGCCGCAGAGCCTTCCTTGATCTCTTCCGGAAGTTCGAACACGCCTTGCTTGACGTCGCCGCGCGTGGCCTCCAGCTCCCGCCGGATCTCTGTCGCGGCACGACGAACCTCCTCGGTGGCGTCGTCGAAGCGCGACGTGGCGTCCTCGATCGCCGACTGCACCGCCTCGCGGATGTCGCTGGCCATGCCGTGCGAGCGCTGCGAAACGGCCTCCATCTGCTCTTCGAGGCCTTGAGTGGCGCTGGAGAAGCGGGTGGTCGCCTCGCCGATCGCGGTTTCCACCGCCGTCCGGATCGCCGCTGCGACGGTTTCGGAGCGCTCGGTGATCGCCTGCATCTGCTGTTCGGCTGCCTCGGTGGTGCCAGAGAAGCGGCTCGCCGCCTGTTCGGCCGCAGCCTGGACGGCGTTGCGGATCGATTCGGCGACTTCGTTCGCACGCCGCGTGACGGTCTCCATCTGGCTTTCGACCGTTTCGGTGGTCGTGCCGAACTGGCTCGTGGCGTCGTCGACCGCCGCCTGAACCGCCCGCCGGATGGCGTCGGCCAAGGTGTTGGTGCGCTGGGTGGCGAGTTCGATCTGGCCGTCGAGATCCTTGACGGCTTCGTTGAACTGGCTGCCTGCGTCGTCGATGGCGGAGCGGATCGACGTACGGATGTCCTCGGCCGCAGTGCGCGAGCGCTCGGCCGTGGCCTGCACCTGCTTGTCCGCTTCCTCCAGCGCCGCGCCGACGTCGGCCGACACTTGCGAGGAGAGAAGCCGCGAACGCTGCTCGGTCCGGTCGAACAGGCCGTTCATCACCTCTTCGAACGAGCGCATCAGCCCGCCGATCTCCTCCGACCGGGCGACCAGACCCGCAGACAGCTCTTCCAGGCCGCTGCGGCGGTCTTCGAGCGTCGTCTGCAGCGACTGCTGCGCAGTATCGATCAGGCCCACGGCCTGCGTCAGCATCGCGCCCTGCTCGTCGAACCGGCCCGCGATGGACGAGACCTTGTCGAAGGCCGAGAGCGACAGACGATCAAGCTTTTCGATGTTGTCGTCGAGGCGAGTCGAGGAGAGGGTGATCGCCTCCGCCGCCTTTTCGGCGCTCGCGGTGAAGCGGCCGCTGGTCTCCTGCAACACGCCGTCGATGGCGCCGAGATTTCCGGACGTCTCTTCCACAAGGCCGCGCAGCGAGCTGCTGGTCTGGGCGAGGCGGCCGACGAGCGAACCAATGTCGCGCGCCAACTGTTCGCGCATTTCGGACACGGCGCCGACGGCGGTCGCGGTCTTTTCGTCGAGCGCCAGCATGAGTTCGGAGGACGAGTCCATGAGCTCGGTGCGAGCCCGGTCGGCCTCGGCGCGGATGGCGCCGGAGACTCCGGCAAGTTGGGAGGCCAGTTCGCCGCCTTGCACGACGATCGCCTCACGGGCGCTTTCGGCATCGCGCAGAAGCACCGAAGAGGCATCGGTGACCTCGTCGCGCAGCCGGCCCGCCACCCCGAACATTTCGCTGCGCACCGTATCGGCCGCGCTTTCAAGCTCGGTCCGGATCGTTGCCGTCGCGGTGTCGAGATCGCCGCGCATGGAGGCGGACGACGAGCCGAGCAAGTCGGCCAGGTGCGACGAGAGATCCGAGAGATCCTCGGAGAACCGCGCCGCGCGCTCTTCCAGAGAGGAGGCCGCCCGTTCTGTCTCCGAGCGGATCGAGAAGGATGCTCCGGAGAGCCGCTTGGCGAAGGCGTCGGTGTTTTCGCGCAGGGCGTCGCGGGCCAGTTCGGTGCGTTGACGCATGGCCTCCGCGGCAGCTTCCACCTGCTCGGCGATGATCTCGGCGTCGGCGACGAACCGCTCGCGGGTGTCGCTGCCGGCATCACGCAGCCGATCGACCGCCGTCGTCAACTCGCCCACGATACCTTCGACCTGCCGCGCCAGTTCGCGCCGGGTCTCCATGGCATCGCCGTGCAGCTGCTCGGCAAAGCCCGAGAGGCCGTGGACCATTTCCTCGGCAACCTGCTTGAGCTGGTCGCGCGCCGTGTCGGCTTCCGAGCGCATGGCGATCGAGGCGCCGCTGATCTGCGTGATGAAGGCCGTGCTTTCGCCGGCCAGGCTCTCACGCGCACCTTCGGCATCGACGCGCATTTGTTCGGAAATTCCGGCGATGCTGTCGGCAAGCGCCCGAGCCTCGTCGGAGAAGCGTTCGCGCGTGCCTTCCGACAACGTCTGGATCATCTCGGCCGCGCGGGCGATGCTTTCGGCCAGACGCTCGCCTTCCGTGGTGAGTTCGCCGCGGGCCGTCTCCGACTTGAGCCGCAGATCCTCGGCGATCGTCGCCAGCCGCTCGGACAGGCGATCGGACTCCGCCGCGATGTTGGTGCGGGCCGCCTCGCCGGAGGCCTGGAAGATGTCGCCGATACCGTCGACGCTGGAGGCAAAGCGATGCGTTTCGTTCTCGAGATTCTGGCGAGCGACTTCGGCGCCGGCAACCATCGCCGCCGTCGCTTCCGTGATCGTCTCGCGCAGGGTTGCCGCCGTCGCGGCAGCCCGCTCGTTGAGCGTCCGCTCGATATTGCCGAGACCACGCTCCAGTGCGTTGCTGATCGCCGTGGTGCGGTCGGCCAGGGCCATGGAGAGCGTGCTCGTTCCACTATTCAGCACGTCACCAACGCCGTCGATGCTCGCCTCGATGGTCCGCCGGACGTCGTCGGCGCGATCGCCGAGCGTGGCCGCGACAGAGTGCGACACGTCCTCGATGATGCCGGCCAGGCTATCCCGCCGCTCGGTCAGCGCCTCGTTCAGCCGCCGATCTGCGCCGTCGAGATTGTCGACGAGAGTGCGGATCTGCGCCTCGATATTGGCGGTGATCGCCGAGCCGCCCCGGCTGATTTCGCCGGCGAGGCGCTGGCTGCGTTCGTCGAGACCGGAGAGCAGGCTGCCTTCGGAGCCGTCGACGATCTCATGGATCGCGCGCATGCGCTCGTCCAGGCCGTCCAGCAACAGCGCGCGCGCCTGCTCGACGATCGAACGAAGCGCCAGAGCCTTGGTCTCCAGGGTCTCGTCGAGACGAACCGTGGTGTCGCGCATCGCCATGTCGAGGCGCTCGGTGCGCTGGTCGATCCCTCCGAGCAGCGCCGTGCTCGCGCCGTCCAGCGAAGCATGGATGTGCGACAGGCGCTCGTTGAACTCGTCGCTGAGAAGCTGCTGAGCCGCCTCGACCGACGACAGCAGCGCGTTCGTCTGCTGTTCGAAGTAGGAGCGCATGGCGTCGAGCTTCTGGTGGAGATTGTCGCCGAGCAGGCCCTGGGCGGCTTCGACGGCCTCGGCCACCGCCTGCGACTGGCGCGACAGATCGCCGGTGACCTGCGACGTGCGTTCCGCCAGGTCGGCCACCAGATTGCGGCTGCGCTGGTCGAAGCCGGCGAGCAGGGCGCCCTTCGCCTGATCGAGCAGATGCTGGATCGCTGCGATCTGATCGGCCATCGAACTGGTGAGCGCGAGGCGCGACTGCTCGGTGGTGGCGTGGAGCTGGTCGGTCCGGCTTGCGAGACCGTCGATCAGCCGTCCCAGAGCCGACTCGACCGCGGTCAGCATGGTCGCCGCGTTGGTGTCGACGATCTGGCCGAAGCTCGCCGAGCGCTCGTCCAGCGCGCGGCCGAAGGCGTCGATCCGATTGTCGAGCGCTGCCGCCAGACCCTGACGGCTTTCCTCGGTGAGCGCACGAATGCGATGGACACGCTCGTCGATCAGCGTGCGCAGCTGTCCATGCTGCTCGTCGAGACCGCCCGCCAGCGCGGCGCGGGTTTCGTCGAGGACCGACTGGACGGTCGTCAGACGGTCGGAGATCTCCGCGGCGAACGTGCCGGTGTGTCCGTCGAACGCGTCGAGAAGGTTGGCCATTCTGTCGTCGACCACGCCACCGATCATGTCGGCGCGCTCGCCGAGCAGGTCCGACAAGGCCGCGATCCGCTGATCGAGGCCGTCCGCGATGCTGCCCTGTACCGTCTCGATATGGTTTTCGAACGAGATGCCGCGCTCTTCCAGCAAGCCGGCGAGCGTCTGCGTCTTGTCTTCGATGCCGGCGACGAGCGACGTTTCGGCGCCCTGCAGGAGATCCTGCATATAACGAATGCGATCTTCGAGGGCGGCCGCGATGGTTTGGCCGCGCTCGTCGAGGTCGCTGATCATGCTCTGATGCGTGAAGGCGATCGAGGCCTCCAGTTCCTGGGATCGGCTGCCGAGCGCGTCGGAAACGGCGCTCAGGCGGCCGTCGACCACCTGGGCGAATCCGTCCAGGCCTTCCGAGACCGCGCGCTCGATCTCCTCGCGGCGCGCCTGCATGAGCTCGTCGAAGCGACCGCCCGCATCGGACAGCGAATGATCGAGCGAGATGAGCTGGTTGCGAAGCGCGGCGACGCGCTGGTCGACGGTGGTGCCGATCGCCTCCGACTGGCCATCCATCAGGGTTTCGATGGTGCGCACGCCCTGATCGAGCGCGGTGCGCAGTTCCGCCGTCCTCTCATCGAGGTTGACGGTGAACACCTTCGACCGGCTGTCGAGCAGAGAGCTCAGCGTGCCGATGCGCTGGTCCAGAGACCCGCGCAGTTCCGCGGCCTTGTCGTCGAAGCTGGCCGCGGCCCGTGTCAACGCCTCGTCGGCAGCACCGGACAGGCTTGCCTGGCTGGCGGTGAGCACTTCGCCGATCGCTCCGGTGCGATCCGTCAGGGTGCGCAGGAACTCCGAAGAGTGCAGCTCCAGGTTCTGCGTCATCCGGCTGGTCGTGTCGCCGATCGCTGCGGTCTGATTTTCGATCGCCCCCAGGATCGCGGACCCCCGTTCGTTGAAGGTCACCTCGATCTTCTCGAGCCGCCGGTCGAGATCGCCCATTGTGTGGGTGTTGGTCTCCGAGAGCAACTGCGCGACGCGTTCGGTCCGCTCGTTCAATCCTTGGGTCAGGTCCTCGAGGAAACGGCGGCTCTGTGCGTCGAACAACTCGGTGATGGTGCGGCCCTGGTCGGTGTAGGTGGCCGTGAGCTGCTCCGCACGTTCCTCAAGTACGCCGCCGAGGCGTGCGGAGGCTTCGTGGATGCGCTGGGCGACCTGCTCGGAAATCGTATCGACATCCTCGGCCAGGCGCTGGTGCGACCCGATGATCGAGGACCGCAGCCGCTCGGCATGCGACAGCATCGATTCCCGCTCTTCCGCCAGATCTTCGACCAGCGTGCGAAGCTTCGCCTCATTATCGGCATAGGCGCGCTCCAGCGCGGTCACCTCGCCATGGACCAGACGATCGAGCTCGGCCGCACGATTGAGCGCGTGCTCGACGCTTTGGTTGAGACCGGCAATCTCGCGACGGACCGCCTGGCCGACGCTCATCACCCGCTCGGTAGCCGCCGTTTCCGGCTCGGTCAGACGCAGGGCGATCTCAGCCATCGCACGGCTGGTCAGCCGCAGTTCCTGAGAGCGGCGTACCATGATGGCAAAGGCGAAGATCAGCAGAACGGGCAGGAGGGCGACCGCCGCCACCGCAACGAGGTCGGCAATGTCCTCCGCCCCGGAAAGGGCGGTCGGAAGCTCAAAGAAGGCCGGGCCGAAAATGGCATCGGCGGCGAGCAGCGTCAGCCCCACCCAGACGGCGGAGACGGCGGCCGCAATCCACAGCGGCGCGCGCGACGGGTGGCGATTGAGCAGCGCCCGCGCCATGACGGCCGCACGGCGCTCCTCGTCATTGGCGGCGGCGGTCTGGTAGGGGCGTCCGGCGGCGGCCTGGGCCTGTTCGGCCGCCTCGGCTCGACGCTGCGCCTCCAGTTCGGAGCGGCCGCGCAGAATGCCGGCAGCCCTCTCGCCGGCGTCGGTCGAGGCGGGGATGGCGGGGGCGGTCGCTGCCGCTTCGTCGGCGGCGCGAACGCCGCTCGCGATCTCATCTTCGACGAGGAGGGCGTCGGCCGCCTCTTCGAGCTTGCGATCGAAGTCGGCGAGTTCGAAGTCGATGTCTATTTCTCGCGGCGAAAGCGCCTCGGCCTCCACATGTCCGGCCGCCGATCCCTGGGTCCCAACGGGGGCGGTCTCGGGGTCGCTGTCGCCCAGGAAGTCGGCCTTCAGCGCCTCTTCGAGTTCGTTCACCGCATCCTCGGAGAGCAGCTCTGATGTTTTCGGTGTCGCCATAGCCGTGCCTCAAACCTCCGACCGAAACCCGCCCGCAAGGATCGGATCACAGTGCATCGTCGCAATGTCCGATCTGCCGACGGACAACGACTTTGCCACCGCTGGACGAACGTACAACCGACGTCAACCAGTGGCAGCTTTGGTCCACATAAGGTAGTGGTAGGCTGGATTGAAGGAAACCGTGATTCCGCACGACCCATACAAGTTTAAACATAAGGTTAATGATAATGAGCGGTTCCGGCTAAGGTTCGGGCCGTTCCGCGGCTCCGAGCGGCTCGCCAAAGGCCCTGATCGAGAGGGGCCGGACTCGGGCGCCGACGGTTGACTGGCCGCGTCCGTTATCCTTACCCAGCCTCGATTCGCAGCGACAGCGCGATCCTCCGCCTTCCTTAATTCTTTATTCCTCGGTCGAGTACGAACAGCATGGCAACCATAACCTTTGTGACACAAGACGGCAGCCGCTTCGAGATCGACGCGCCCGACGGATCGACGGCCATGGAAAATGCCGTGCGCAACTCAGTCCCCGGCATCGACGCCGAATGCGGCGGCGCCTGCGCCTGCGCCACCTGCCACGTCTATGTCGAGGGGGAATGGGCCGACGTCCTGGGGGAGCCGGAGCCCATGGAAGAAGACATGCTGGATTTCGCCTACGACGTGCGGCCCAACTCCCGGCTGTCCTGCCAGATCAAGATCCGGGACGAACTGGACGGCCTGGTGCTTCACGTGCCCGAGCGACAGGGTTGAGGCGAGGAGACCGATCCGTGGGGTGAGGGGACGGCGAGCAGCTGAACCATTCGCCTTCGTATCGCCGTCATCCCCATGATCTCGCTTGGAGCGCAAAACCGGCCGTGCAACGCGGGTCGGCAACCGGCAAGGAGCGTGTGATGGAGCGAATCAAGACGGATGTCGTCATTGTCGGGGCCGGGCCGGTCGGGCTTTTCGCCGTTTTCGAGCTCGGTCTTTACGACCTGCGGTGCCATCTCATCGACATCCTCGACAAACCGGGCGGCCAGTGCGCCGAACTCTATCCGGAGAAGCCGATCTACGACATTCCCGCCTGGCCCGTCATCACGGGGCAGGCCCTGGTCGACAGGCTGCTGGAACAAGTCAAGCCGTTCGAACCGTCCTTCCATCTCGGGCGGATGGTCGTCGGGCTCGAGCGGCAGGCGGACGGTGGCCTTCTCGTGACCACGGACGAAGGCACCGTGTTCGACTGCAAGGTGCTGGTGATCGCCGCCGGCGGCGGCTCGTTTCAGCCGAAACGCCCGCCGGTGCCCGGCATCGAGGATTACGAGGGCACCAGCGTCTTTTATGCCGTCCGCCGGATGGACGATTTCCGCGACGAGGACGTGCTGGTCGTGGGCGGCGGCGACTCGGCGCTCGACTGGGTTTTGAACCTGCAGCCGATCGCGCGAAGCATGACGCTGGTTCACCGGCGCCCGCAGTTTCGCGGGGCGCCCGACAGCGTGTCCAAGGTGATGGCCATGATCGAAGACGGCTCGGTCGATCTGCGCATCGGCCAGGTGAGCAGCCTCGTCGGACGCGATGGCCGGATGGAAGGCGCTATGGTCCGCACGCCCGACGGCGATGTCGAGGTCAAAGCGACCCGCATGCTGCCATTCTTCGGCCTGACCATGAAACTGGGACCGATCGCCGATTGGGGGCTGAACCTGAACGAAAACCTCATCGAGGTCGATACGGCGCGATTCCAGACCTCGGAGCCCGGCATTTTCGCCATCGGCGACATCAATACCTATCCCGGCAAGCTGAAGCTCATCCTGTCCGGCTTCCACGAGGCGGCCCTGATGGCTCCGGCGGCAAAGAAGGTCGTGCACCCGGAAGACAAGGTGATGTTCCAGTACACGACGTCGTCGACCAATCTGCAGAAGAAGCTTGGCGTGGCATAAAGCCGACGAACGCATGGCGCTGGCGGCGTATGGACGCCATGCGTACGACGCTCCGGAGTTGCCAGGGCTGATGCTCGTCGATCCTTCACGACGCGGTTTTACGGCAGTCCCTGGGCGGCCTCATTGCGAAGCTTCGTCGACGGCCCAGCGCAAGGCTCGGCGGAGGCGCCAGCCGATCTCGCGCCCCTCGCGCTTGTCGAAATCGACCTGCGCCTTCTCGTGATTGGCGAGATAGCGCGCGGTCGTCGCCTTGACCTTTTCTTCCATGCGCGCGCAGGTCGGTTCCGTGCCGAGATTGCGGACCGCCATTTCGGTGCGCTTCAGCCAGGACTTGGCGATCTCCGCATGCCGGCGTTCGTGCCGCAGGATGTCGCTTTCCAGTGTCTTCCAGATCAGCGTCACCTCGGGCGAGGCCGCCTTGCGCGGCTGCCATTTCGGAAGCGTGATGGTGAGCGCGAGATGAAGATTGGCGGTGTCGACCTCGCAACGGTTGCCGGTCTGCTTGTAGGTGACGCGTCCGTCGAACTTCACTTCCGTCGAGGCGGGATGGTGCATGCCGGTGCCTTCGATGACGGGACCGTGACGGCTCAGCTCCTGATCGAGTTCCTCGAGCGAGGTGCCCCGCACCATGAAGTATTTCGTGTGTTCGCGGATCTCGGCGGCACGGCCGGAAGAGGCCGGCCAGAGGGCCAACAGCGCCAAGCCGCAAATGATGGAAACCTTCATGTTACCCTCCGCCGTCATCCGCATTTCAGGCTAACTCTTTGGTGTCGCAAAACAAGTCATTTGTCGAAGGGGACGAAGACAAGTGGCGTCTGTAGCAAGGAAGTCTCTCCGCGTGGCGGCACGGGCAATGGAGATGCGACATCCTGTCCCATTGGAATTCTTGCTACGGCAGTCAAGAATTTTTCTAAATCATGCGACAAAGCATCGCGAGCCGTTCGACGATACCGTCCCGGCCATCGCCATCGCTGCAAGGGCATGATCGACGCGCCGTCTGGTTAGGATTCGGCGCGATCGCCATCAGGAACGGGACCGGCCATCATGGAGGAGCCGGCCGCGTGAGTTGCACTCGGCGGCCGGTCGATCGGCCGTTTTGGGAGGAGCCGATGTACGAAATCGTTCGCCGTGAGCAGTTCTCCGAAACCGTCTTTTTGTGGGAGATCCAGGCACCGGATGTGGCGCGGGCGGCACAGCCCGGCCAGTTTGTCATGCTGCGCCTCAACGAAGGCGGCGAGCGGATCCCGTTGACGGTCGCCGACTACGATCGCGAACGCGGGACGGTGACCTGCGTCACCCAGGCCGCCGGCAAGACCACGCGCTACATGCGCGACCATTTCGAGGAGGGCGATGTCTTCGCCGACTTCGTCGGACCGCTCGGCCTGCAGCAACATATCGAAAATGTCGGACACGTCGTTTTCGTCGGCGGCGGCCTCGGTGTCGCACCGGTCTATCCGCAGCTGCGCGCCGCCAAGCAGATCGGCAACCGGACGACGTCGATCATGGGCTTCCGCACCGTGGGTCAGGTCTTCTGGGAAGACAAGTTCGCCGAGGCGAGCGACGAGCTCGTCATCTGCACCGACGACGGCAGCTACGGCCGTCCGGGTTTCGTCACCGAAGCGCTACGCGAGATTGTCGAGACCGGAGAAGTCGATCTGGTCGTCGCCATCGGTCCGTTGCCGATGATGCGAGCCTGCGCCGACCTGACCCGGCCGTATGGCATCAAGACCATGGTCTCGCTCAACACCATCATGGTGGACGGCACCGGCATGTGCGGCTCGTGCCGCGTGACGGTCGCCGGCGATGTCAGGTTCGCGTGCGTCGACGGCCCCGACTTCGACGGTCATCAGGTGGACTTCAAGGAATTGCTGCTGCGCCAGAAGCGCTTCAAGCGGCAGGAGGAAGAAGCGAACAGGCAGTTCGACCATGTCTGCAATCTCGACCAGATCCTCTTCAAGCAGGGCAAGCGCACCTACAAGAAGCTGAAGGACATCGAGCCGACCCAGGTGAAGATGCCGGAGCGCGATCCGGTGGAGCGGGCGCGCAATTTCCTGGAAGTCAATCTCGGCTACACCGCCGAGGACGCCTATCGCGAGGCCGAGCGCTGCCTGCAGTGCCGCAATCCCAGATGCGTCGAAGGATGCCCGGTCGGTGTCGACATCGCCGGCTTCGTGCGCCATCTGCTGGTCCACGACCTCGACGGGGCCCGCGAAGCGATCTTCGCCACCTCGATCTTCCCGTCGATCTGCGGGCGCGTCTGCCCGCAGGAAAACCAGTGCGAGAAGCACTGCCTGCTCGCCAAATCCATGGAACCCGTGGCGATCGGTCGGCTGGAGCGTTTTGTCGGCGATCATGCCGCCCGGATGAAGGTCGAGCCCTACCGGTTCGAAAGCCGGCTCGGCAAGGTGGCGGTGGTCGGCTCGGGTCCGGGGGGCCTGGCGGCGGCGGCCGACCTGTGCCGCTACGGCGCCGACGTGACGGTGTTCGAGGCGCTGCATCTGCTCGGCGGCGTCCTGCAATACGGCATTCCGCCGTTCCGTCTGCCGCGCGAGATCATCGACCGCGAGATCAAGGTGCTGAAGGACAGAGGCGTCAAATTCCTCACCGACAAGGTCGTCGGCAAGACCTTCACGCTGGAGCAACTGCTGGGCGAGATGGGTTTCGAGGCGGCATTCATCGCTGCCGGCGCCGGCGCGCCGAGCTTCCTCGGCATCCCGGGAGAGTTCGCCGGACAGGTCTATTCGGCCAACGAATTCCTGACCCGGGTCAACCTGATGACCGGCAACAACTTCCCCTATGCCGACACGCCGATCTCGGTCGGCAAGTCGGTGGTCGTCATCGGCGCCGGCAACACCGCCATGGACTGCCTGCGCGTCGCCAAGCGGCTGGGCGTGCCGGACGTGCGCTGCGTCTATCGCCGTTCGGAGGCCGAGGCGCCGGCTCGGCTGGAAGAGCTGCGCCACGCCAAGGAGGAGGGGATCGAATTCCACTTCCTGCATTCGCCGACCGCCATCATCACCGACGAGGAGGGCGACGTGATCGGCATGAAGGTGGAAAAGATGACGCTCGGCGAGCCCGACGAGAACGGACGCCGCACGCCGGTGCCGCTCGGCGAATACGTCACCATCGAGTGCGACACCGTCATCTACGCCTTGGGCACCAAGGCCAATCCGATCGTTGCCCAGTCGGCCCCGGACCTGGCGCTCAACAGGAAGGGCTACATCGTCGCCGACGACGACACGCAGGCGACGAACCTGCCCGGCATCTTCGCCGGCGGCGACATCGTCACCGGCGGGGCGACGGTGATCCTCGCCATGGGGGCGGGTCGGCGAGCCGCCAAGGCGATCGCGACCTGGCTGGTCAACGGCAAGACGACCTGGCCGCCTACGGCGGAGGAAATCGACGCCTATGTGGCGCCCCAGCCGCTGTCGGCGGCGGAAGCCTCCCAACTCGGTGCCGAGGATTTGCCGGCCGCCGGCTGAGCGCCGCCGCCGCAACGCCGGCGGGATCTCTTCAGTCGGGCTGGAAACGCACTCGGCTGGGCATACGCACCATCGGTGCTGATCTCAGAACGATGCAAGGAGTGGCGGCGAGCGACGTGCCAACCTGCGGCTGAAATCGCAGGCGGGCAACTCGACCAGGCGGTAGAGACCATAAGCCAAGGTGATCGACGCAAGGGTCGCCATCGCGGCGAGGAGCCAGGGATCGGTGAAGCCGGTCGTTTCCCGGACAAGCGTCTGGGCCGGCTCGTGGACGAGATACAGCGAATAGAAGATCTTTCCGAGAAAGCCGGACATGCCCGGCAATTTCACTCTCTCAGAATAGCAGAGGGCGAATGTCAGGCCGGCTAGCCCGTAGCTGATAGGAAAACGGCTGCGGGTCTCGTCGTAGGGCGCCCCGGAACTCTTGCTGACAAGCTCCGCCCTGACATGGGCAAGCGTCAACGGCAGCCGGCGCTGAGTGCCGGCCGCCGCTTGAACGCTGTCCGTGCCGGTCTAGGCCTGAAGCGCCTGGCCGATCGTCGTGGCGAAGGGGGTTGTCGGGCGCCCGATCAGGCGCGACAGCGCATGCCCGTCATCGAACAATGCGCCCCGCGCGGCGGCCGCGTCGGAATCGGCGACGAGCGCTGCCACGGGCTCCGGCAGGCCAGCCCCAAGGAGAGCCTTATGGTACTCTTCCTCCGGAAGATCGATATAGCGAATGTCAGCGCTCGCCTGGCGCGACAGTTCCGCAACGAATTCGGCCAGCGTGAAGGCCTGATCGCCCGCCAATTCATGGATCACATTGCCCGAGGCGGTCTCGTCTGCGAGCGCAACGGCGGCGGCCTCGGCATAGTCCGCGCGTGTCGCGCCCGCGATACGCCCGTCGCCGGCGCTACCCATGAAGGCGCCATGTTGGAGCGCCGGCGGAATCGAGGCTGCGTAGTTTTCCGTGTACCAGCCGTTGCGCAGCAGCGTGAAGGCCAGGCCGCTTGCCTCGATCAAGGCTTCCGTTTGCCGGTGTTCTTCGGCCAGCCCAAGGGGCGACGTGTCGGCGTGGAGCACGCTGGTATAGAGGATTCTCTGGACGCCCGAACGCTTCGCCGCTTCGACGGCATTGCGATGCTGAGGGACGCGCGCCCCGACCGCGTTGGATGAGATCAGCAGAAGGCGCTCGGCGCCCTTGAACGCGGCCTCGAGCGTCTCGGGCCGATCGTAATCGCCTTCGCGAATGGTGACGCCCGCCGGAAAAAGCCCTTGGGCCCGAGCCGGATCGCGGACGACGGCGGCGACCGCTTCCGGGCCTACGCGCTCGACAAGAGCCGCTACGACGAGTTGGCCAAGCTGGCCGCTTGCACCGGTGATGAAAAAACGAGGGCTTTCGGCCACAGCCGTTCTCCGTTATCGATTGTTACCGTGGTCTCAAATAGAGACCACATGACGCTCGCAAAAGACGGCACTTTTCCGTCACCTGGTTATGCGGAAGATACCTCCATGGACGCACGAACCGCCCTGGGCGCGAAATTCGAGGGTTGGCTGACCGCGGATTTCGAACTGTCTCAGTGCCCGGTCCGGCCCCTGCTCGATAAAATCGGCGATCGCTGGTCCATGTTGATCCTGTGTGCCCTGGCCATCGCGCCGATGCGGTTCAGCGCGCTGGGCCGCGCCGTGCCCGACATCTCCAAGCGCATGCTGACGCAGACGCTGCGCACGCTCGAAGCCGATGGCTTCGTTCATCGGGACGTTCAGCCGACCAAGCCGCCCAGCGTCACCTATTCGCTGACCCCCTTGGGCGAGAGCTTTACGACGCCGCTCATGGCGCTGGTCCAATGGGCGGAAGCCCACGCCGAATCCATCCGCAAAATGCCGAACACCAAGGGCCGAGCGGGCTGATCCCCGGCGCGCGACTGTTTCCAATCTGATCGCCTCGATCGCCGGCTTACCGCTCCTTGTCATTTGACGGCACTTTCATATTAGCGTTAGTTGATATGATCGTATGGCAGAGGAGACCGACCCGATGAGCTACTACTTCCCCAAGACGCTGGCGGTCGAGACGATCGAAGCCGCGGTCGCCCAGGTCACGGCGGCGCTGAAGGAGGAGGGTTTCGGGGTCCTCACCGATATCGACGTCCGCGCGACGATGAAGCAGAAGCTCGACGCGGAGTTTCGCGACTATCGGATCCTCGGTGCCTGCAATCCGTCGCTGGCTCTTCGAGCGCTGAGCGTCGAGGACAAGATCGGCACCATGCTTCCCTGCAACGTGGTCGTCCAGAAAACCGGCGAGGGCCGCTTCGAGGTGGCTGCGATCGATCCCATCGCCTCGATGCAGGCGGTGGACAATCCGTCGCTCGGTGACGTCGCCGCGACCGTGCAGGCAAAGCTGAAAGCGGTCGTCGATCGGCTCTGATCGACGCCGCTGCGTGACCGGAGTTCGATGGCCACCGGCTCATCGGTCCAGCCGGCGCTTGGGGTACTCGCCGGCCTCAGAGATATCACTTCTAGAAGCCCGTGACCGCGCCGAACTGCGCGACGCCGTCGCCGCGTGGCAGCGGCGCCTATCGAAGGGTGGCGCTTCCGTGCTCGCTTGATGTCTTATAGAGGATGGGATCGCAGCCGCGTCGTGGCGGCGAAGACGATTTTCATCAACCGAGAGACCAGAATGCAGAGAGTGCCGCATCGTCGCTGGCAGGTCGGCCGCGGGCGCGTCGTCGAACTCGGCGCACAAAGCTGCCTGATGGGCATCCTGAACGTGACACCCGACAGCTTTTCCGATGGTGGCCGGTTCGACACGGTCGAGGCTGCCGTCGGAGCCGCGCTTGCGATGGTGGAGGACGGTGCGGCGATTATCGATGTGGGTGGCGAATCCACGCGGCCGGGCGGCGCTCCGGTGGATGCCGAGGAGGAGCAGCGACGCGTCCTGCCGGTCATCGAAGCGCTTGCCGCGCGCTCCGACTGCCTGATCTCCATCGACACCTACCGAGCCTCCACGGCGCGGCTCGCGCTCGCAGCCGGCGCCCACATCGTCAACGACGTCTGGGGCGCCCAGAAGGAGCCGGAGATCGCGCAAGCGGCGGCGGAGTTCGGAGCCGGCCTCTGCCTGATGCACACCAGCCGTGAGCGCGAGGTGCTGGCCGACGTCATCGCCGACCAGACGCTGTTTCTTGAAAGGTCGATCGGGATCGCGCGGGCCGCCGGCGTGGCGGACGAAGCGATCATGCTCGATCCCGGTTTCGGCTTCGGCAAGGATGCGGACGTCAATTACCGGCTGCTCGCGCGCTTCGACGAATTGCACGCGCTCGGCTTTCCCTGGCTTGTCGGGACCTCCCGGAAGCGCTTCGTGCGCGGTGTCCAGCCGCGCGGCGACCGCGATCAGGACGTGGCGACGGCGGCGACCAGCGCGCTCCTGCGTGAAAGGGGCGCTGCCGTCTTTCGCGTGCACGACGTAGCTCTGAACCGAGCGGCGCTGGCCGTCGTCGACGCCGTGCTGGTAGCCGGAAACGCAAAGCCATGATGGTTCGCACCTATCTCGGCCTGGGCGGCAATATCGGCGATCCGGCAGCGTCCATGGGGGCGGCGCTGCGCCTTCTGGACGTACGCGACGACACCAGCGTGCTCGCCGTCTCGCGCCTCTATCGCACGCCGCCATGGGGCAAGCTCGACCAACCCGATTTCCTGAACGCCTGCGCGCGGGTCGAGACAACCCTTGCGCCGCGTGATCTGCTCGATGTCTGCCTCGCCACCGAGCGGACGCTCAAGCGCGAACGGATCGAGCGCTGGGGCCCGCGCACCGTCGATATCGACATCCTGGACTATGACGGCAGGCGGATCGAGGAGACGCCGCTGACCTTGCCGCATCCGCGGATGACGGAGCGCGCCTTCGTCCTGGTGCCATTGGCGGAGATCGCCGCGGATCTCGTCATCGGAGGCCGATCGGTGGCCGACTGGCTGCGCGACATGGATGCGGCCGGCATCGAGCCGGCCGGCGGGTCGTGCGACTGGTGGCGAGAGTAGCTGCTGAGCCTACTGGCTGAGGGCCGTCTGGCGCAGCGCGCCGTCCGTGCGCTTGAGGCTCATGCCGATCACCGGCACGAGTTGGTCGGCGACATGCACCGAGACCGTGATGTTCATGGTGTCGTTGCCGTCGAGCCGGGCGATCATGGCTCCGGTGAGCTGATTGCGGTCCAATCCGACGATGATGCGGTCGCTGTCGACATTGCCCGACACGATGTCGAGGCCCTTGCCCTCGGCACCGTCGAGGAAGGCGCCCTTGTAGCTGTTGCCGGCACGCACCACGCGGGCGCTCATCTCCTGGCCAAAGATGCCGACGCGGCACGAGCCCTTGAGCTCCATGCCGGTTTCGCCGGCCGGTTGGTTGCCGGAGAAGTCGCAGATGAACTTCGTGCCCTCATACTTGCCGGCGACGATCTCGCCAGGGCCGACCCAGCGGCCGGTCACGGCTTGGAAGAACGCTTCATCCTGGTCAGCCTTGGCAGGGGCTGCGGCCGTGATGGCGCTCAACGCCAGCGCGACACCGGCGGCAACGATACGGGACATGGGCGAACCTCGTGGTCGGCAATGATGCGGACCTGATTGTTATCGCCTGGAACGGTTAATGCATCCTTGCCAAGCCGCACCGCCGCTTGCCTCAGCGCTCCTGAACGGGCTTGCGCGGAACTTTAGAATTTTCCGGTAACGAAGCAAGATCGTTGATGAAATCTCCCACGCGCGGCCGCCTAACCCGCAGGAAGGGCATCGGCCGGCAGAGATCCATCGCCGCGATACCGACACGAGCGGTCAAGAGCCCGTTGACCACGCCTTCGCCGAGCCGGGCCGAAAGCCGGGCCGCCAAACCATGGCCCACGACCTGCTGCACCAGGCTATCGCCAACGGCGATCGAGCCGGTGACCGCCAGATGGGCGAGCACGTCCCGCGTCAGCCGAATCAGGCCGATCGTTCCGGGCCGAGCGCCGTAGAGCTCCGACATCTGGCGGATCAGGCGCAGCGTCTCGATGAAGACGAAGGCGACATCGACCAGGGCCCGCGGGCTGACGGCAGTGACCACGGACACCCGTTTGGCAGAGCCGAGAACCAGCGAGCGGGCGCGGAGGTCGAGCGGCAGGAGAAGCTCGCGTTCGGCAACGACGATCAGGTCACGGCCGTCGAGGACATCGTCGCGATAGGATGCGAGACGGGCGCGGCCCTCCGCCGTCTCTGGCTTGTCGGAGAGCAGGGTGGACAGACTGACCACGACAGCCCTGGCATCCGGCGCGAAATCCGCGTCGTACACCGCCTGGGCGGCGCGCCGCTCGCGGTCGACGGCGGCCAGCCGCATCAGACCGATGGATTCGCGGATGAAAACGCCCAAAGCGCCCAGGAGCAGCAGTGCCGTCAGACCGATCGCCACCCAGCCGAGCCAGTCCGCACGGGCGAAGAGATCGCGGATCAGGCTGTCGATCGCCAAGCCGATCGCGAGCGATATGAGGGCGCCCAGTGCAGTCATGAAGAGCTTGCCGAAGGAAAACCCACGCTTGCGGCGAATGGCCGGCGGGGGATCGAGGCTCTCCAGATCATCACGGTCGATCGTATCCTCCGGATCGACGGCGACCTGCGAAAGGTCGGTGACGGCACGCGGCGCCCGAACCAGATCGGGTTCGCGCTGCGGCTCGGGCGCGGCGGACGCATCCCTGTCGTCGATGCGGAAGGCGCCCGGTCGGCGCGGCGGACGGGTCATGCGAGGCGGTCCCCGAGCAGGAATTCCAGGGCGCGGTCGAGGCGGATGTGCGGCAGCGAGAGCGTCAGGCCTTCCGCGGTGCGCTCCAGCCGGGGCGGGCGGAAGCGCACGAACGATAGAGACGACGGGGCTTCGCTCGCATCGAGCGGAGCAAAGACACGGGCCGGATCCGCCGGCAGATCGCCGGGAAAGATCGCCGTCTCGCTGCGACCGTCGAAGGTCTCGCCGCCGATCCGTTCACCGGCCATCGGCGTTCCCACGATGACCGGAAGACGCTCGCCCTGATCCTCGACGCTGGCCTCGCGCGTGGCGCGAATCGCGGCCATGGCGACGACACCCGTTTCGGCGCGGGCAAAGCGCGCCCGCGTGATGGCGCCGTCGACGAGCCGCCGCACGATCGCCTCCAGTCGCGGATGCGCCTCGCGGTGCAGATGGTCGGCCTTGGTGGCAGCGATCAGGATGCGGTCGATCCGGCGGCTGAGAAGCGAGCCGAGCCAGCTGGCGCGGCCCGGACGGAAGCAGGTCAGGATGTCGGCGAGCGCATTTTCCAGGTCGCAGACCGCTTCCGGTCCGGCATTGATGGCCTGCATCACGTCGACCAGCAGAATCTGCCGGTCGAGGCGGGCGAAATGCTCGCGGAAGAACGGTTTGACGACGATGCTCTTATAGGCCTCGTAGCGCCGCTCCAGAACGCCGGCGAGCGAATTCTTCGGATACCGCTTTCCGGGTTCGAGCAGGAGCGGCGCGAAGGTGAGGGCAGGCGACCCTTCGAGGTCGCCCGGCATCAGGAAACGGCCCGGCGGCAGCGTCGACAGCGCCGTCTGGTCGTCGCGGCAGGCCCGCAGATAGACCGCGAAGGCAGCGCTCAGCGCCTGCGCCTTTGCCGGGTCGGCCGAACCCGCCGCATCGGTCTCGCGCAACAGGTCCAGATAAGGGGTGGCCATGGCGGCTCGAGACTGCAGGCTCGCCCGCTCGATGGCCTCGCGGGAGAAGGTGGCGAAGTCCTTGTCGAGCAGCGGCAGGTCGAGCAACCATTCGCCGGGATAGTCGACGATATCGAGGGAGATTCGCCCGCGCGAGAACAGCCGCGACCAGCCGGACGCCGATTCGTAGTCGATCGTCAGGCGCAACTCCGAGATGGCGCGCGTCGATTCGGGCCAGGCGCGATCCTCCAGGATCGTGCGGATGTGGTCCTCGTACTGGAAGCGCGGCACCGCCGCGTCGGGCTGCTCGCGCAGATAGCTCGCCGCGATCCGTCCTTCGGCCTGCGCCGCGAACATCGGCAGCCGCCCGCCATGCAGCAGATTGTGGATCAACGCGGTGATGAAGACCGTCTTGCCGGCGCGCGACAGGCCGGTGACGCCGAGACGAATGCTCGGATCGAACAGCCCGCTGGTCCGGTCGGTGAGGTTGTCGAAGGCGATCCGCGCCTCGTCGGCGAAGGAGGTCATGGGCGAGGCGGAGCGTCCTCCGAATACACGAACAGGTCTCTCGGCCCGATATAGGTTCTCTGCCGTGACACCAAAAGAGCGGTCGCGTTGTCGTCGTTCTACTTCTTCGGTTGGAAGAACTGGATCAACTCGCCGCTGCCCGGCTCCAGCGCGTCGAGCGGCCGAGCGAACTCGATGACGGCGACCGCCGCAGTCGGAAAGCCTTTGGCCAGCGCGGCGAGGCCGTCGTTTTCGCCGCTGCCGCATAGAGCGTGGGCAAAGGCGTGGGTCATCGGATTGTGCCCGACCAGCAGTGTCGAACTCCCGCCCAGCGTCCTGACGGCTTCGAAATAGGCCTCGGTCCCTTGCAGATAGAGCGTTTCGAGATAGCGCACCGGCGCGTCGCCCGCCTCGGGCACAACCAGCGACAGGGTCTCGCGGGTGCGCACGGTCGGCGAACAGAGGATCCCGTCGAATCGATGGCCGGTGGAGCGCAGCAGATCGGCCACCTCGACGCAGGCTTGGCGGCCGCGCTCGTCGAGCGGCCGGGACGAATCGTGCATGGCCGGACCACGCGCGGCATGGGCATGGCGGATCAGAACAAGTCGGGATCGAGGTGTGTCGCTCATGCGCCATCCCTAGCTCATTTTGATCGAGATTGGGTAGTTACACAGCGTCCAATCGAATCACGCAACCGTCATGCAAGTCTCGCGCCATATTAAAAGCGCTTTAACGGACGGCAGACCAGTGTCATCAGAGCGTCACCCTGCCTGATTATGCGGCAGGCTTGAAAGATCGAATGAAAACCTTGAGTTACAAACTGTTTTGATACGGCGCGAGAGGGCAATCGCGCTTGTTCCTGCGAAAAACCATCGCTATAAGCTCGGCTTTGGCGTGAACGGAGATGGCGACATGAGCAATACCCTCGAGAAGGATGCGCTGTTTGCCGAGGACGACGGGTTCATGAACGCCCGGCAGCGGGAGTATTTCCGCCGCAAGCTTCTCGATTGGAAGAACGAGATTTTGCGCGAGTCCCGCGAGACGCTGGAGGCTTTGGCCAACGACAACTCCAATCTGGCCGATCTTGCCGATCGCGCATCGTCGGAAACCGACCGGGCGATCGAGCTTCGAGCGCGCGATCGGCAGCGCAAGCTGATCTCCAAGATCGACGCCGCGTTGGAGCGGATCGACAACGGCACCTACGGCTATTGCGAAGAGACCGGCGAGCCGATCAGCCTCAAACGCCTCGATGCCCGTCCGATCGCCACCCTGTCGCTCGAAGCGCAGGAGCGTCACGAACGGCGCGAGAAGGTCTATCGCGAAGAGTAGCGCCGAGGGCAGGCCTGCCCTGACAAACAGCCAGCAATTGCGAAGGCCAGCGATCCGCGTCGCTGGCCTTTTTCATGTCGATGCGGTCCCCGCGATCGAGGCCGCCGCCGTAGGCCGCCGCCGTAGCGATGCTCTCCGGGGCCGACGCTGCCTTGCCTATTGATGCGAAGGATCCATCCAGAACGACGGCAGATAGTAGCCGGTCACCGGCGTTGCCTCCGGATGTTCGATGAAGTTCCGTCGGGCCAGCCATTTCTCCGGCAGATAGAACAGCGGCACCACGTAATGGCCGGAGATCAGCAGGCGGTCGTAGGCGCGAACGGCGGCGACGAACTCGTCGCGCGTGCGGGTCGTCACGATCTTCTCGATCATCGCGTCCACGGCGGGATCCGCAACTCCGGCATAGTTGAACGAGCCGACGGCGTCCTTGGCCGAGGATCCCCAGCGGTTGACCTGTTCGGCGCCCGGCGAGAGCGAGGCCGTATAGGTGAACAGGATCATGTCGTAATCGAATTCCTGCTTGCGCGCCTGGTATTGCGCGTCGTCCACGAGCCGCACGGTGGCATCGATGCCGAGGCGTGAGAGCGTCCGGCTATAGGCGAGAGCCAGACGTTCCTCGTCGTCGGTCTGCGCCATGATCTCAAACGAGAGCGGCTTGCCGTCCGGTCCGGCCATTCGGCCGTTGGCGAACGAATAGCCGGCGTCCTGGAGTTCGCTCATGGCGGCCCGCAGCAGCTTGCGGTCGGTGCCGCTGCCGTCGCTCACCGGGGCGCGGTAGGTGCCGTCCATGACGTCCGGCTCGATCTGCGAGGCATAGTTTCCGAGCAGCGCCTTCTCCTTCTCGCTCGCCGGCTGCCCGACGCTGGACAGCTCGGAATTCTCGAAGAAGCTCGAGATACGCTTGTAGGCGCCGTAATAGAGGTTCTTGTTGGCCCACTCGAAATCGAACAGCAGCGACAGCGCGCTGCGCACGTGCACATCCTGGAAGATCGGGCGACGAGTGTTGAACACGAAGGCGCGCGTGTTGGCCGGAATACCGGTCTCGAAGGCCTCCTTCACCACATCGCCGTTGGTTACGGCCGGGAAGTCGTAGGCCGTCTGCCAATGGCGCGGATTGCCTTCCAGATAGACGTAGAACAGACCCTTCTTGAAGGCCTCGAACTGGGCGTTGATGTCGCGATAATAGTCGATCTGGATCTCGTCGTAATTGTCGATGCCGCGCTTGATCGGCAGATCCTTGCCCCAGTAGTCGGGGTTCTTCTTGTAGACGATGCGCTGCCCCGGCTCGACTTCAGAGATCACGTACGGGCCCGAACCGATCACCGGCTTCAGGGTGGTCTCGTCGATGGTCTTCGGATCGAAGGCGTGTTTGGGCAGCACCGGCAGCAGGCCCAGCAGCAACGGCAATTCCCGGTCGGCCTGCTCGTTGAAGGTGAAGCGAACGGTGCGCTCGCCCACCTTTTCGATCTTTTCCACCTTCTTCAGCCACGCTCCATAGAACGGGCGGCCGTGGTCGCGCAGCATCTCGCAGGTGAAGAGTACATCGTCCACCGTGACCGGCTCGCCGTCGGAGAACCTGGCCTGGGGATTCAGTGTGAACTCGACGAAGGTGCGATCGGGGTCCGTCTCGACGCTCTCGGCAAGCAGACCGTAGAGCGTGAACGGTTCGTCGGCGGAGCGCTGCAGCAGCGGCTCGAAGACAAGGCTGCCAAATTCCGGATCGGCCCAGATGCCGCGCGCCGTGGTCAGCAGTCCCTTCACGCTGACCGGATTGAGATTGTCGAAGGTGCCGTAGACGCCGTAACGCATCCGTCCGCCCTGCGGTGCGTCTGGATTGACGTAGGGCAGGTGGTCGAAGTCGGACGGCAAGGCCGGTTCGCCCTGCATGGCGATGCCGTGGACGGGCTCGGCCGAAGCGCCAGACGGGCCGCCGACCGAGAGACCGACAGCCAAAGACAGGCTGGCAATCGCGATGTTGAGGCGGGTCCAGGACGTCTGATAGAGCATGGCGGTAGTCCAATCGGCTCGTCGATCTCGGGTCTAGCTTGCGGCAGCCCGATCTTGCCGGACGCTGTCGATGCGTCGAATCGGGCCTCTAAAAGGCCGCATTTGCGAAACAGCAACAAGGCCGTTATGAGACCCTCTCAATCTCCTTTGCAATAGTCCGGGAAGGATGCAATGCGCGTGAGGCATTTGTTCAACGCCACAAGCAAGGCGCTCGCTGCCGGTTTCTTGGGAGCGGCGACTCTCGCCGCCTCGGCCGGCGGCGCCAGTGCGCAATCGGCGGTCCCGACCGAGTGGTTCAAGGCGTGCACCACCCAGGGCGACAACAAGATCTGCAATACGCAGTTCACCTTGATCGCCGACACGCGGCAGCTGCTGACGGCCGTCAACCTGATCCGCGTCGAAGGCGCCAAGCCGGCCAGCATCCTGCAGATCGTGGTTCCGACCGGCCGGGTGATTCCGGCCGGCGTGCAGATGCAGGTCGACACCAGCGCACCGAAGGCACTGAACTATTCGGTGTGCTTCCCCGATCGCTGCATCGCCGAGGCGCCGCTGACCGACGAGATCGTCGGCGCGATGAAGCGCGGCGGCCAGATGACGATCACCTCGATCAACTTCCAGCGTCAGCCCAATCCGATCAAGATCACCCTGTCGGGCTTCACCCAGGCCTACGACGGTCCGGCCCAGGATCAATCGGCGCTGGCGGAGCGCCAGAAGGAACTCAACGACGCCTTGCAGAAGCAGGCGGAGGAGCGCCGCGAGAAGTTCGAGCAGGCGCAGGACGCCGCGAAGTCGGGCGGCGGCCAATAGGCTCCACCATCTTCGGCAGGAACAGCGATCAACGGCGGCGCGAGCCGCCGTTTTTCGTTGGCGGGCCTCGGTGGCCTGAGCGCTTTGCGGGGCGGAAGGCGCTGGTGAAGCGACGTGCATCGTTGGCAGAGCCTGCCGGCGCATGCATAGTCGCCGGATGACCGAATTCGACACCACGCGCTTTGCGGCGATCGCCGACATTCACGGCAATGCCGACGCACTCGCCGCCGTTCTCGACGACATCGTGCGAGTGGGCATCCGGGACATCGTCAATCTCGGCGACCATTTCAGCGGGCCGTTGGCCGCCGATCAAACGGCCGACCTGATCCTGGCACGCGACATGATTTCGATTCGCGGCAATCATGACCGCTGGCTTCTGGACCGGCGGCTGGAGGACATGGGGCCGTCCGATCGGGCCGCGCGAGGGCAATTGTCCGACGCGCATATGGGTTGGCTGCGTGGTCTCCCGTCATCGCAGACGATCGGCGACGCGATCTTCCTCTGCCACGGAACGCCGCGCAGCGACACGACCTATTGGCTGGAGCAGGTCCTGCCGGATGGCCAGGTCGTAGCCAGGGGTCGCGAAGCAATCGAGGCGGAGGCCGCCGGGATCGGCGCCTCGCTGATCCTCTGCGCCCACACGCACCTGCCGCGGCGTGTGGAGCTTGCGGACGGCCGCCTCGTCGTCAATCCGGGCAGCGTCGGATGTCCGGCCTATGACGACGATTTGCCTGTCTACCACCTCATGCAAAGCGGGACGGCGGCGGCCTGCTATGCCGTCTTCGAAAAGGCAGGGGACGGCTGGCTGACGTCGTTTCGGCACGTCCCGTACGACACGACTCGCATGGCCGCGTTGGCCGAGGCCGCCGGCAGGCCGGAATGGGCGAGGGCGGTGGCGACGGGCTGGGTGCGATAGGCCTCCCACGTCGGATGTCGCCCCATGTGCGATGTCCGGGGCGATGCCGAACACCCTAATTTCGGTGATCGCTCTTCAGCCGGTAATATCCGTCGACAGGATCGTCGAACAGCTCCGCAATGCGCGGATGGTGCACCGGCTTGCCGCTGTCGTCGGCCACCAGATTCTGCTCGGAGACGTAGGCCACATAGGCGCTTTCCGAATTTTCGGCCAGCAAGTGGTAGAACGGCTGATCCTTGCTTGGCCGGATGTCCTCCGGAATTGCCGCGTACCACTCCTCGGTGTGGGCGAAGACCGGATCGACGTCGAAGACCACGCCGCGGAACGGAAAGAACCGGTGGCGGACGACCTGTCCGATGGAAAAGCGCGCCGTGTTCATCGGCCGATCCGCCTGTCCGCTCAAGACGCCCGTCCGCCGATCGCATCGCGGACCGACCGTGGCAGACCGATGAAGCCCGCGCCGGGAAACAATCCCTCGCGCATGGCCATTCGTTTGATCGGCGCAAAGGCGGAGAGCGCACTGAGGCCGGCGGCGCGCACCAACTGCGTCGGGACGAAATCGGCCAAAAGCGAGCGATTGAGGACGTCGACGCCGAGCGTGCGCGACAGAATATCGGCGCGCCGCGCCAGTTCGTAGCGCCGCAGGCTGGGGCGCCGGCCCGGATCCAGACGGTTGGCCGAGGCGGCCGCGACGATGGCGCCCGCGTCGCGCAGGCCGAGATTGAGGCCCTGGGCACCGATCGGCGGAAACACGTGGCCCGCTTCGCCGACCAATGCGGCACGGCCGCCGGTCACCCGCACGGTCGAACCGCCCCTTAAGGGAAACCGCGCGACGGGGCCGTCTACCGTCACCGCGCCGAGCAGCGAATGCAGCCGCTCTTCGACCATCTGGGCCAGACGCTCGGGCTTCAGATCGACGTAGAGGTCGGCGAGATGCGGTTGCTCCACCCAGACCAGCGACGATGCCATGCCTGGCAACGGCACCTGAGCCAAAGGTCCGGCGGACGCATGGAACTCGTTGGAGGCGTGCTGATGCGGAACCGCATGGGAGAAGTTCAGAACGATCGCCGATTGCGGGTAGGACCATGTCAGGAAGCGAATGGCCGACTGTTCGCGCACCAGAGAGCGCTGACCGTCGGCGCCGACGACCAGCGACGCAACGACGCTGTCGCCGTTTTCCAGCGTCAACGTCGCGCTCTTGTCGTCATGGTGAAGCGAGGCGGCGGGCTCGTTCAGGATCTGAAGGCCGGACAGCGTGGCCGCCCGTTCCTGCGCCGCAGACAACAGGTCGGCGTTGCGCACGTTGTAGCCGAAAACCCGAAGATCGATCTCCTCGGCCCTGAACTCCAACAACGGTCCGCGAAGCAAGCGCTTCGAATCATCGATGATGCGAATGGTCTTGATCGCTTCTCCCCTATCGAGAATGCAGGGGAAAAGTCCGATCTCCGAGAGGAATGCGACGGATCGCCCGAGGAGGGCCGTCGTTCTGGTGTCCTGCCGGCTCGGCGGCGGTGCCAGCAAAATGGTGTCGAAGCCGGCCTGAGCCATGCCCAGAGCGGTGGCATAGCCCGCCAGACCGCCCCCGACGATGGCGACTTCGCAGCGATGTTGAACCAAGAACCTGCTCCTTTCGCGCGGCGACCAGCGCCGAGCCCACTTGCGGCGAGTACCTGAACCGAGCAGATACGTTTGATCTGTCCGGTTCACAATGGTTGGCTGGCGTCCCGCCTTGGCGTATCGGTGCGTTGGGAGAGATCATGGACGAAACAATGGCAAAATCGGACGAGTGGCGAGCTTTCGGCGTGCATCTCTTGACGGCGAGCGGCGCACTCTGGGCGTTCCTGTCGATTATTGCCGCGGCCGAGGGGCGCTGGGTGGCGATGTTCGCCTGGCTGGGCTTCGCGCTGTTCGTCGACGGCATCGACGGGCCGATGGCACGGCGCATCGCCATCGAGAAGGTGCTGCCGAACTGGTCGGGCGGGCTTCTCGATTCGATCATCGACTACGTCACTTACGTGATCATTCCGGCGTTTGCGCTCTATCAGTCCGGCCTGTTGGGCCCAACCCTGTCCTTCATCGCGGCGGCGCTGATCGTCTTTTCGAGCGCCCTCTATTACGCCGACCTTCGCATGAAGACGAAGGACAACTTCTTCCGGGGTTTTCCGGTGACGTGGAACATGGTGGTGTTCGCGTTCTTCGCCCTGAAGCTGAACGAGTACGTCTCCTTCGCCGTGGTCGTGCTGTCGGTCGCGGCCACGTTCGCGCCGGTGAAGTTTCTCCATCCGGTTCGCGTGGTGCGGCTGCGGCCCATCAATCTCGCGATTTTCGCGCTCTGGTCGGTGCTCGGACTGGCGTCGCTGGCCACCGGCTTCGGCGGCCCGGCCTGGATGCGCTGGGGCATCGCGGCCACGTCGCTCTATCTCTACGGCATCGGCGCGTCGATCCAGCTGTTCGACTGGTTGCGGTCGCGCCGATCGGGGCTGCAGGAAGGCCGAAGCCTTCGTCAGGGCTAGGTCACGCACCCGCATGGCGACGCATGTTTGATTTTCGGAGATCGGCGGGCCTAGCGGGCGAGAGACATCGGGATTTCGCTCGACCGGCCCGTCATGCACGATGTCGGCCCGTCAGGCAGCGGCGCTGTGAGCGAGCGTGACGCGCTTCCGCCGGGACTCTGCGGGATCGCTGTCGAAATCCGCGCGGGTCTGGGCCTGATCGAGAAGGATTTCGGCCTTGAGGCCGGCAGCAAGGCGCAGCGACCGGGCGTCGCAGTGTGCGGCGATCTGAAAGGCGATCTCTCGCAAGTGGCAGCGCGGCAGACAGAAGGCGGCCAACGCGGCCCGGCGCTCCATCGGAAGCGACAGCACGATGTCGGTGATGCGCTCTTCGTCGGAACGCATGATGAGGGCGAGAAGATCGAGAAATACGGGATGCTTGTTTTCGGTGGTCACGTCCGGCCTCGCAATTGGCTGCTGATTTTTTGACGCTTGCACACTCGGTGTCCGGAAGCTGGGACTTGTTTGAACCTTGCTGCCCTCAACTCCATGTCGCTGACGTTAACCAAAAAGCAACCATGCCGACATCCGAAGAAATGAGGATGAGAGTCGTCAATTTCGTTAGGCGGCACGATGCTTTGTCGGGCGCCCGCGCGCGCCGGCTACTCCGGCGCTCCCGTCATCTCCGCCGAAAAAGCGACGTTCAGGAGGGCGGCGCGAACGTCGTACAGCGCCTCCAAGGCTTCGGGCTTGTCGGAGGAACGGTATTCCTGGCGCTCAAGAACGCTCGACACGATGCTCATCGCATCCCAGTAGCCGGCCCGCCGTTCGGCGCTGCGCTCATGAATCATAAGTCTATATTCCCTTTTGATTTCAATGGGTAAAGACTATCCGAACAGGGCTTGCGCAGGCCTGGGCGAAACCCGGCTTTTGGGCTGGAGGCTTGCCGCTGGCTGACCGCGTAGGCGGTCCGGGATGTTGTGTCCCGTTTGCTATGATCGGCGAAATACTTCTTCGGGCGCTTGAAAAGAATTGAGGTCGCACCTAAGTACGGCGCTCTTGTACGGCAGATTGGGGGCTCGACTTGAGCCGCGATGCCGTATCGCCCGCAGAACTACCGCAAGAACAAGATGGATCGCCCGGTGATGGCCGGGCGAACGACGCTATGAACCAGCACATCCGAGCCCTTGATCTGGTGCCGCATCGCGAGATTGCTCGCCCTTCGTCCTCGCACCGGACTCCGTTCGCCCATGTCGGCGCCTTTTCGTGCAAATTCATTCTAGATGAGCCCGGCGCAGGCGCGACCTGCTGCGGCGCGCCGACGGACGGCAAGAGCTGGTGCCGGTATCATCAGCAGATCGTCTACGAGCCCCGCAAAGTTCGCATTCGCTGACGGCGCGACGCTCCTAGCTCTGCCTCCTCTACGTTTGTGATGAACGGGCGGGCGCGGTTCTTCCGCGCCCTTTTGTCGTGCCCCATCGGTTGCCGTGACGCCCGGCCGCCGAAGGGCGAAGCGTTGGCTTCGCGAAGCCGCTTTCCAAGCTCGTCTCCCGCGTTCTCGTGCTGGCCGCAGCGCCGATGGCAGCGCTCAATCCGGGGAAAAATGATCCGGTCCATTGATTGCGGCAAAAATCTGTTAGTTTTGGGGTGCAATCGCCACACAAATTTCAGGAAAGGATATCGATGGCTGTTGAACCAGGTGAAGTATCCGAAGTCTCGATCTCCGAATATGAGGTCGGACAGGACAATATTCAGATCCTGGGCTTGGATGTTCATAATCCCGTTTTTGCCGTTTCGGCTGCTTTGATCATCGCATTCGTCGCCCTGGCCCTGATCTTCCCGCAAGGCGCGGAGGATTTCTTTGGTTGGCTGCGGCCCGCTCTGACCAGTACCTTCGACTGGGTGTTTCTGATCGCGGGCAACGTGTTCGTGCTGTTCGGGCTGTTTCTGATCGTATCGCCCTACGGCTCCATCCGTCTGGGCGGCAAGGATGCCGAACCGGAATTCGGCTATGTCGGCTGGTTTTCGATGCTGTTCGCCGCGGGCATGGGCATTGGCCTGATGTTTTACGGCGTCTCGGAGCCGGTCACGCACTATTCGACGTCCGTGGCCAGCGCCGCCGGATCGCCCGACAGCTGGGCGCCGCTGCAGGGTGCCCCCGACGATCCGCTCGGCGCGCGTCGGCTCGGTATGGCCGCCACGATCTATCACTGGGGACTGCATCCCTGGGGCATCTACGCGATCGTCGGGCTGGCGCTCGCATTCTTCTGCTTCAACTGGGGCCTGCCGCTCACCATCCGCTCCGCCTTCTATCCGATCCTTGGCGAACGCGTATGGGGATGGCCGGGACATGTCGTCGACATTCTCGCGGTGTTTGCCACGCTCTTCGGTCTGGCGACCTCGCTGGGGCTTGGAGCGGAGCAGGCGATGGCCGGTCTGCACCATCTGTTCGGCATTCCCGACACCAATCTCGGTAACATCATCCTGATCGTCTGCATCACCGGCGTCGCGCTAACGTCGGTGGTCGCCGGTCTCGACGCCGGCGTGAAGCGGCTCTCCGAGATCAACATGGCCCTGGCACTGCTGCTTCTCGCGTTCGTGTTCGCCGTCGGGCCGACCTGGAGCCTGGTGCAGGGGATCTTCGGCAACACCGTCTCCTACCTCGCCAACATCCTCCCCCTGTCCAATCCGTTCGGTCGCACGGACAGCAACTTTTTGACGGGCTGGACGACCTTCTATTGGGCCTGGTGGATGTCGTGGTCGCCCTTCGTCGGCATCTTCATCGCGCGGGTCTCCCGCGGGCGGACGATCCGCGAGTTCGTCACCTGCGTCCTGATCATCCCGAGCGTCGTGTCGATCATCTGGATGACGATCTTCGGCGGCACGGCGATCACCGAACTGATCGGCGGCTATACGCGGGTGGCGGAGGCGGAACTGCCGTTGCAACTCTTCGCCATGCTCGAGCAGCTGCCGATGTCGTCGATCACGTCGTTCATCGGCATCGTGCTGGTGATCGTGTTTTTCGTGACGTCGTCGGACTCCGGCTCGCTCGTCATCGACATGATCACCGCCGGCGGCAAGGTCGATGCGCCGGTGCCGCAGCGGGTGTTCTGGGCATGTTTCGAGGGTCTCGTCGCCATCGCGTTGCTGTTGGGGGGCGGATTGGCCTCGCTGCAGGGCGCTGCGATCGCGACGGGTTTTCCCTTCGCGTTTCTGTTGCTGGCGCTGTGCTGGGGCACCTACCTCGGCTTGAGACGGGAGCGGCGACAACCGTTTCTGGAAACGGTGACCTCTGAGGACTGAGCCGAAAAATCGCTCGACGCCTTCGACGGACGCCGGCCTCGTGGCCGGCGTCTTCGTGTCGGTCGCGGTTTGAAACGCTTTAAACGGCGCCGCCGACGCGCTAGACGAACGGTATGAAGCAGATTCTCATCATTGCGCTGGGCGGCGGGATCGGCGCTTCCTGTCGCCATCTCGTCAGCCTGGCCTCGTTGCGGGCGCTCGGGCCGAATTTTCCTTACGGCACGATCGCGGTGAACGTTCTCGGCTCGTTCGCCATGGGCGTTCTGATCGAGCTGATGGCTCGCCGCTTCGACGCCTCGACCGAACTGCGGCTGTTCCTGACCACCGGCATGCTCGGCGGCTTCACCACCTTTTCCACCTTTTCGCTGGACGCGGTCACACTGATCGAGCGTGGCGACGCCGGGCTCGCGACCATCTACCTCGCGGGCTCGATCGGTCTGGGGCTGGCGGCGCTGGTCGCGGGCCTCGGCCTCGTGCGCCTGTTCGCCTGACCTATCTTGTCGGGATGGATCGCAAGGAGCTGACATGGCGGCAATAGCACAGGTCAGGATCGAGCCCGACGAGGCCGGCATGCGCCTCGACCGCTGGTTCAAGGCCCATTATCCGGGCCTCGGCTTCGGGCATTTGCAGAAGCTCCTGCGCTCCGGCCAGATTCGCGTGGATGGCGGCCGGGCCAAGAGCGACACGCGCCTGGCTCCGGGCCAGATCGTGCGCGTGCCGCCGCTCGGCACCGACGAGGCGACGGCACCGCGCGGGCCGCTGACGGCGGGAACCATGCGCCACCGCCAGGACGACGACGTGCTGGCCCAGATGCTGATCTACGAGGACGACAAGGTGCTCGTCTTCAACAAGCCGTCGGGCCTCGCCGTCCAGGGCGGCTCGGGCGTCTCGCGTCATGTCGACAAGATGCTCGACGCCTGGCGCAACAAGAAGGGCGAAAAGCCGCGGCTTGTCCATCGGCTCGACCGCGACACGTCGGGTGTCCTGGTGGTGGCGCGCACGCGCGGCGCGGCCGTCGCCCTGACCAAGGCGTTCCGCGAGCGCGAGACCAAGAAGATCTACTGGGCCCTGGTCAAGGGCGTGCCGGCCAAGCGGAACGGCCGGATCTCGACCTTTCTCGTCAAGGAGCCGACGCCGGACGGCGACCGCGTCCGCGTCGCCAAGCATGGCGACGACGGCGCCGACCATGCGGTGTCTCACTACCGTGTCGTCGAACAGGTGGCGCAACGCTTCGCCTGGCTGGAAATGGAGCCCTATACGGGGCGGACCCACCAGCTCCGCGTCCACGCCGCCCATATCGGTCATCCCATCCTGGGCGATCCGAAATATTTCGAGGCGGATACCAATTTCGATTTTCCCGGCGGCGTGCAGAAGCGGCTGCATCTTCATGCGCGGCGGATCCTCATCCCCCATCCCGATGGCGGGGTGATCGACCAGATCGCGCCGCTGCCGCCGCATATGGTGCAGAGCTGGAACCTGTTCGGCCTCGACGAGGCGGCAAGCGAGGACTGATACGGCGAATGCGGCTGATCCTGTTCGATTGCGACGGCACGCTCGTCGACAGCGCGGCGACGATCTGCGCCACCATGCAACGCGCCTTCGCCTCGCGCGGTCTGGCGGAGCCGGCCGAAGATGCGATCCGCCGGACGATCGGCCTGTCGCTCGGCGAGGTCATGGCGCGGCTGCATCCCGCGGGCGAGGAGGCCGATCATGACGATCTCGTCGCCGCCTATCGCGAGGCCTTTCTGGTGATGCGCGCCAGCGGCGCTCCCGCCGCGGAAGCGCTTTTCGACGGCGTGCACGACCTCCTCGCCCGTTTGAGGAAACGCGACGACGTGATCCTCGGTATCGTCACTGGCAAGGGACGGCGCGGCGTGGTCTCCTTTCTCGAGACGTACGCGCTCGGAGGCCATTTCCTGACGATTCGCACAGCCGACGACTGTCCGTCCAAGCCGCATCCGGCCATGGTGCTGGAGTCCTGTCTGGAGGCCGGCGTCGATCCGGCCGACGCGCTGGTGGTCGGCGACGCCGTGTTCGACATCGCGATGGCGCGTGCCGCCGGCGCGGCTGGCATCGGCGTAACCTGGGGCAACGGCGAGACGTCCGCGCTCCTCGAGGCTGGCGCCCAGCATGTCGTCAACACCATGGACGAACTCGAAACGCTGCTGGCCGCATGGATCGATCGCGGCCCGTCGATCGTTGGATCGGGTCGGGCGGCCGCAGAGGCGGCCGAGGGGTGATGCGAAGCAGCGGTTCGGCCATTGCGGGCGACTACAACCGTCTGGCGTGGGGGAAAGCCATGAAGGAAGGCACCGTTCGGCCAGAGCTGCCGAAGCGTTTCTACAAGACCGTGAGCATCGGCGAGGAGGACGGCGGCTTTGCCGTGCTTCTGGACGGACGTCCCGTCCGGACGCCAGCGCGCCATCCTCTGACGGTGCCTGTTCGCGCGGTGGCCGATGTCATTGCCGTCGAGTGGGACGCCCAGACGGACAGGGTCGATCCCACGACGATGCCGATGACGCGGCTGACCAACACCGTCATCGACGGCGTAGCTCAGGATCTCGACGCCGTTAGGCAAGATGCGGGCCGATATATCGAGACCGATCTTCTGTTCTATCGCGCCGGCGGTCCCGATCGTCTGGTCGAGCGCCAGACGGAGCGCTGGGACCCGATCATCCGCATCTATGAGGATGAGCTCGGGGTGCGATTCACGCTGGCCGAAGGCGTCATGCATACGCCCCAGCCAACGATGGCGATCGAGCTTTTCAAGGCGCGGCTGGCGGAGATCGCGGACGCCTTCCAACTGGCCGGCTTCCATCAGATGACGACGCTGACCGGTTCAGCGCTGCTGGCGCTCGCCGTCGCGGACGGTCATCTCGACGTCGACGAAGCCTGGGCGCTCGCCCATCTCGACGAAGACTGGAACATCGAACAGTGGGGCGAGGACGAGGAGGCGGTGGCGCGGCGCGCCCGCCGTTTCGAGGACATGAAGGTGGCGGCGCTGATGGTTAGCCGCTTGGAACGCCGGTCCTGAAAAAGTCCGCGGCGATACCGGCGAGACTGTTTGACCCAAAAATATCGACTGAGCGCAAAAAGCCCTAGATCCCCCTGAAAGGATGAAGACAAGCGGGCGCCGCCGGCTGCCCGATAGCGGGAGAAGACTCCAATGCCTCACTCGCCCAACCGCTCGCGTGGGCATCTGTCCGGCGCGGCAGCGCCACGCCTGCTGAGCTTCGCCTTTGCTCTCGCATTTTGGCTTGGTGTCTCGCCCGCGAGCGCGACGGATTGGCCTGAACCGGTCAACGGTATCACGTTCGACGAGTGGGCGGCTGCCAGCGCCTGGCTTTCAGACAAGCACGCGTTTTCGGAGTGCTCGGAATTCTAAAGGTCGACGAAGCTCAATGGGAGACCGCCAATGCGCGCTTCGGCCAGGCATTACGTGAGGAAGGTCCGGACAATCGCCTCACCAAACGTTTCGGGGAGGTGTTTAGCGATCCCAACGTGGGGCGTTTCCGGGGAAGCGGCGATCCGGTCGAGATCAAGGCCAAGCTCGCGACCTTCGACGATTACGCCCGTGTGCAGGGTCATTTGACGGCGGCCGTCGAGGCGGGCGTCGATCCGCAAGCGGTTCTCGAAGAACACGGCCTTTCGGTCTACGATTGGTCGCAGGAATCGGGCAACTGGACGCGCCAGCTTCTGCAGATCGGAGATCAACCGGGGGCCGAAGGCAAGATTGCCGCCTGGCATGATGCGATCGAGGCCTACGCAGCCGAATATGGAGCGCGCTACGCCAAGTAATAGCTTGTCGTAGCTGGCGTATCTGGCGGGCGGCTACTCCGCTGAACGCTGGCGCAACAGCTTGTCCAGGCTCTGGCGGAAGCGCGAGCGGTCGGCGGCGCTGAAGCTCTTGTTGTAGCCCTTGCTCTCGCCGGTCTCGCGCAGATGCTGGGCAAAGGCGCGATAGGACAGGGCCGCGCCGATCGATTCGGCGGTGAGCTCGCGCCCGTCCGGATTCAGCACGGCGGCGCCTTTTTCCAGCGCGCGTGAGGCGAGCGGGATGTCGGCGGAGATGACGACGTCGCCGGGCGCCGCCATTTCCACGATTCGGTCGTCGGCGGCGTCCGCGCCTTCCGGCACGGTGATGATGCGGGCGCCCGGATAGCGTGATGGCCGCATGCCGCCGTTGGAGACGAGCACCAGCGGCAGGCCGAAGCGATCGGCCACCTCCAGCGCCTCATCCTTGACGGGGCAGGCGTCGGCGTCGACAAGAATGGTGGTCATCGTCCGCTCCTCGATAAAGCCGCGTTTCGGTGCCGTCTTAGCGAACTCGCGATGGCGGGTCTTCTGCTCAACTGCAACGGTGTCCGCATGAAACCCGCCTTTACGATCGAAAACACCGCCGCCGAGACGTTTCGCGGCTTGGGGCTAATGGTCTGCGGGGCCTTGCTGCTGCCCGGGATGGACACCGTCGCCAAGTATCTCGGTTCGGTTCTCCAGGTCCCGACCGGAGAGGTCGCATTGGGCCGATTCATTCTCCAGGCCGTCCTGACGGTGCCGCTCCTGCTGTTGCTCGAAGGTCCGCAGAGCTTTCGGATCGAAAAGCCGATGATGCACCTGCTGCGCGGCGCATTAACGGGAGTCGCCAGCATTCTGTTCTTCACGGCGCTGAAATTCATGCCGCTGGCCGACGCCATCTCGATCTTCTTCGTCGAGCCGTTCATCCTCACCATCCTCTCGGCAGTCGTGCTGAAGGAAACGGTCGGCTGGCACCGCCGCATCGCCATCGTCATGGGGTTCGTCGGTGCCCTCATTGTCATTCGCCCGAGCTTCGCCGTGTTCGGCGTGGTGGCGCTGTTTCCGCTCGGCACGGCGACGCTGTTTTCGATCTATCTGCTGTTTAGCCGGCAGTTGACGGGTACCGCGTCGCCCCTGGCGATGCAGCTCTACGCCGGCGTCGGCGGCGCGATCTCGGTGTTTTTCGCGATGATCGCCGGCACCATGCTCGACGTGCAGGAATTGCGGCTGGGCCTCCCGACCGAAGCTCATGTGTGGATGTTCATGCTGCTGCTCGGTGCGGTGGGGCTGATCGGGCATTTTCTGGTGACCTTCGCCTTTCAGCTGGCGCCGGCCTCCATGCTGGCGCCGTTCCAATATCTGGAGATCATCTCGGCAACGCTGTTGGGCTTCCTGGTCTTCGGCGACTATCCCGATGCGCTGAAGTGGCTCGGCGTCGCCATCATCGTTTCGTCGGGTCTCTATTTGTTCTGGCGCGAGCAGCTGGCGGCCCGGCAAGCCGCTCCCGTATCGGACGAGCCGCTTCAGGGACGCTGAGCGTAGGCGAGGTTTTCGCTGTCCAGAGTCGGGCCGAACACGGCTTCGAAATTGCGGCGGAGCAGGCCGTCGACCTCCGGCATCGTGACCGGCAGCCCGAGGTCGACGAGACTCGTGACACCGTGATTGCGGACGCCGCAGGGGATGATCCCCGAAAAATGCTCCAGATCAGGATCGACGTTCAGGCTGATTCCATGCAGCGTCACCCAATGGCGCACCCGGATGCCGATCGCCGCGATCTTGTCCTCCGCCGGGCTGCCATCTGGGGACGGGGGACGCTCCGGCCGCTGCACCCATACGCCGACACGATCCTCGCGCCGTTCGCCCTTCACCTGGAACTCCGCCAACGTCGCGATGATCCACTGTTCCAGCGCGGCGACGAAGGCGCGGATGTCGGGCCGTCGCCGCTTCAAATCCAGCATGACGTAAGCGATGCGCTGGCCCGGACCGTGATAGGTGTATTCGCCGCCTCGACCGGCCTTGAAGACCGGAAACCGGTCCGGCGCCACCAGATCGGCGACATCGGCGCTGGTCCCTGCCGTATAGAGCGGGGGATGTTCCAGCAACAGCACCGCTTCGCCGGCCTCGCCGCGATGGATCGCCGTGGCCCTCGCATCCATGAAGGCGAGGGCATCCTGATACTTTGTCAGCCCTTCCCAGATCAGCCACTCCACCGGAGGGGCCGGGTCCCTGGGACGAAAGGTCGGGGCCGAAACCGTAAGGCGGGCAGGGCGCTCGATGGGCGAAAACGGGGCATCCATGACGCTTATCTAGCCATGTCGGCGGGCCGGGAAAAGGCTCGGGGTCGATGTTCCAATTTTCGGGTGGCGGCGGCCTGAAAACCCTTGTGTCGTCAACAGCCATTTGTTACATGCCCGCAGCCGACGACGGATCGGCTTCACGACGTGCGGTCGTGGCGGAATTGGTAGACGCGCAGCGTTGAGGTCGCTGTGGGGCAACCCGTGGAAGTTCGAGTCTTCTCGACCGCACCAGTCTCTTCTTCGAAGATCGTGCCTGAAGAATGAGGGGTGCCGTAATCGGCGGCGCCGCCCTTCCGTTTGCGGTCTCGAAACGTTTGGCCAGCCGATCGACGATCGAACTCCGAAGGGCGCACAGGGCTCCGAATCCAAATTACTGAAGGGATGGTGTGAGGAGTTCGGCGAGGTAGTCTGTCGACCATCCTGCGAGTTTACGGCGGGTTTTCAGGGAGTTCTTGTCGGTTGCGTTGCGGATGAGGTTGAGGGCGAAGTGGCGGACGACGGCCATATTCTTGGCGCCGTGGCCCTTTCTGAGGCGGGATTGATCGTCGGCGAAGGTGACGTCGAGCACCCAGTGAAGCCGGTTCTCGATGGCCCAGTGGCCGCGCACGGCCTCGGCCGCCTTGGGGGCGGAGAGGGCGGCGGAGGAGATGAAGTAGCGCGTGTCGAAGCGCCTGCGGTCGGCCAGTTGGGTGCGGCTCTGCACCCTGACGATGCAGGCCGCGTCGGGCAGGCGCAGTTCGCCGGGAAAGCGGCGCTGGCCGGCGAGCCAGTCGACCTCGCGGAGCACGTGGACGGTCCGCTCCTCGATGCGGCCATGGCCCTTGTCGCACTGGATGTCGGTGTCGATCGTGCCGGAGGAGGCGTCGTCGAAGCAGGCTTCGACCTCGGCCCGAAGCGTCGGCTGGTTGGCCTTCACGGCCAAGAGGTAATCGGCGCCCTCGGCGCGGATGGCACTGGCGATGGTGGCGTTGGTGGCGATGGCGTCGATGGAGACGAGCGCCCCCTCGAGCCCGCCCTCGG